>JAFXJK010000058.1 GCA_017532355.1 Oscillospiraceae bacterium | reverse complement strand
GTTTTTCGGGGCAAGACTGCCTTATGTGGCTGTGGCCTTCATCCGGCAGGCTTTTTTGTGTTCAATTACAACCAGAAGGAAATTGACGAAACAAGGAATACAACTAAAAGAACGATGGGGAGAATATATGCGAGGTACGGACGGAGCCACTTTGCAAGCTTAAGACCGCGTCCTTCGTTTACCTCGGCAAAATATTTGTCCCATCCCCAGCCGTAACGGGACGTACAGAAGAGAACGTATGCAAGGCTTCCGAGCGGAAGAAGGACGTTTGAAACCGTGAAGTCCTCAAGGTCCATAATTCCCTTTCCACCTATTGCAATACCGTCCCAGACCGTGAAGCCGAGAATGCACGGCAGGCAAAGAACGCACATAAGACCTATGTTTATAAGCGCGACCTGCCATCTCTTGAGCTTTGTGAGCTCAAGCCAGAAGGACATAATGTTCTCGAAAACCGCAATAACGGTTGAGAACGCCGCAAAAATCATAAAGATAAAGAAGAGCGTACCGATGATTCTGCCAAACGGCATCGCATTGAAGATACTTGAGAGCGTTGTGAAAAGGAAGCTTGCACCGACGCTTGAAGCGTCTGCCGTAACGCCGTTGTTGTAGGTAAAGCATGCCGGGAAGATGATAAGACCCGAAATAAGAGCAACCATTGTATCAAGAGACATAATGGTAATCGCCTCGCCCGGAAGACTTCTGTCCTTTTTGATATAGCTTCCGAAAATTGCGATTGAGCCGATACCGATGCTGAGCGTAAAGAACGACTGCCCCATCGCAGCGGAGATTACCGTCCAGAGACCGTGTTCCTTTACGCCATCAAGGTTCGGAACGAGGTAGAACTTAAGACCCTCTGTAGCGTTTCCGAGCGTACAGGAATATACTGCAAGAGCAATCATAAGAACGAAGAGCGCAATCATCATATACTTCGTAATTCTCTCAACGCCCTTCTGAAGACCGAGCGAGCAGATACCGAAGCAGATAAGGATAACCGCAAAGGTTACAACGATAAGAAGCGGAGTGTTGGTAACGACGCCTCCGAATACATTGCCGAGCTCCTCTGCTGTTTCATACTGAAGGATAGAGCCTGTCAGGTATTTGCCGAAGTAAATTACCATCCATGCAGAAATGACGGTATAGAACATCATAAGGAGATAGTTACCTGCCATACCGGTAAACTTAAGCCAGTGCCACTTCTGACCGGGCTTCTCAAGCACGTCAAACGAAGAAGCAATACTTCTCTGGCTTCCGCGACCGACAGCAAGCTCCATCGTCATAATCGGAAGACCCATAAGGAGCAAAAAGCCTATGTAGATAAGCACAAACAACGCACCGCCGTATGCGCCCGTCAGAATCGGGAAGCGGTAAACGTTGCCGAGGCCTATTGCACATCCTGCGGAGATAAGGATAAATCCAAGTCTCGATGAAAATTTTTCTCTCTGATTCATTTGTCATCCCTCTTTTGTTAAAAGATTTATTCTATTCTAACACATAACGGTAAAAAAAACAAGGCACTTCGGTTTTCCGAAGTGCCTTGAAGCATTTTTTATCTGAAAATAAGGATAAGGAACTGGGAAACAAGAACAACCGCAATAAGAGCGATCGGATAAGTTGAAGCATAAGCTGCTGCAACTTCTTCCGTACCTGCTGTGTTGATAAGAGTGCCGAGAGCAGGTGTTGAAGTCATACCGCCCGTGATTGAACCGAGGTTGTTGAGGAGCGGAAGCTTGAGAACGTACTTTGCGATGATGAATCCGATAATCATCGGGAAGATTGTCATAATTACGCCGTAGATAAAATACATTACGTCGAAGTACTGAACGAACTCTGCACCACCCGGGATACCTGCGCCTACAAGGAAGAGCATAAGACCGAGCTCGCGGAAAATCTTAAGAGTTGATTCCTGCGGCATAATGCTTATCTTTCCGATTCTTCCGAAGTGGCCGAAGATGAGTGCCATAAGGAGACATCCGCCCGTTGTTGTGAGCGAAAAAGCAGTTCCTGCAATCTTACCTGTGCCGGCCGCAAGAGAAGCATAGCCTTCAGCAGAAAGCGGAATCTTTATCATACCGACGATAACGCCTACGATTGCCGCAAAAGCAAACGCCGCAAAGCCAAAGCCGTCAATCTCGATAAGCTTGCCGTTATATTCCTTTACTTTTCCATCATCAATAGCAGCAATCTTTGCTCTTTCTTCATCCATATTTGCCTTCATAAACTTCGGAACGAGCTGGACGAAGAGAACAACGCCGAGAACGCCGAAGATGTAAGCAATACCGTGGCCTACCGAAACAAGGCTCTCAAGCTCAGGAAGAACTGTATCTTTTGCAGCGGAGAAAGCAGGTGTGGATGTAAGTGAACCCGAGAGAAGACCTACAATCATAGCTGTGAAGCCTTCGGAAGTTCCTGCCGCGCCGTAGCCGAACACCTTACCGAGGTAAATGCATCCGATTGCGGAAAGTCCGCCTGCGAGGATGATAACGATACCGAGAAGTATGTAGGACTTGAAGTTCTTTTTCATATTTGAGAAGAACTTCGGACCTGCGATAAAGCCAACCGCTGTTACGAAGAGGATAAGACCCATGCTCTCAATAACCTTGAGGGCTTTATCTGCATAGTTCACATCGCCGATAGCAAGCTGTGCTTCAAGCGGAGAATAGAAAAAGCATCCGAAGAGAAGCGCGACGATGAATACGCCTGCGGTACCAAGGTTAACACCCTTGATTGTGATTCTGCCGAGTGCGTAACCTACAGCGGAAATCGCAAACACGCAGAAGAGAAGGAACGTTATTCCCGTAACAGGAATAACTCCACCGAATAATGTCATTTCAAAAACCCCTTTTCTTAAAAATACCTGAGATAGTATATCACATTTGTCAGATGCTGTCAATTTAATATGTTTATTTTTTAACGATATTTAATAAGTTTTTCGCACTCGTTGCGACATAGAAATTTTTGTGCTATACTTTATTTATCAAATTTACGGAGGTCTCATTTTATGCGAGGACTTCTCATCGTCAATTCATTTTTGAAAACCGAAAAATTCTCTGATATTTACGCTCGGCTCGCTTCTTCTTTTGAAAATCTCGGAGTGGAGCTTTCTCTTTGCGGCAACGCGGACTTTCCCCATTCTGTCGGCTCGTCTCTCCCCATTTCTGAAAAGCCCGACTTTGTCCTCTTCTGGGATAAGGACATTCTCCTCGCAAGGGAGTTTGAGGAAGCAAGCATCCCTGTTTTCAACTCTTCGCGCGCAATAGAGCTTTGCGATGATAAAAGAAAGATGCACCTCGCGCTGACGGGACTTCCGATGCCCGAGACGTTCATTGCGCCGATGACATTCCCGAACATCGGCTTTACCAACCTCTCGTTTTTTGATGCGATTGAGGAAAAGCTCGGCTATCCGATGGTTATAAAAGAGGCGTTTGGCTCTTTCGGCGCGCAGGTTTATCTTGCGAAAAGCCGCGATGAAGCACTTGAGATTATAAAGCGTTGTGAAAGAGTGCCTCTTATCTTCCAGAAATTTATAAAGGAAAGCGCAGGACGCGACATACGCATAAATGTCGTCGGACACAAGGTCGTCTCTGCTATGGAGAGAAGAAGCAGCTCTGATTTTCGCTCGAACGTGACTCTCGGCGGAGAAACTCTCCCCTATACACCTACTGAAACCGAAATCGCACTTGCAGAGGAGGCATCGAGATGCCTTGGACTTGACTTTGGCGGAATCGACATTCTCTTTGGAGATTGCGGCCCACTTCTCTGCGAGGTCAACTCTAACGCGCATTTTAAGAGCACCTACGACTGCACGGGCATTAACCTTGCCGACTTAATCGCAGAGCACATAGCGAAGAAGGTGGCGAAATGACGGCATTTCTTGTTTACGAGCGCGAGGGTGCAAAGCGAAACCGCGACTACATAAAGCTTCACAGACAGTACGGGCACGAGCTCGGAATAGATTTTCGTCTCGTTATCTGCGATGAAGAGCATCTCCCCGAGGAGAAGTGCGACTTCGCGATAATCCGCGCGATGCGCCCCGACATTACCGAGGCGCTTGAAGCGCGCGGTATCCCCTGCTTCAACGGCAGTTTTGTTTCAAAAATCTGCAACAACAAGGCGCGGACGTATGAATATCTCGACGCAAACGGCGTTCCTGTCATACCGTGGATTTCGGCAAAGAGCGAGGATTCTCCGCCCGAAATCGCGTCATACCCCTGCGTTATAAAACCGTGCTGCGGTCACGGCGGCAAAAACGTAAGAATTATAAGAAACGATGAGGAATACGCATCGGCGCGACGCGACATCGCCCCCGACGAGTATGTCATCCAGCCGCTCGCAACGACTCTCGGCCGTGATATGAGAGTTTACATCCTCGGCGGAAAGGCAGTTGCCGCAGTTCTCCGCACATCAGAAGGCGATTTCAGGAGCAACTTCTCCCTCGGCGGAAAGGTCGAGGCAGTAACGCTTTCAAAGGAAGAGGAAACGCTTATCGAAAAGGTCTGCTCGCTTTTTGATTTCGCGCTCTGCGGAATTGATATTATGTACCACAACGGCCGCCCCGTCATAAACGAGATTGAGGACGTCGTCGGCTCGCGCATGCTTTATAAAACCCACGACATTGATATCCTGAAGCTTTACCTTGAATACATTTTAAAAAGGCTGTCTGCCGAATAGCAGACAGCCTTTTTGCATATATTTGGTGTCAGGAGGTCGATTTTATATGAGCAAAAAACTTAAAACGTACATCACCTTTATCCTTATTCCGCTTGCGGTCGGCGGTCTTGCGGCGTTTCTCACCCGAGGCAATATGGACGTCTTTGACACTGTTACCAAACCGCCGCTCACTCCGCCTGCAATTGTTTTCCCCATTGTATGGTCAATCCTCTATGTCCTTATGGGCATCGGTGCGGCAAGAGTTTATCTTAAAAACCCCAACTCGTCGGCAATATCCGTTTTTGGGATAAACCTTTTCTTCAACTTCTTCTGGAGCATAATATTCTTTAATATGCGCGCGTTCTGCTTTGCCTTTGTCTGGCTTCTTGCGCTTCTCGCCGTCGTTATCGCTATGACTGTTAAGTTCTACCGCGAGGACAAGGTTGCAGGGCTTCTGCAAATCCCCTACTGCATCTGGCTTCTTATCGCAGGATATTTAAACCTTTTTATCTGCCTCGCAAATTGACTTTTATGATAAATCGTGTATAATAATCTCATACCTATTTTATATGGAGGATTATTATAATGATAGTTTTTGAAATGGAAAACGGAAAGAAAATAAAGGTTGAGCTTGACCCGACCGCAGCTCCCATCACCTGCGAGAACTTTGAGAAGCTCGTCCGCGACGGTTTTTACGACGGTCTTACCTTCCACCGCGTAATCTACGGTTTTATGATTCAGGGCGGTTGCCCCCTCGGCACAGGCACAGGCGGCCCGGGACACACAATCAAAGGTGAGTTTAAGTCAAACGGCGTTGATAACCCCATCAAGCACACTCGCGGCGTTATCTCCATGGCTCGTTCAATGATGCCGAACTCCGCAGGAAGCCAGTTCTTCATTATGCATAAGGACTCACCCCACCTTGACGGTCAGTATGCCGCATTCGGCCACGTCGTTGAGGGAATCGAGGTTGTTGACGAAATCGCAGAGGTTGATACCGACTTCTCCGACAAGCCCCTCGACCCCGTTGTAATCAAGAAAGTAACTGTTGAATAAGTTGAAAACCGCAGAGGAAGTTCCTCTGCGGTTTTGTTTTTACTTATTATGAAGTTCTTTGAGGATTTCGCCTGAGCATTCGATAATCTTTTCTGCCGTGCCCTTTGCATACTGAGCTGTTGCAGCTTCGTATCCACCCTCGTTGAATACCTTTTCTGTCGGGTAGTAGCCCTCATAACCGTTTGCACAGCAAGCGGTAATCGTGAGTTCAAACGGAGAGTTCTTCTTTACGCTTCTTCCTACCTCTGTAAACGGCTCACCGGGGAAACCTGCAAACGCAACATCACCGACCGAGAGTGCCGTTACCGGAATTTCGGATGTATCGGGGAAGCTTTCAAGTCTTACAAGTCTTGTAGCCTCGCCAACGGGAACAACAAGCGCGAAATGGTCAATCTTCTTGCCTTCGCGCGCAAGCTTTTCTGCGATATAGTCTTTCGCGGCCTCGATACCCTTTTCTGCACGGATGGCCGCAACCTCGCGAGCTGCCTCAACCTCTTCCGGAGTTCCCTTATTGTAGTTAACCGTCAGATTTTTCTTCATATATGAAATCTTCTCACCCGAAAGCGGTGTTGCAAGCTCGTAATCCGCAAGAACGCTCATTGCAATCTTTCTGCCCATATAACGGGAGCGGTCATAACCGTCAAAGCACTTGTCAAGCGGCAAGAACCAGTCGCAATGGTTCGAGTCGCCCTGAGAGCCGTTTATATACATGCAAAGTGAGTTCGGGATTATTTTCTCGTATGTACTGCGGACAAAATACGGGAAGTCCGCCGAGAACTTCGTGCCGTGGATAACGTCGGGGTGAACCTGAAAGTTTACGATGCCGATTTCAGGCTTTCCCTCACGCTTTATGATAAGAAGCGATGAGTTGTTGTCCGGCTCGTCAAGCGGAAAGTCGATATTCGGGTCAAGGCGGCCCGGGTTTGTGCGCGTTGAGCCGTCCTTCATCTTAAAGCAACGGACAAAGGATACGTTCTTTGCCTCGCCTCTGGTGTAGCTCATTTCTGCCGGCGCAAGGTCGGAAAGCGCAAGATAAGCCACATCGGAGACCTTCTTTATAAGTGTCTCTGCATGCGCAGGATTAGACCACTCACCCGGTTTTACAGGTGTTCCTGCAATGCACGGGCCTGTGTGGATATGAGTGCAATGGATGAAAATTGCCTCTTCGGGAAGATCAGTCCTCTTTCCGATGTCTTCTTTTATGACCTTCATAAAATGTTTATTAAGGCCAATCTGATCTATACTGATTACAACGGCGCTCTTCTCGCCGTCATTGAACGCGACAGCAGTCGCGCAGAGCGGATCGAGGATGCCGTCAGCGTATCTTGTTTCAAAATATCCTTCGAGCGTTGTTCCGAGCGGGGGAGTAATGTCAATTCTGGCAAAACCTGCCTTTAAGTTTCCCATTTTATTCACCTCAAGTTTTGATTTCACCTACATTATACGCTCACCGTTTCTCCTTTTCAAGCCTTTTTTCTCTAGTAACCGAAATAATTTCCCACACGCCTGCAAGCGTAAGAAAACCGCCGAAAATGCGGCAGAGGAGAGTTGTGTCAAGCCGCGTTGCGACGTATGCGGAAACGAGAGCTGAGAGCGTTCCGAAGCTTCCCGAAATAAGCCACGCGCGAAAATCAACCTGTCGGTTTTTTATGTGCGAGATGAGCGCAAGGACTGCACACGGTATGAAGTATATAAGATTTATCCCCTGTGCTGTGAGCTGTGACTCCTTTCCGAAAAGCGTAAGGTACAAAACAAGGAGAGTTCCCCCTCCGACACCGAAACCGCTTATTATCCCCGTTACCGCGCCGATCGCCGTATCAAGTAAAAACTTCATCTCCTCACCTCATAACAAGGCGTATTCCGCCGTAAATCATAAAGAGAGCAAAGCCTGCCCTCAGGGCTTTTGCCGGAACCTTTTTGAAAACCTTGCCACCGATGAAACCGCCGACCGCGCCACCTATGACAAATGGAAGTGCCGCAGTTAAATCGAACTCGCCTTTCAAAAAATATACCACGGCAGAAACAATGGAAAGCGGCAGTATCACCGCAATTGACGTTGCAAACGCGCGCTTTTCTTCCATTTTTGAAAGCCGTATCAGCATCGGGACAAGCACCATTCCTCCGCCTGCACCAAAGAGGCCGTTTGCTATTCCTGCAAAAATGCCCGAGAGTGCGTATTTTGCCTTCTCTCCCATCTAATCACCCTTCCTTTTCTTCCATGCGAGTATCCCGACGGCAAAGAGAATTGCAATCGCCGCCGCAAAAAAGCCTCTCGCGAGCCACGAAACGAGTGTCGACGTAAAATACGACTCGTGTCGAGGCTCCGACGAAAGCTCAAACGATCTTTGCTGTACTTCCCGGGGCTCAGTGACGGTGATGTCAACCTGTACGGTCTTTTTGCCGTCAAGTGCAATTTCCACCGTCTCTTCCCCTGCCGACAAGCCGTACACCGAACAAGTCTCGCCGCTTGGGTAAATCTCAACCGCACCCGTATTTTTCTTAAGCCTCCACGAGAGCTTTTCACAAAGCTTCGCATTCGGCGTGACATCTGCACGAAGTGAGCCGTATTCCCCTCTCGTGATATTCATTCGAAGCGTATTCGGAAGTATGTTCACCTTTTCGCTCATAACCGCAAACTCCCGGTTTCTGAGATAATAATCCCTGACTATCCCCTCTCCGCTGACAACGGGCATAAGAAAAAGTATAAAAGCAAACACAAAAATACATTTTTTCAAGAAAACCACCCGTTATATTTTCACCCGAAAGCACTTTTTCTAAACATTTTGGGAATTGATATTTTGGAGGTGCGGTGATATAATATTTTTATAACAATGTGGAGGAAAAATTTATGCTGAATTACGAACACGAACTCAAAGCAAGAGTTGAATTTATACAGAATCTTTTAAAAGAAAGCGGTGCTAAAGGCATCATTTTCGGAAACTCAGGCGGTAAGGACAGCGCTCTCGTCAGCATCCTTTGCAAAAAAGCGTGCGACAACACCGTCGGTATTCAGATGCCCTGCCACTCAAAGCGCAACTACGGAGAGGACCTTGACGATGCTCTTGAGGTTGCTCGTATGTTTGATATTGAAACAAGAACGGTTGACCTCACGGAAGTCCGCAACTCCGTTCTCGCTTCTCTTGAGGGGATTTCCGAGCTCAATAATATGGCACTTGCAAACATCGCTCCGCGTCTCCGTATGACAACACTCTACACTATCGCGGCGGCTGAAGGTCGCCTTGTTGCAGGTACGGGCAACCGTAGCGAGACCTATATGGGCTACTTCACAAAGCACGGTGACGGCGCGAGCGACTTCAACCCGATTTACGACCTGACCGTTACGGAGATTTACGAATTTCTCCGCTACCTCGGCGCGCCTGCTTCAATTATCGAAAAGGCACCGAGCGGCGGTCTCTTTGACGGCCAGACAGACGAAGCCGAAATGGGCATAACTTATGCAAGCATAGATAAATTCCTCCTTGAGGGAGAGACAACGAAAGAGGACATGGAGATTATAAACCGCTACCACTCCAGAAGCGAGCACAAGAGACGTATGCCTGCGGTTTTCTCCGACCCTTATAAAAAGCAATGAAAAAGACGTTTACTGTTTTATCCGTAATCTGCTTCGTCTTTGCATTTTTCTTTATTTTCTGCCTTATAGGTTATTCTTTCCTCGGTTTTCTTACGGGCGTTCTCGGCGCATATTTTCTCTTTATGGGGCTTACGGCGAATAAACTCCCGAAAACGAGAAATGTCATAACCGCACTCGCTGTTATCGGCATTTTGTTTGTTGCAGTTCTCAGCGGCATAATTCTCTCGGACGTCCGCGGTGATGTTGATGCACCTTGTGACTACGTAATCGTGCTCGGGGCCGGAATACGCGGCGAAACTCCGTCACGCACGCTTGCTGACCGACTTGAGCGAACACTGGAATATATGAACAAAAATCCCGACTGCGTTGCGATTGTTTCCGGAGGTCAGGGCGAGGACGAGGATATAACCGAGGCTCTTGCAATGGAGCGTTATCTTATCTCGCACGGCGTACAAAAAGATAGAATCATAAAAGAAGAAAAATCACGCAATACGCACGAAAATATGATTTACTCTCGCGAAATTATTGAAGAGCTCGGCGGTGGAAAAGTTGCTGTGATATCAAGCGATTATCATATTTACCGCGCGCGTAGCCTTGCCGAAAACGCAGGTATGACACCCGTTATGTTCTCGGCAAGAACCGAGCTTCCGATTCTTTTTACCAATTGCTTGCTCCGCGAAGCTTTTGCACTTGTAAAAGCACATCTTGTTTTTATGTAGGTGTTTAACATGAACATTCACAATTCAATCGAAACTCTTGTAGGAAACACTCCGCTTCTCTCGCTTTCAAGATTTTGCGAAAAGCGCAATATCCCGAATAAAATTCTCGCAAAGCTTGAGTATTTTAATCCCACGGGAAGCATCAAGGACCGCGCCGCACTCGGAATGATTCTCGACGCAGAAGAGCGCGGACTTCTCCGCGCGGGAGCAGTCATAATCGAGCCGACAAGCGGAAACACCGGTATAGGGCTTGCCGCAATCGCGGCGGTGCGCGGATACCGGGTTATACTCACTATGCCCGATACGATGAGTGAGGAAAGACGCGCTCTCCTTGCGGCTTACGGCGCAGAGCTTGTTCTCACGCCCGGTGCCGAGGGTATGGACGGTGCGATAAAAAAAGCTCGCGAGCTTCATGCGCAGATTGAGGGAAGCTTCATCCCGAATCAGTTTGAGAATCCTGCAAATGCGAAAGTCCACGAGCGCACAACCGCCGAGGAAATCCTCCGCGATACGGACGGCAAGGTGGACATAGTCGTCGCAGGTATCGGAAGCGGCGGCACGATTTCAGGCGTTGGCCGCATTCTCCACGAAAGATGCCCGAATGTCAGAATCATCGGTGTTGAGCCGACTGATTCTCCCATCCTCTCGGGTGGCAAAGCAGGGCCGCACAAACTTCAGGGCATCGGCGCAAATTTCATTCCAAAACTTCTTGATACGGAAAGCTTTGATGAAATCCTCACAATTTCAACAGAAGAGGCGTACTCCGCAACGCGTGACCTCGCGGCTTTGGAGGGAATTTTCGTCGGCATCACCTCGGGCGCGGCAATTTATGCGGCAGAAATGTGCGCGCGTCTTTCTGAAAATGCGGGAAAGACGATTGTTGCAATCGCTCCTGACTCGGGCTCACGCTATCTCTCAACACCACACCTCTTTAAGGACTGATGCAATATATGAAAAAGTGCAAAATCACCGTCATGAAGGTCGCAAGATACCCTGACCTCATCGAAAAATACGAAAACCCGATAGAACACGCGTGCGATATGGAAGAAGGCATGACCTTTATCACAAACGGTTGGGAAAAACCCGACGGCTTCTGCCAGAGTGCGTGGGACAGCCTCTCTCCTTTTGTTATGACGCTTTCTCACGGCGGCGAGGACATCTACGACGGTTGGATGAAGAACAAAAAATCCGCTATGATTTCCTGCAACGACGGTTTCCGTCCCGTAAGCTTTCTCATAGAGGCTCTTGCGGAAGACGCCGAAATTTATACAAATAGCCGCACCGATACATAGGGGGTACTTTCTTTGATTAAGTTTTTGGAAAATCTCATCTCACCGATAAACGATGCTTTATACGGATATATCCTCATAATTCTCCTCGTTCTCGGAGGACTTTATTTCAGCTTTAAAACGAGATTCATTCAAATCCGTTCTCTTCCCGAACAGCTTCGCGCAGTGACGGAAAAACCCGACAAAAAGGGTGGCATCTCTGCATTTCAGGCGCTTATGGTTTCTACCGCCTCACGCGTCGGAACGGGCAACATTGTAGGTGTTTCGACCGCTATATGCCTTGGCGGCTACGGTTCCGTTTTCTGGATGTGGGTTATCGCGATAATCGGAGGTGCCTCTGCGTTTGTTGAAAGCACACTCGCGCAGATTTTTAAGAAACGCGGTGAAAACGGCTTCTACGGCGGACCTGCATACTACATCGAAAAGGGCATCGGTTCAAGAGTTCTCGCCGTTGTTTTTTCAGTTTTCCTCATCATCACATACGGGCTTGGCTTTAATATGCTTGCATCCTACAATCTTCAGTCAAGCTTCTCTCCATACAGTTTCTATAGCCCAAGCATCACTCCTCACATAATCGGAGCTGCCATCGCAATCCTTGTCGGGTACTGCCTTGTCGGTGGCGGCAAGAGAATCGCTAAAATCACAAGCGTTCTCGTTCCCGTTATGGGAATTGCATACATCCTCGTCGGACTCTGTATAGTTTTTTCAAACATAACTCTTTTCCCAAAGGTCATTGCAAAAATTTTTGACAGTGCGTTTGACTTCAAAGCAATTTTCGGCGGTTTCTCCGGCTCATGTATAATGTACGGAATAAAGCGCGGTCTTTTCAGTAATGAGGCAGGTGTCGGTTCTGCTCCTAACGCCTCTGCCACCGCTGATGTATCTCACCCGGTAAAACAGGGGCTCGTTCAGGTTCTTTCGGTTTTTATCGATACTCTTCTCGTTTGCACGACCACCGCTTTCATGTGCCTCTTCTCCGGTGTTGAGCCCACAGTTGAGCTTTCGGGTGCGCCGTACGTTCAGGAGTCTCTTCGTGCGGTTTTAGGCAGTGCAGGACCTATCTTCATAACCGTCGCGATGGTTTTCTTCGCATTCACAACTCTTGTCGGAAATCTCTACTATGTTGACCAATGTCTTTTCTACATCCTGAAGAGAGAACCCGGCAGAGTCATAAAGGGTGTATATCACGCGCTCGCCGTAGTCGTAATTTTTATTGGTGCAATATTGAGCGCTGACCTTCTCTGGGACTTTGCGGATATGACGATGGGTATAATGACACTAATAAATATCCCTGTTATCTTCATTCTCGGAAAATATGCAATGCGTGCATTAAATGATTACGAAAAGCAAAAGAAGGAAGGCCACGAACCTGTCTTCAAGCCGAAGGACGGCGAATATCCGACAGAGGATAATGTCTGGTAAGATAGAAAAAGACTTGAAAGCATCGCTTTCAAGTCTTTTTTGTTATTTCGATGTGATTTCCTCTTTTTTCTCAGGCTTTTTCCGCAGATGAAGCGCGTAGAAAATCTTGAGAAGTCGCTCACGTGGCAACAAATGATTGATTAAAAGCGCAACGAGGACACCGATTGCGGTGTTGATTATGCGTTCTACGGAATATGCTATGTAAGTTTCGGGGTTGTTCTGCGCAAACAGAATAATGCTGAGAACAACGCCGCCCGGCTGGATGCCGCCCGGCCAACGGAAGAACTGGCACGCGATTATGAGCATAACCACTCCGACAAACAGGAACGGCAAGATTTTGAACGTCCACTCTCCGCTCGGCTGCCAGAAAAGATACAGTCTGAACATCAGCATACCTATGACACCGCCGATGATTGTTCCGAAAAGACGGTTGCCGCCGTTAAGCCAGGAATCTGCCATATCACTTCCGATTCCGAACACTGCACCGATGCAGGCAAATGTCGGGTCGAACTCTGTATCAAAAATGGCATTCAAGGCAAGGTATATTACAGCTACAAGCGTTGCCGCGATTGCCGTTTTCATATTTCTCATTCCGATACGGAATCTAAATTTTTTCTTATTCATACTTATCCCCTATATTAAAAAATCTCAAAGCGTTTTCTGTTGTTATTCGTCCGACCTCTTCGGGTGTTGTTTCCCAAAGCTCGGCAATTTTCTCCGCAATGTGAGGTATCATTCCCGGATGGTTTCGCTTTCCGCGATACGGCACAGGCGCCATATACGGACAGTCCGTTTCAAGCATTATGCGCTCTCGCGGAATACTCTTTATGACCTCGGGCGCATGCCTCGCGTTCTTAAACGTGACAGCACCGCCAAACGAGAGGTAAAATCCAAGCTTCACAATCTCGCGCGCATACTCGACGCTACCCGAAAAGCAATGATAAACCGCGCGGATATTCGGAAACTGACGAAGTATATCAAGCGTATCGCGATGCGCTTCCCTGTCGTGGACTATGATAGGAAGAGACATCTCCGCGGCAAGCGCCGCCTGCGCTTCAAAGGCCTTTTTCTGCGCCGCGCGCGGAACATCGTCGTAATAATAATCAAGTCCTGTTTCACCGACTGCAACAATCCTCTCTTCAGCGAGAAGTCGCTTTATCTCAAGAAGCGTTTCGTCCGTGAAGCTCTCGGCGGCGTCCGGGTGAACTCCGCACGCGCCGTATATAAAATCATATTTCTTGCACAGCTTCACCGTTTCGTATGACGACGGAAGCGAGCAAGATGCGTTTAGAACGCGCGTTACTCCGACCTCGGCAAATGAAGCTATAAGCTCGTCGCGGTCAGCATCAAACGCTTTGTCGTCAAGATGTGCATGAGTATCAAAAAACATTATCTTATCCTCAATCCAAAATATAAGCGCCGTAGAAATCGGCAATTTCCTTTGCATCGGGTGCGGTGGATTTTATCCCTGCGCGACCGTTGTATGACATAAGTGCACGAGAAAGAAGTTCACTGTCGTCACACACGATGCAGACAGGAAGCGCGGCGGCGTGCTGATTTTCTTCAAAGCACGCGATATCCGCATCACGCGAAATCCGAACAAGCGGACATACTTGCTCGCAATCCATAAGGTCATCGAGCAGAAACTCTGAACACTCAATCTCATCGCTCAAAATAACTTCCGATACGGGAAGCGTCACGCGCTCAGTTGCGAGCATTTCCTCGCAGGTCGGGGTTTCATAATCAAACGAAAGCTTTGATACTGTTTCCGCAAGCGCCTTTATATGCGAAGGAGTCGTTCCGCAGCATCCGCCAAACGCGCGCACGCCTGCTCTTGCAAGCTTTTCTGCGTACGACGCGAGATCTTCGGGCGACATTTCATAAGTCTCCTTACCGTCAACCATAACGGGAAGACCTGCGTTCGGCTTTGCGATAAGCGGAAGAGAACCGCGGACGTCCTTGAGAGCTTCTATGTTCTTAAGCATTTCTGCAGGTCCTGCACCGCAGTTGAACCCAAAGGCCGCGACACCGAGCGCTCTGAAAATGACAAGTGCTGCCGCGGCGTCTGCGCCTGTCATTGTACGTCCGTTTTCGTCGACCGTAAAGGTGACGAAAATCGGCTTATCGTACATCCTCTTCGCGGCAATTACCGCGGCTCGCGCATCGGAAACCGTCATATTTGTCTCCGAAACGACAATATCCGCCTCACCTTGCCCGCGAAGCTCGCCCGAATATTTATCGACAAGGCTTTCCATCGTCTCGTCACCGTACGGCGCTAAAAACAGCCCACTCGCGGCAAGGTCTGCCGCGACGAGAACATTTTCAGAAACCGCTGTCTTTGAAATATCTACGAGTGCGCGGTTAAGCTCCTCTTCCTCGGCCTCAAGACCATAGTGGGAAAGCTTGTGCGCGATTGCACCAAATGTCGGTGCATAGACAATCCCGCTTCCTGCCGCTTCGTACTCACGCTGGAGTTCCGTTATGGCAGTCGGGTTTTCCGTTATCCATTTTTCCTGGCACACGCCCGACGGAAGTCCGCGCTTCATAAGCTCCGAACCCGTAGCACCGTCAAGGATTACAGGGAAATTTATCTTCATTTCTCTTTCCTCATTCACCGAAAAGTCTCTCAAAGTTTGCGTGGAAAATTTTCTCGTAATCAGCCTCGGAAAGACCGAGTTCAAGGACTTTTTCTATCTCCTCACTCGGCGTCCACATCGGGTAGTCAGTACCGAACATAAACTGCTCTACTCCGAAATGAGAAATAAGCGCAAGCGCCTCCTTCTTCGGGAGAACATCAAGCGAGCTTGATGTATCGAAGAAGAGATTTTTGCTCTTCGGATACTCCTCCGCCTCTTTCCATTCGGAATAACCGCCGAAGTGCGCACCGATACAGATAAGGTCTGGGAACTTCTCCATAATCTTTATGAGGTGGCGAGGTCCCGAGAAGTCGTATCTCTTATCTCCCGTATGAAAAAGGATGGGGAGCTTTTCACGTTCAAGAATTTTATACACGGGGAACATTTTTTCATCGTCGATTTTAAACTTCTGAAAATCGGGGTGAAGCTTTATTCCGTGAAGTCCCATCTCTTTTATTCGGAGAATCTCAGCCTCGGCATCTTCCATATCCTGATGGAGAGTGGCAAGGCCCGTAAACTTATCATACTGCTTGCATTTTTCACAAACGAAATTGTTTATTACTTCGACCTGGTGCGGAGTTGTAGCAGTCGAGCAGACGAGCGCACGCTCGATTCCTGCCTCCTCCATAAGGCCGTTTAACGTATGCGCCATACCGTCATGGTGCATTTTTATTCCGTAGAAAGCTCCTATTGCGCCGCTCGCCTTAAGCGAGATTTTCTGCGGAAATATATGTGCGTGTGAATCTATGATTTTCAAAGCGTAGGACACCTTTCTTTAGTTGAGGAAATCTTTGAGCATCTTTGAGCGGCTCGGATGGCGAAGCTTGCGAAGAGCCTTCGCCTCAATCTGACGGATACGCTCACGGGTGACATTGAACTCACGGCCGACTTCTTCGAGCGTACGTGTTCTGCCATCCTCAATGCCGAAGCGGAGACGGAGAACCTTCTCCTCACGAGGGGTGAGAGTCTTGAGAACTTCAACAAGCTGCTCGCGTAAAAGTGCAAACGATGCCGCCTCTGCAGGCTCCTGAGCATCCTCGGCAGGGATAAAGTCGCCAAGGTGAGAATCTTCCTCCTCACCGATAGGAGTTTCGAGCGATACAGGCTCCTGAGCAATCTTTAAAATCTCGCGGACTCTTGTAACCGGAATCTGCATCTCCTCTGCAATCTCCTCAGGCGACGGGTCGTGACCGAGCTCCTGGAGAAGCTGACGGGACACGCGGATAACCTTGTTGATTGTTTCTACCATGTGGACGGGAATACGGATGGTACGCGCCTGATCGGCAATCGCACGGGTGATGGCCTGGCGAATCCACCATGTAGCATAAGTTGAGAACTTATAGCCCTTTGTGTGATCAAACTTCTCAACAGCCTTTATAAGACCGAGGTTTCCTTCCTGAATAAGGTCGAGGAAGAGCATACCGCGGCCGACATAACGCTTTGCGATTGAAACAACGAGACGGAGGTTTGCCTCTGCAAGACGCACCTTTGCCATTTCATCTCCCTCTGCCATACGGTTTGCAAGCTCAACTTCCTCTTCGGGAGAGAGAAGGTCAACCTTACCGATTTCCTTTAAGTAAATGCGGACGTGGTCGTCAATCGAAAGGCCTTCCATAAGAGACGCGGAGTCTGCAAGCTCTTCTTCCGGAATTTCTTCAACATCGTCGAGGTTCTCCGGAGCATCGTCGAGGAACTCATCCTCGGGCGGAAGGTCTGCAATGAACTCTTCAAGCGGAAGGTCGATTCCGTGGTTTTCGAGAGCATCGTAGAGCTTTTCAATCTCGTCGGAGTTCATCTCAAGCTCTTCTGCAACAGCAGAAAGCTCCTTCTGAGATAGCTTGCCCTTTTTCTTGCCCGTTTCGATGAGCTCGCGGATAATCTGCTTTTTTTCTTCAACAGTTATGTTTCTTTCGTTCTTTCCGTTTTCCATTTCTTATATCCCCTTTTTCTTTCTGTAAAGTTCGGTAGCGGCAAGAAGCGCATCATCTGAGCTCTCGCCCTGTTTTTTTATGTATTCCTGCTTTATGATGTGGATGTAATCGGCAAGTGCGTCTTTCGAGGTCTCACGCCGTCTTGCAAAAACCGCGGCAATGTGGGAGGCCTCTTCCTCGCTCATATTCGCCGAGATGATTCGCATATCGGTTTCATGTCCGCGTGAGCGTGCTTCATCTGCGACTATGTCAAACGCACGGCCGAGAATCGGCGATGAGAACATCTTCCCCGAAACCTGCTCTATAGTTTCAAGGCAAAGCTTTACATCCGATGCGCAAAGTGAGAGCAGTCCCTCTTCCGCAACTGCTGAACGCGGATTCTCATAACGCGAGCCTCGCTCCTTCGGCATAATATTTCCGAGTGGGTCAAGGGCGCGTCTTTCCTCTTCCTTTTTCTTTTCGCGAAGAAGCTTTTTTCGCAAGCTTTCTGCTTCACGCAGAATAGCGTCACGCGTGACGCCTGTTTCCTTTGAAATCCTGCCTGCATATATCTCGCGCTCAAACTCGCTTCTGATTTTGGCAAGCTGCGCAACCGCTTCCTTTATATACAACACTCTTTCCTTATCGTCGTCGAGGTTGTACGCCTGCTTTGTGCTTTCAAGCCTGTATTCCGATGCAGGCAGCGCCTCGTCGATAAGCTTTGCAAAGCGGTCTCTTCCAAATTTCTTTATAAACTCGTCGGGGTCTTTTGCCTCTTTCATCGTAAGAACTCTGACGTCAAGGCCTGCTTTTTTCAGTATGTCAATCGCACGCTCTGTTGCCGCACGGCCTGCCTTGTCGGAGTCGTATGAAATTATAACCCGATTTTTGTATTTTGATATAAGGTGCGCCTGCTCGTCGGTAAGCGATGTTCCGAGCGACGCAACTGCCGAGTCAAACCCTGCCTGATGGAGAGCTATAACGTCCATATACCCTTCCGCGAGGATGAAATAGTCGGCCTTGCTCTGTCGCGCAAGGTTCATCGCGTAAAGGTTTTTACGCTTATTGAAAACCTCGGACTCAGGTGAGTTTAAATACTTCGGCTCTCCCTCGCCCATGATGCGTCCGCCGAACCCGATTACCGCACCGCGGATATCGATTATCGGGAACATCGCACGGCCGCGGAAACGGTCATAAATCTTTCCGCTCTTGCCCGTTGTGACAAGTCCTGCCGCAAGAAGCTCGCTCTTTGTATATCCCTTTGAGGTGAGCTCGTTGAGCAGTCCGTCCCAACCGTCGGGAGAATAGCCGAGCCCGAAGCGCGTTATTACAGCAGGGGACAGTCCGCGACCGAGGAGGTAGCTCCTTGCCGCCTCGCCCTCCGGTGCTTTGAACCTTTCGTGGAAAAACCTTGCGGCATCGCGGCACGCCTCCGTCGCACGGCGGCGGTTGGACCTCTCCTTTTCGCCGTAGGACGATTCGGGGACCTGCATACCTGCCCAGCCTGCGAGTTTTTCGACGGCTTCTGCAAAATCTATGTTTTCAATCTTCATTACAAACGTGATTACGTCGCCACCTGCGCCGCAACCGAAGCAGTGGAAAAACTGCTTGTCCGAGGAAACGGAAAACGACGGCGTTTTCTCGTTGTGGAACGGACAAAGGCCGAGATTTCCCGAACCGCGACGCGTTAAATTTACGTATCTTGAAACTACGGACACAATATCGTTTCTCGCGATAAGCTCGTCCATAAATTCTCTCGGAAACGCCACCTTTTTCACTTCCTTTCCTGAGTGTTTAAGCTAAATTACATGTGTCCCCACGAAACGGGGAGAAAAATTTCGTTGTATGTGCTGAGCGCATATCTGTCAGACATACAAGCTATAAGGTCGCACACGGCGGTGATTTCGCCGTCAGCTTCTGCAATCTTACGATATTCCTCCGGAAGACGGTCAATATCTGATATGTAATATTCAAAAAGACGTCTTACAACGTCGCGAACCTTTTCTTCCTGCTTTAAGGCAAACGGCGCGCGGTAAACGCGCTCGAACATAAACTTCCGAAGTCCCATCATCGCGGAATAAACCTCGTCGGACATGCATATCTCATTTTTGCCTGCACTCTCTTTTATTGTGTCCATAACAAGCGAATTTATGCGCTTGCTCGGGCGATTACCCAAAATTTCGCGGTATTCCTTCGGGATGTCCACCTCGCGGAGTATTCCTGCTCGGATGGAATCGTCTATATCGTGGTTTATGTATGCGATTCTGTCCGCAAGAGCGACAACTCTGCCCTCAAGCGTCTTCGCTCTTCCCTCGCCCGAATGGCAGGCGATGCCGTCAATTACCTCACGGGTGAGGTTTAGTCCCATTCCCTGATGCTCAATCTTCTCGACGACGCGAACGCTCTGGAGATTGTGTGAAAACTCGCCATCCGTAAGCGCCGCAAGCTCACGCTCACCACCGTGTCCAAACGGCGTGTGACCGAGGTCATGCCCCATCGCAATCGCCTCGCAGAGACTTTCGTTTAAAGAAAGCGCACGGGCAATCGTTCGCGCGATACCCGAAACCTCAAGCGTATGCGTGAGGCGCGTGCGGTAATGGTCGCCCTCGGGCGATATGAAAACCTGCGTCTTGTCCTTAAGACGGCGGAATGATTTTGAATGGATGATTCTGTCGCGGTCGCGCATAAAGCAGGTGCGGACTTCACACTCCGTCTCCTCACGAGCACGCCCGAGACTCTCTGACGAAAAGCACGCAAAGGGCGAAAAATCTCTCTTTTCTCTCGCTTCTTCGCTCTGTCTCAAATTCATCACATATCACCTCTTATCTTAATATACGCCAAAAACTTCGTTTTCCCTCTTTTTCGCGAAAAAAATTTTAAAAGCTACCGAAAGTTTCGGTAGCTTTTTATTTTACAGTCTTTTCAAGAACGGTTCAAACGCGATGCCGTCTGTTTTTGAAACGCCGAGCTCGTCTGAAAACTTTGCCGCACGGGAAACTACGTTCGATGCCGCGCGCACGGCTCTTCTAAGCGATTTTCCCTTAAGGCTTTCGCCGAATAGGATTGATGCGAAGAGGTCTCCCGTTCCGCAAAACTCACCTGCAACGCACTTTGACGAGGTTGTAAAGATTTCGCCGCGGACGCTGTCGCAAACGACGTTTGAAACCTTATCGCCCTGATACACGCCCGTGATAATGACACGAGCTGCACCGAGCTGGGTGAGCCGGAGAGCAAGGTCGGAAACTTTCCCGATGTCTGCCGACTTCATCTCCTCATAATCCGCGTCTGCGAGGAAGCACGCTTCGGTGAGGTTCGGCGTTATTATATCCGCCGTCGCGCAAAGACCGCGCATCTTTCTCACAAGACCGTCCGTACAGGTCGGATAGAGCTTGCCGTCGTCACCCATCGCAGGGTCAACGAAAAGATATGTATTTTCCGTTCTGTTTTTCTTTATGAATTCCGCGATGATGTCTGCCTGCTCCTCACTTCCGAGAAAGCCTGAGTATATCCCGTCGTAGGTAAGCCCGAGCTTTTCCCACGCGCCGAAGTATTCCCTCATTCCTCCCGTGAGGTCAGAGAAGTAATATTCCGAAAATCCCGTATGGTTTGAGAGCACCGCCGTCGGCACAGCAAGAACTCTCACACCGATTGCGCTCATTACTGGAATTGTGACGTTAAGCGCGCATCTGCCGAAACCCGACAGGTCGTTTATAACCGCGCAGGTTCTGAGGTTTTTATTTCCCATTGTCGGGTCTCCTTTCGCTTCTTTAGTCTATCTTCGGGAGCTTTTCAAGGCTCTTTGCAATCTCTTCATCCGTCGGAATGTATGTGCCGAGGTCGCCATTGTGGAACTTCTCGTATGCATACATATCAAAATATCCCGTGCCCGTAAGGCCGAAGACGATTGTCTTCTCCTCGCCTGTCTCCTTGCACTTAAGCGCTTCGTCGAGCGCAACCTTGATTGCGTGCGAGCTCTCAGGCGCAGGGAGGATTCCCTCTACCCTTGCAAAAGTCTCTGCTGCCGCAAAAATCTCCGTCTGCGAAGCGGTGCGTGTCTCCATAAGGCCCTGATCGTAGAGCTCGGAGAGGGTTGAATTCATACCGTGATAGCGGAGTCCGCCTGCGTGAGTAGCCGCAGGGATGAAACCGCTGCCGAGTGTGTACATCTTTGAAAGCGGACAGACCTTGCCCGTATCGCAGTAGTCATAGACGTATGCGCCGCGTGAAAGACTCGGGCAGGACTGCGGCTCAACTGCTATGAACTGATAGTCACGCTCACCGCGAATCTTCTCGCCCATGAACGGTGCGATGAGACCGCCGAGGTTTGAGCCGCCGCCGGCACAGCCGATGATTATATCTGCCTTCTCGCCGTATTTGTCAAGCGCCGTCTTTGCTTCAAGACCGATAATTGACTGGTGAAGCATAACCTGGTTGAGCACGCTTCCGAGAACGTAGCGGTAACCCTCGAGGTTTCCTGCCGCCTCGACCGCCTCGCTTATTGCACAGCCGAGGCTTCCCGTTGTACCGGGGTGCTCAGCTAAAATTCTCTTGCCGACCTCGGTCTCCATCGACGGA
Source organism: Oscillospiraceae bacterium (assembly GCA_017532355.1). The sequence goes on along the minus strand of JAFXJK010000058.1, from coordinate 89,572 downwards.
GACGGGGTGACCGATGCGCCGTAGGTGCGCATAACCTCGCGGCGGAAGGGCTTCTGCTCGTATGAGCACTTTACCATATATACTTTACAGTCAAGGTCGAAGTATGAGCACGCCATTGAAAGCGCAGTACCCCACTGGCCTGCACCCGTCTCGGTTGTTACGCCGCGCAGTCCCTGCTCCTTTGCGTAATACGCCTGAGCAATAGCGGAGTTGAGCTTGTGGCTTCCGCTCGTGTTGTTGCCCTCAAACTTATAGTAAATCTTTGCAGGAGTCTCGAGCTTCTCCTCAAGGCAATATGCGCGGATAAGCGGAGACGGACGGTACATCTTATAGAAATCGCGGATCTTCCCGGGGATTTCGATGTTTACCGTGGTATCGTCAAGCTCCTGACGCACAAGCTCCTTGCAGAAAACCGCCTCAAGCTCCTGGGCCGTCGAGGGCTTGTGAGTAACTGGGTTAAGAAGCGGTGCAGGCTTCTTTGTCATCTCTGCGCGAAGGTTGTACCAATATTTCGGCATCTCCGATTCTTCAAGGTAAATTTTGTAAGGGATCTTGCTCTGTGCCATAATTTTACTCTCCTTTCAAAAAGGGACAAAAAAACCTGCCCCAGTGTTTTTGCTGGGACAGGATTAAAGCATATCCTGCGGTGCCACCCGGCTTGGTGCAAACGCACCCTCTTTACGCATACTGACATATGCAGACCTTTGATTACGGAGAGCCACACTCCGTCTCACATACTGAAGTTTCCTCTTTCTGCTCGCCCTCGGAAGCCCATTCAGCTTTGCATTTTCCGCCGCAATCACAGCACCTGCGGCTCTCTTTGGGAAAAGGGGCAAACCCTACTTACTCTTCCTCAACGGTTTGGAATCATTATATCACTACCCCAAAAACGTGTCAAGTATTTTTTAAATTGTCAATAAAACGCATTGTAATTTCACGCGAAAAGTGATATGATAAAATAGACGATATATGGAGATATGCTTTATGGACAAAAGAGAAAAACTCGGTTTGCCGAAATATACCCTCGGTGAGGAGCTTGTAAATTCAATTTCACACGGGCTGGGCGCCGCATTCGGCGTTGTTGCACTTGTTTTGTGTGTTGTTTTTTCCGCAAAAAGCGGTGATGCGTGGAAGGTCGTGAGCAGTTCTGTCTACGGCGCATCTATGATTTTGCTCTACACAATTTCCACACTCTACCACGCCCTCGGAATCAACCGTGCAAAAGCCGTTTTCAGAACACTTGACCACTGCACGATATACTTCCTGATTGCAGGCACATACACCCCCTACACGCTCGTTTCAATGCGCGGACCTGTCGGGTTTACCGTTTTCGGCGTTGTCTGGGCGGCGGCAATCTGCGGAATTGTTTTTAATGCCATCAACGTCCGCAAATTCCGCAAGCTTTCGATGATTCTTTACATCGCGACCGGCTGGGCGGTTATCTTCTCGGTAAAAACCCTCATCGCGACGGTTTCACCGGTCGGAATATGGCTTCTCCTCGCAGGCGGTGTTCTCTACACAATCGGCGCGGTGCTATACGGAGTCGGCAAAAAGAAAAAGTATATGCACTCCGTCTTCCACTTCTTCGCGCTCGGCGGTAGCGTATGTCATTTCATTTCTATTTTTGCCTACGTTATTTTATGACATTTTCCCCGACGTTACTTCATATAATTTATAGTCTTTTACCACAAAACGAAACGGAGCTGTTTTTATGAGCAAAACTCGTCTTGCCGTCCTCTTCGGCGGTGCTTCAAGTGAATATGAAATTTCTCTGCGCTCGGTAGCGAGCGTTCTCTCGGGACTCGACCGCGAAAAGTACGACCTCACCGTCGTCGGTATTACGCGCGACGGCGTCTGGTATTATCTCCCCGAATTTGACGTTTCGAAAATAGAGAAGGATGCATGGCTTGACGGCAGTGCGAAGGAGTGCACCCTCTCACTCAGCAGAAAGAGCGGCGGACTTTATGTTTTCGAAACGGGAGAAACTGTCCCTGTTGACGTTATCTTCCCCGTTATGCACGGAGAAAATGCCGAAGACGGCAGGCTTCAGGGTGCGTGCGAGCTCGCAGGTATTCCCTGTGTAGGTCCGGGCTGTGCCGCAAGCGCGGTTTCGATGGACAAATCTCTCACGAAGCTCGTTGCCGCAACTACGGGCGTCCGCCAGGCAGACTGGGTAACCGTCACATCCTACAGCTTTGACGAAAAGAAGACCGTCGCTGAAATTGAGGCTAAATTCTCATACCCCGTATTTGTAAAGCCTGCAGGCACAGGCTCTTCCGTCGGTGCCGCAAAGGCAGAGGACAGAAAAGAGCTTCTCTCTGCACTCACAGACGCCCTCCGTTACGGCGGAAAAGCCCTCGTTGAGGAATTCATCCCTGCGCGCGAGATTGAAACGGCGGCGCTCGGAAACAACGATGTTTCGATTTCCGTCTGCGGTGAGGTTCTCTCGGCAACAGAGACGTATTCTTACGAGTCAAAGTACTTAAACAGTGCTTCCAAAACCGTTATTCCTGCAGACCTCTCCCCTGAGGTTTCGGACAAAATCCGCGCGTATGCGGAGAAGATTTACCGCGCGCTTTCCTGTCGTGGGCTTTCGAGAGTTGACTTCTTTATCCACAAGGAGACGGGTGAGATTATCTTCAACGAAATCAACACCATCCCCGGTTTCACGAGCATCAGTATGTATGCAAAGCTCTTTGCGGCTTGCGGCATTGAGTTTTCAGCCCTTCTTGACAGAATTATTACCTGCGCACTCGAGAAGTAACATTCCGGCAGAAAGGATTGACCTAAGCTATGGACAAAAGGCCCATCGGCGTTTTTGACTCAGGACTTGGCGGACTCACAGCCGTTTCCGAAATAATGCGTCTTCTCCCCGATGAGGACATTGTCTATTTCGGCGACACCGCACGTGTCCCCTACGGTACGCGTTCGGAAGATACAATCCTTCGCTATGCGAAAGAGGATGTTGACTTTCTCCGCTCATTTGACATAAAGGCGATTCTCATGGCGTGCGGAACGGTAAGCTCCGTTGCGCTCCCGAAAATAAAGGACGATTACGACATACCGCTCTTCGGCGTTGTCAAGCCTGCTGCAAGTGCGGCAGCGGTTGCAACCCGAAACGGAAAAATCGGCATCATCGGCACATCTGCCACGATAAAGAGCCGCTCGTACGAGCGCGAAATCTTAAAGATCCGTCCGGATGCGGAGATTTTTGCCCGTGCGTGTCCTCTTTTTGTTCCGCTCGTTGAAAACGGCAGAACCTCTCCCGACGACGTTGTCGTTATGACGGTTGTTTCCGACTATCTCTCCGAGCTTAAGGAAAACGGAGTTGATACGCTTATTATGGGCTGCACGCACTACCCCATAATTGAGGCGGCTCTCGCCCGTTTTATGGGTGACGGAGTCACTCTCACAAACCCCGGTCTTGAGGCAGCACGTCTTCTCAAACAGGATAACAGTATTAAAAAGAACGAACACGGCGGCAACTATAAATTCTTCGTCTCGGACGATGCGGAGGGCTTTCACGAGCTCGGCTCGCTCTTTCTCGGCGGAGAGATGCGCGGCGATGTCGCAAAGATTCAGATTGGCAAATAAGGAGCAAATAATGAAAAAGGACGTTATCATAACAATTAAGGGTCTTCAGAGCTTTGAGGATACGGGTGACGACAGCGTTGAGCTCGTCACAAGCGGAAGATTCTACGAAAAAAACGGCAATTACTATATTTCATATAAGGAAAGCGAGCTTACGGGGCTCGGCAACACCACTACAACGGTTAAGGTTGAAAAAAACAAAGTTACCGTTATCCGCTTCGGCGACCTTGAGACACACATGATTTTTGAAGAGGGCCAAAAGCACATTTCATATTATGATATGGGATTTGGCGCACTCACCGTCGGAATAAGCACAAAAAGCATAGACAAATCTCTCTCCGACCTCGGCGGACGGATGAAGATTGACTATTCTATGGAAATAAACAACGCCGTTGCAGGAGAAAGTGCTCTCTGCATGGATATCCGCGCGGCAGAAACTTCAAACTGAACACGGAGGATAAGAAAATGAAAAGAAAACCCTTGAAAATCATTGCGCTCGCTCTTGCACTCGTTCTTTCTCTTTCTGTATTCGCTTTTGCGGCAGAGGAGGTTGACTACGGCAAGAAGTATGACGAGGCTCTCTCGATTTACAATTCAAACATTCTTTTTGATATCGAGGGAGAGGATTACATACGCGACACTCTCGTCTCCTTCTTCGAAGAGGACCCTGACTTCTTCTACGAGTTTATGAACAGAGTCTATGAGCGACACGACCGCTACTCTCACTATATGGCTCCGCAGAAGTATGAGCAGTCCTACGGCAACAACAACGTTCTCGTCGGCATAGGCGTTACGATTGTTGCTGATGAAGAATCGGGGCTCCTCACCATCAAGAGCGTGACAAACGGCGGCCCTGCTGCAAAGGCAGGTCTTAAAGCAGGCGATAAATTCCTCTCGGTTGACGGTATTGACGTTCGCGGCTTCGAGCCTGCAGAGGCAGGCATGGCTGTCAGAGGAAAGGCAGGCACACTCGTCAAAATAAAAGTGCAGAGAGGCGAGGAATCTCTCACCTTCAACGTCACTCGCGCAGTAGTCGAACTCGCAGATATTGATTATTACATCACCGAGGACAAAATCGGCTATATGCAGATTAAGCGATTTGACGGAATCAACACTTTTATCGAGTTTATCGAAGCGTACCGAAAATTCAGAGACGGTGGCGTTACGACCGTTATATTTGACCTTCGCGACAACCTCGGCGGCTCGATGGATTGCTTCATAAATATGATGGACAACATCGTTCCCAAAAAGGACGTTCCCTATCTTATGACCTGGCAGGCAAAGCCGCTTAGTCTCAAAGTGTTCCAGACAGCGGGCTATGGCTTTGAAGTCAACAAGTTTGTCATTCTCATAAACGAGAACACGGCAAGCGCTGCAGAGCTTCTCGCAGGTTCACTCAAGGACCTTGGCTACGGCGTCGTCGTAGGAAAGACTTCCACAGGTAAAGGCATGGGTCAGCGCCACATTGAGACAAGCACGGGCGACGAGGCAGTCGTAACCGTTCTTGACCTTAAGCTCCCTGTCAGCGGAAGCTATGACGGTATTGGCATTATCCCCGATTATGAAGTTGACAACAAAATCACACCGTATAAGCTCCCCCGTCTCGTTCCGCTTGAAAACAAGAAAATTGCAAGCAAGATAAAAACAGCGAACGTAAAGGCGATTGAACAGAGACTTTCCCTTCTCGGTTACTTCTACGGCGAGCCTGATGACAACTGGGATAACAGAACCGTCTTTGCTCTCAATATGTTCTGCCGCGATCATAATCTCCCGAAGGTCACCTCTACCTGCTCTTGGGAGCTTATTGAAAAGATAGACGAAGAGACACACGCTCTCGAGCAGAAGTATGTTCTTGAGGATACACAGCTTGACCGCGCATTTGAGCTTGCCGAAGAGTATGCAAAAAGCGACAAAAAGGCAGAATGTATCGACATCGATTCAATCGATTTCAGAAGAGAGTAATTTAAAATGGCAAAAAACACTTGCAAAACGTGTATATATGTGTTATACTGTAACATATAGTAAGAAAGTAGGTTCGAGAGTGGGCGAGGTCGTCCACTCTCGTATTACTTGTAAGGGGTGTTTTTTTGAACAAGATTACAGAAACAATTACCTCTCTCGCCTCGCCCGTTGCCGAAAAGCTCGGTCTCGAAATCTGGGACGTTGAGTTTGTAAAGGAAGGCGGAGAACATTACCTTCGCGTCTATATTGACCGTGAAGGCGGCGTTTCCATTGACGACTGTGAGAGCTTCTCACGTGCATTCGACAAGATTCTCGATGACGCTGACCCGATTGACACATCCTATATCTTCGAGGTTTCAAGCGCAGGACTCGAGCGCAGGCTTTACCGCCCGTCTGACTTTGAAAAGTATATGGGCGCATCCGTTACTCTTAAAACCTTCTCCCCGAAGATGGGAAAGAAGGAATTCTTCGGAACCCTTTGCGGCTACGATAACGGAAACGTTACGCTCTCGCAGAGCGGTGAAGAAACGGTTTTTGAAAAGAAAGAAATTGCATCGGTACGATTGCGTGTAGAATTTTAAATAATAAATAATATAAATGATAAGAAAAGGGGACGATTAAAAAATGAATGCAGAATTTTTTGCCGCCATTGCACAGTTGGAGGCTGAGAAAGGAATTCCTCAGGACTATATGCTCGAGCGCGTTTCTCAGGCGCTTCTCGCGGCATACAAGCGCGATAACGCAGGCGAGGTTGACAACGTATTTGTTGAGCCTGATTGCGAAAAGAAGGAAATCCGTATGTACGTCAAGAAGACAGTTGTTGAAGCAGTTGAAAACCCTGCAGAGGAAATTGCTCTTGACGATGCAAAGAAGTACTCCAAAAAGGCAGGCGTCGGCGATATAGTAAACGTCAAGGTCGAAACACGCGACTTCGGACGCATCGCTGCACAGACTGCAAAGCAGGTTATTATCCAGGGCATCCGCGAAGCTGAACGCGGAGTTGTTTTCCAGCAGTTCACTTCCAAGGAGCACGAGCTTCTCACAGCTCTTGTCACCCGTACTGACCCGAGAAACGGCGGAGCTTCCATCGAGATCACGGGTTCAAAGGAAAAGACGGAAATCTACCTCGGCGCAAAAGAGCAGATTCCGGGCGAGGTTCTCCGCGAGGGCGACAGAGTCAAGATTTACGTTGTCGAAGTAAAGCGCTCCGACCGCGGACCGCAGATTATCATTTCAAGAACTCATCCGGGTCTTGTCCGCCGTCTTTTTGAGATTGAGGTTCCCGAAATCCACGACGGTACGGTTGAAATCCGCTCTATCGCCCGTGAAGCAGGCTCAAGGACGAAGATTGCAGTCTTCTCAAACGACGAAAACGTTGACCCGATCGGCGCTTGCGTCGGTCCTCACGGCAGCCGTGTTGCCGCAGTATGCGACGAAATCTGCGGAGAAAAAATTGACATCGTAAAATACTCCGACGATATAAGCGAGTTTGTTGCCGCGGCTCTTGCTCCGGCAAACGTAATCGATGTTACGGCAGACGAAGAGGCTCATTCCTGCCGCGTTATCGTTTCTGATGACCAGCTCTCCCTTGCAATCGGCAAGGACGGCCAGAACGCTCGCCTCGCAGCAAAGCTCACAGGATACAAGATTGATATCAAGCCTGCAAGCTCTGCTGAATAAAACACCAGAAGGACGGTGTCGTACAAAATGACAATGACCAAGAAAACTCCGAAGCGCCTGTGTATTGCGTGTCGCGAGATGCGTGAGAAGGCAGAGCTCGTCCGTATCACAAAATCAAAGGACGGCGCGATCTCTCTCGACCTTACAGGAAAGATGCCCGGCAGAGGCGCTTATATCTGCAGAAGCGAAGAATGTCTTGCAAAGGCGCGCAAGACCCGTGCTCTTGAAAGAGCGTTTTCGGTCAACATAGAAGACGCCGTTTACGACGCGCTTGCAAAAAGTCTTTCGGAGGCCGGGAATGAATAGTCCTTATATATCTCTTCTCGGACTTGCCAGACGCGCCGGCAAGATAGAAACAGGCGATGAGGCTTCAAGGTCAGCCTGCAGCCACGGGCTCGCGCGGACCCTTCTCATCGCAGGTGACGCATCAGACAGAACCCGCGAAACTTTTGAGTTTATCGCAGAGAGCGCAGGGCTTCCCTGCATTACGGTAACGGAAACGCGCGAGGAACTCGGAAACGCGCTCGGAAAACGGCCGTGTGCCGTTGTTGCGATTTGCGATACGGGCTTTTCGGCGGCAATCATAAAAAAACTTGCCGATGAAAACGAATGTGCAAAAGCCCTTCTTCCCACACTCGAAAAGAAGGCTGCAAGAGTCCGTTCTCGCAAAAAAACAAAGAGCAAAAAGTAAACACGAATTCAAACGGAGGTGGACAACTGTATGAGCAGTGCACAGAAATATAAAATCAGAGATTTTGCAAAGGATTTTGAGATTACTGCAAAGGCAGTTTCTGAAATTCTCACAAAATACACAACAGCACCCAAGTCAAATATGCAGGCTCTTACCGATGAGGAGCTCAACATCCTCTTCAACGTTCTCACCGCAGAGAACCAGGTAGAGAGCTTTGAGACACTTATGGCAGACGTATACCACGAGGAGCCGAAGGCAGAACCGGTTCCCGAAAAGAAAGAGGAGAAGAAAGCTTCTCCGAAAGCTTCCGAAAAGGCTCCTGTTACAGAAAAGAAGCCTGCAAAGGAAGCTGTTGCCGACGGCGGAGCATCCGTCACCACAAAGAAAGGCGTTCAGACGCACGTTATCGACACGCGCGGCGGCTCGGTTGACCTTTCAAAGTACGATGACCGCGTTGATAACCTTGTCCCCGATAACGTCAGGGATATGGGCGCAATGAAGCAGAAGATAAAGAAGTCTCCCGACCGCAAGCAGCAGAACTTTGGAAACAAGCGCCGCCAGGAAGAGCAGGAGAAGATGAAGAAGCTTGAGGCTCAGGTTCAGAAGAAGCCGCAGGTTACCGTCATGATTCCTGACGAGATTTCCGTCGGCGAGCTCGCTTCACGAATGAAGAGAACAGGTGCAGACGTCGTAAAGCAGCTTATCAAGCTCGGCGTTATGGCATCGGTTTCGGATATCATCGACTATGACACAGCGGCTATCGTTGCTCTTGAAATGGGCGCGAAGGTTGAAAAGGAAGTCATCATAACCATCGAAGACAGACTTATCGACGAGAGTGAGGACCGCGAGGAGGACCTCGTAGGACGCGACCCTGTCGTTGTAGTTATGGGCCACGTTGACCACGGTAAAACCTCTCTCCTTGACGCTGTCAGAAAGACAAACGTCGTATCAGGCGAGGCAGGCGGTATCACACAGCATATCGGTGCTTACCGCGTTGACATAAACGGAAGGAAGATTACCTTCCTCGATACCCCGGGACACGAAGCGTTTACATCAATGCGCGCCCGCGGTGCTCAGGTTACAGACGTTGTTATCCTCGTTGTCGCGGCGGACGACGGTATCATGCCGCAGACAATCGAAGCTATAAACCACGCAAAGGCTGCAGGCGTTCCGATTGTTGTTGCAATCAACAAGATGGACGCAGAGGGTGCAAACCCCGACCGCATCAAGCAGCAGCTCACAGAGCACGAGCTCGTTGCAGAGGAATGGGGCGGAAGCACCATCGTCTGCCCGATTTCCGCAAAGCTCGGTCAGGGTATTGACGACCTTCTCGAAATGGTTATCCTCACAGCTGATATGCTTGAGCTCAAGGCTAACCCGAACCGCAGCGCTAAGGGTACGGTAGTTGAAGCAAAGCTCGACCGCGGCCGCGGTTCTGTTGCAACGCTTCTCGTTTCAAACGGTACGCTTAACGCAGGCGACGTAATCATCGCAGGCACATCGGTCGGACATATCCGCGCTATGACCGACGATAAGGGCAGAAAGATAAAGAGCGCAGGCCCGTCAGTTCCTGTCGAGGTTATCGGTCTTTCCGAGGTTCCGAACGCAGGCGACATCTTCTATGCAGTTGACGACGAGCGCATGGCTCGTGAGCTCGTAGAACAGCGCAAACAGACAGAAAAAGACGAGCTCAACAAATCTACCGCTAAGAAGGTTTCACTTGAAGACCTCTTCGACCAGATTCAGCAGGGCGAAATCAAGGAGCTTCCCATCATCGTCAAGGCTGACGTTAAGGGCTCCGCCGAAGCTGTCAAGGCTTCTCTCGAAAAGCTTTCAAATGACGAGGTCCGTGTCCGCGTTATCCACGCAGGCGTCGGCGGTATCAACGAGTCGGATATTCTTCTCGCATCCGCATCAAACGCTATCGTCGTCGGCTTTAACGTCCGCCCCGACTCGGGTGCTCGCGACAGCGCTGCAGCAAACGGCACAGACATCCGTCTTTACCGCATAATCTATGACTGCATCGAGGAAATCGAGGCCGCTATGAAGGGTCTTCTTGCTCCGACATATCGCGAGGAAGTCCTCGGCCATGCGGAAATCCGCCAGACCTTCAAGGTTTCCAAGGTCGGAACAATCGCAGGATGCCACGTTACTGACGGTAAGATTACAAGAAGCTCAAAGGTCCGCGTTATCCGCGACAACATCGTTATCTTCGAGGGTGCTCTTGCTTCCCTCAAGAGATTCAAGGACGATGCAAAGGAAGTTGCTTCAGGATACGAATGCGGTCTTTCTGTTGAAAACTATAATGATATTAAGGAAGGCGACGTCATCGAGGCGTACGAGATGATCGAAGTCAAGGCATAAGAAAGGAGACACTTATGGGAAGTGTTCGAATGGGGCGAGTAAATGATGAGCTTATGAAAACCCTTTCAGAGCTTATCCGTACCGTCCGCGACCCGAGAGTTTCGGGGCTTGTCAGCATTGTTCGCGTTGAATGTGCCCCGGACCTCGGAAGTGCAAAGGTATATGTCAGCGCGCTCGGCGACGAAGAAAAACGCCGCGACTGCATAAAGGGTCTTCGCGCCGCAAGCGGCTATCTCCGCCGCGAAGCTGCGCGCGCCCTTAAGCTTCGCCATACTCCCGAGCTCACCTTCATAAATGACGATTCCATCGTCTCGGGAACTCATATCATGGAGCTCATCGAGACTGTTTCGCGCCGCGACCGTGAGAAGAAAAAGCTCACCCCCGAAACTGCGGCAGAGTTTCTCAAAACGCGCGACGACATCCTCATCTTAACTCATAAAAGTCCCGACGGCGACACGGTTGGAAGCGCCGCCGCGCTTTGCCTTGCACTTAATTCCATAGGCAAGCGCGCGTATGTTTTCGAAAACCCCGACTTATCCGAAAAGCTTCGCCGTCGCGTAAAGCCGTATTTTGCAACGGAGGATTTCTCTCCGTCCTGCATAATCGCGGTCGATGTCGCGGATGCAAAGCTTCTTCCCTCTTCCTGCGAGGAATTTGCAGACAGAATTGAGCTTGCGATTGACCACCACGTCACCCATAGTTCCTTTGCAGGCAAGGAATGCGTTATCCCCGAAGCTGCAGCTTGCGGCGAGATTATCTTTGACGTAATCCGCGCTCTCGGCGCTAAAGTTACAAAGAAGATCGCAGATGCTCTCTACCTTGCCATATCCACCGATACAGGAAGATTTCTCCACGGAAATACTACGCCCGAAAGCCACAAGGCGGCGGCTGAGCTCATCGCTCTCGGCGCGGACTTTGCAGGCATCAACCGCGAGTTCTTTGTTGAAAAATCTCCGAGCCGCATTTCGCTCGAGGCTGAAATTCTCTCAGGGCTCAAAATGTATTTTGACGGCCGCGTTTCCGTTATAAAGATGACGGAAGAGATGGTTTCGCGACACGGTGCAACAAGCGATGATACCGACAGCATTTCTGCCCTTGCACGCGTTGCAAAGGGTGTCGAGCTCGGTATTTATCTTCACGAACGTGACGGAGCTATAAAGCTTTCTCTCCGCTCGGACGGCAAGATAAGCTGTGCGGATATTTGCGCTCTCTTTGGCGGCGGCGGTCACGACGGTGCGGCAGGCTGCACTATGGACTGCGATATTGACAGCGCAGAAGAGCGTATTATTGCTAAAATCGAAGAACTTGACTTATTCTAATCGGCTTGCGGAACACGTCTGTGTTCCGCAAACTCTGTTTTCAAAGAGGTTAGTAAATGAACGGAATTGTAATTGTTGACAAGCCCTCGGGGCTCACTTCGCACGATGTTGTTTCACGTATGCGACGAATTTTCAAAACGCGCCGCGTCGGTCATTCGGGAACGCTCGACCCACTCGCAACAGGTGTTTTGCCTGTTTTCATAGGTCGTGCAACGCGTGCGTGCGAATTCGCGCTCTGTGATGAAAAGGCATATATTGCCACCTTCCGCCTCGGTATCACCACCGACACACTAGACATTACGGGCGAGGTTCTCTCCGAGCAGGAGGTAAGCTTTTTGGAGACGGAGGTTTTTGACGTTTGCCGCTCTTTTCTCGGAAAGAGCCGCCAGACTCCGCCTATGTACTCCGCAATAAAGGTCGGAGGCGTTGCGCTTTATAAGCTTGCCCGCGAGGGCAAGGAGATTGAGAGGGCTTCACGCGAAATTGAAATTACGGAAATTTCCCCGAAGGCTCTCGGTGGGAACGAGTACGAAATCTACGTCGCGTGTTCAAAGGGTACATACATCCGCTCGCTTATTGACGACATCGGCAAAAAGCTCGGTTGCGGAGCTGTTATGACGAGCCTACGCAGAACAAAGTCGGGCATTTTTGAAATCTCCGATGCTCGCACGATTGAGGAGATTGAAAGCTCTCCTTCAGTCACTCCGCTTGATTTTATGTTCTCGGAATACGAGGCAGTTACGGTAGATGCCGGTGGTGAGAAAAAGTGCCGCAACGGTGCGGATGTTCCGTCAACGGCAGAAGACGGCAAGCTCTACCGCGTATATTCTGAAAATGGCGAATTTCTTATGCTTGCGCGCGGAGGAAGCCGCGGCGAGCTTCATACCGTAAAAAGTTTTTTCGAGGTGGATTAAGATATGAAAAGAGCAGTTGCTCTCGGTTTTTTTGACGGCGTTCATATCGGACACGGTGCGCTTCTTCGACGGACAAAAGAGATTTCCGAGGCCTCTTCCCTTTCGCCGTGTGTCATGACATATTCAAATCACCCGTCTTCTGTGCTTTCCGGAAAAAGCGTTTCTCTCATAAACTCTGCAGAGGAAAGGGCATCACTCATTTCGGAGCTTTACGGTATTTCGGATATCGTTATAAAAGATTTTACTCCCGAATATGCCGCACTTCCCTGTGAGGAATTTTTCGAAAAAATCCTCCTTTCCGAGCTAAATGCCGCACATGTTATAGCAGGATACGATTTCCGCTTCGGTCGCGGTGGCCTGGGCGATTCAGAAAAGCTCAAAAAGCTTTGTGCAGAGCACGGGCTTGGTTGCGACATAATAGATGAAGTGACCTATGACGGTGCAGAGGTAAGCTCCTCTCGCATCCGCGAGCTTCTTGAGAGCGGAGATACCGAACAGGCAAACGCGCTTCTCGGACATCCTCACTGCACGGTATCCGAGGTTCTTCACGGCCAGAGTCTCGGCAAAAAGCTCGGCTTTGCAACCGCAAACCAGAGCCTTTCTCCCGAAATAATCACACCGCGACGGGGTGTATATATTTCAAAGATAACCGTTGACGGAAAGACATTTAAAAGTATTACGAACGTCGGAGTTCGTCCGTCAGTTTCGGATGATAACAAAATCTCCGTCGAAACGCATATTCTCGACTTTGACGGTGACCTCTACGGCAAGAAGATAAAGACCGAGTTCATCCGTTTTCTTCGCGATGAAATAAAGTTTTCGACACAAGATGCACTTCTTCGGCAAATATCACAAGATGTCCTCGCCGCCAGATGTGAAAATTAGATATTTTTACAGAAAATTCATTGATTTTAGGCGAGTTATTTGTTACAATGTAAGAGGTGAAATTTGCTTCATATTAAAGGTGGTTAAACTATGGCTTGGTTAATGCTTCAGAATACAATACTTCAGATGAAGGAGGCTACCGACAGAGCTGTCGGCGTTATCAACACGCAAGGCACTGTCTGCGCCTGCACTGACCCTTCCCTTAAGGGCACCGTCCGCGAGGATGCGGTAACCGCACTTGAGGAAATGATCGGTTCTTTTCTCGTCTTCGACGGCGTTACATACAAACCCGTATCCACCCCCGGCACACGCTTTGAGTACGTCGTTTTCGTCGAGGGCGAGGACGAATATGCAAAGAGCCTTGCCGTCATGGCTGCGCTTGCCGTCGGTAATGCAAAGCGTTACTATGACGAAAAGCACGACCGCGCTACCTTTGTGAAAAACATTATACTCGACAATATCCTTTCGGGTGATATTTATATGAAAGCAAATGAGCTCCGCATGGCACAGGAAGTTCCGCACGTAGTCTTCCTCATCCGTCAGACGGAGCAGTGTGATGCTGCTGCAATCGACATTATCTCGAGTATGTTCCCCGATAAGCAGAAGGACTTTGTCATCAGCGTAAGTGAAAACGAAATCGTCCTTGTCCACGAGGTTTCTCTTATGTCGGAAGGACGCGACTTTATAAGGATTGCCGAAAACATCCGCGACACGCTCAAATCAGAGCTTCTCACCAAAACAGAAATCGGCATCGGTACAGTCGCAAACACCCTCAAGGACCTTGCCGTTTCCTACAAGGAGGCACAGTCTGCAATTAACGTCGGCAAGATGTTCGACACCGAGCGCGAGATTATGAGCTACGAAAATCTCGGAATCGGCCGCCTTATCTATCAGCTTCCGACAACGCTCTGCGAGATGTTCCTCTCCGAGGTCTTCCCCGACAATTCCCTTGAATCTCTTGATTCGGAAACGCTTATGACCATTCAGAAGTTCTTTGAGAACAACTTGAACGTTTCCGAAACCTCTCGAAACCTTTTTGTTCACAGAAATACCCTCGTTTACCGTCTTGAAAAAATCAAGAAAATGACAGGGCTTGACCTTCGCGAGTTCGACCACGCAATCACCTTCAAGGTCGCTCTTATGGTCAAGAAGTACTTATCTACTCAGAATTCCGCTTTTTAATCCAGAAAAAGAAAGGACTGTTTACCAATGGTCAGGCTTCTCGATGTCTGCAAGGTGTATGAAAACGGAACACCTGCACTCTCGGGCATAAATTTGAAAATAGACGATGGCGAATTTGTCTTTCTCGTCGGAACCTCCGGTTCAGGCAAATCCACTATCGTTAAAATACTTACAAGCGAAGTTAAAATGACCTCCGGCAGAGGCGTTGTTAACGACTTCAACCTCAACAGAATCAAGCCGTCAAGAATCCCGGAGCTTCGCCGCACCATCGGCGTCGTCTTCCAGGACTTCCGCCTTATCGACAAGAAGACGGTTTACGAAAACGTCGCCTTTGCTATGCGCGCAGTCGGCGCATCTCCGCGCCACATAAAAAAACGTGTTCCTTACGTTCTCGACCTTGTCGGGCTCACGCACAAGGCAAAGAGTCTGCCAAATGAGCTCTCGGGCGGCGAACGTCAGCGCGTTGCAGTTGCACGCGCAATCGTCAACAACCCTAAAATGATAATCGCTGACGAGCCGACGGGAAACCTCGACCCGAAGATGTCGATTGAAATAATGAGTCTCCTTGAGAGAATCAACTCTCTCGGAACAACCGTCCTTGTCGTTACGCACGAACGTGAGCTCGTTGATGAGTTTGAGAAGCGCGTTATCACTATCGACAGCGGACGCATTATAAGCGATAAGACAGGTGGGTATTATCAACAATGAGACTTTATAATATTTCTTACTTTTTGCGTGAAGGAATTCACAGCATTTTTACACATCGTCTTATGAGCTTTGCCGCAATGAGCGTCATTACGGCCTGCCTTCTCCTTATGGGCAGCTTTACCCTCGTCGCAACCAATATCGACCGTCTTCTCGGCGATATAGAGGAAAAGAATAAAATTGTTGCCTTTGTTGAAGACACTTATACGGAAGAGGAATCGCGCGCTCTTGAAGACGATATTCTCGCAATACCCGAGGTTTCATCCGTCGAGTTCATGACAAAAACCGAAGCACTCGAAGATTTCAAGGAGGACTTCGGTGACGAAAGCGAGCTCCTTGACGGTCTTGACGAACGAAACCCTCTCCGTGACCGCTACACGATTACACTTCACAACATTGAGGATACGCAAAAGGCGGCAGACAGCCTCAAGGAGATTGAAGGCGTTGCCAAGGTTTCTGCAAGAAGCGACATTTCCGACAAGGTTGTTCAGGTAAGAGACGTTGTGACGATAGTCTGCATTGCTCTTGTTCTCATTCTCGTTCTCGTTTCCATTTTCATCATTTCAAACACGGTAAATCTCACGATGTTCAACCGTCGCGAAGAAATTGCGATAATGAAGATGATAGGTGCAACAAACGGTTTTATCCGCTTCCCCTTCGTGATTGAAGGTCTTCTCATCGGTATCGCAGGCGCAGCAGTCGCGCTTCTTCTCCAGTGGTTTGTCTATGAATACATCGTTGCAAGCGCACTTTCCGGCATCAGCTTTATCCCGACTCTCCCGTTTGGGGATTGCGTAGGCTTTATCTGCGCTATCTTCTTCGGAACAGGCGTCATTGTCGGCGGTGTGGGCAGTGCAATAACCTTAAGAAAATTCCTGAAAGTATAGGAGGCGTAAGCTATGAAACGGAATACCGTACGCATAATATCTGCGCTTGTCGCAGTCGCACTTGTGTTCACATTTGTCTTTGCGTTCATTTCCGAGATTGTCGTGAATACTCACGCCGATGCCGCAAATACTGTTTCAAGCCTGAACTCAAGGCTTTCAAAGCTTGCGAATGAAAAGACAAAGATTCAGAAAGAGCTCAAGACGATTGAGTCTAAAAAGCAGTCAACAATGACAAAGAAAGCGGCTCTTGACCGCCAGATTGACGTCACCGAAAGGGAAGTTGATACCATAAACGAGCTCATTACGGCTCTTGATTCGGAAATCGCAACCGTCTCGAGCGAGCTTGATTCGGCAAAGGCAAAGGAGGCGCAGGAGACGGACGATTTCCTCCGTCGCGTTCGTATTATGGAAGAGGAAGGCTCGGCATCTATGCTCGGCATTATCCTCGACGCTGACAGCTTTTCGGATATGATTACACGCACAGAACTCATTGGCGATGTCGTCGAGGGAGACAAGAAGCTTATGCACACTCTCGCCGAAACAAGAGCTGACATTGAAGCAAAAAAGGCATCGCTTGACCAGAGCCGTGCCTCACAGGCAGCAGCGAAAAAAGAGCTCGTCTCAAAGCAGAACTCTCTCCAGAGCCAGTATAATTCCGCAAACAATCTCATAAAATCACTTAATAAGGAAGCCGCAGAATACGAAAAGGCGTTCAACGAAGCTGAAAGAGCGCAGGAGCAGGCAAAGGCAGAGCTCAAACGTCTCCTCGCAAGCTCCGGAAGCAACAACACAGCCTACGTTGGCGGTGATTTCCGCTGGCCTACGAAGGCGACCTACATCACTTCATACTACGGCACGCGTAAAGACCCGATTACGAAAAAGACTTCCATGCATACGGGTATTGACATCGGCGCAGGTATGGGAAGCAACATCTACGCCGCAAACTCAGGCACGGTCATCGTTGCAGGCTGGTCGAGCAAGGGATACGGCAACTATGTCGTCATCGACCACGGCGGCGGCAAGAGTACCCTCTATGCTCACATGAGCAAGATTAAAACCACAAAGGGTGCAAAGGTCGCGCAAGGCGATGTCATCGGTCTTGTCGGCTCTACGGGTTGGTCCACGGGTCCGCATCTCCACTTTGAGATTCTCATAAACGGAAACCACACAAACCCGATGAATTACTTTAAATAGCTTTTCTGCTTACGGGGAGATGCAAACATCTCCCCATACGCTTTAATATCCGTCCGCACACGCGAAAAAGGAGGGCACAATGAAAAGAACACGAATAATGACGACGGTTGCGCTTATGCTCCTCACCTTCGCCGTCACATATTGCATAACGCTTTTCGCCGCAGAGCGCGAGTATAACGCGAAGCTCGCAGAGCTCTATGACCGCGAATTGCAGTATAAAAAGATTGACGAGGTAAGAAGCTATATCGACAGATACTACATTGGTGAGTACGACGATAAAAAGCTCACAGACGGCGCTCTCTACGGTATGGTAGCGATGCTCGGTGACCGCTGGTCGCATTACCTGAATGCCGAAGAGTTTGCCGCTGTCCGCGCTTCTCTCAACAGCACGGTCGTCGGTATCGGAATAAACGCAACCTACGACGAAGAAAATAACGCACTTATGATTCTTGATGTTTTCGAGGACTCCCCTGCCGAATATGCAAAGCTTGCCCCGTTTGACAGAATCGTAAGCGTTGACGGCAGAAAGGTTGCTGACATCGGCTACGACGCGGCAGTAAAGGGCATCTCGGGCACGGTTGGCACTCCCGTTTCGCTCGTAATTGTCCGCGAGGGCGTTGCCGACCCGATAAATATGAGCATCACACGCCGCGAAATTGATGTTCCGAACGTCTCCTCAAAGATTCTCGGTGGAAATATCGGATATATAAAAATCGTTGGCTTTGATGCAAACGTCGACCGCGACTTCAAAGAAGCTCTCGACCGTCTTATGAAGGCTGAGATCGTCGGAATTGTGTTTGACGTAAGAAATAACCCCGGAGGACTTATGCAGGTTCTCGTCAATACTCTCGACCCGCTTATCGGTGAGGGCACTCTTCTCCGCGAAACAAACAGATTCGGCGAAGAAAAGGTCTTTTCCTCTGACAAAAACGAATTAAATCTCCCGATGGCAGTTCTCACCAATAAGTACTCAATCAGCGCCGCAGAATTCTTTGCAGCCGCTCTCCGCGAGGCAGGAAAAGCTACCATCGTAGGCGAGGCGACAACAGGCAAAGGCCTTGCACAAAGCCATATTCCTCTTACCGACGGTTCGGGACTCGTCCTTTCCATCAGCAAATATTATACGGGAAACGGAGTGAGCCTTGAGGAAGCAGGCGGCATTGCTCCCGACCGCGTCGTTGAGCTCACGGAAGAGGAGAACAAAAACTTCTATCTCTTGAGCGAGAGCGAGGATCGCCAGCTCCAGGAGGCGCTCAAGGTTATCCGTGAGAAGAATGCGACACCTGCCGCAGAATAATCTTCTGTAATATTTGCGAGTTTTTTTAATATCATAATATGAGGTGATCCTCTTGCGGATTTGTGTAATTTACAAAGGAGAGCTTCATAAAAGAAACTGTTTTGTCACTTCGTATATCGGCTCCTTCAGGGGAGCCGATATATATAAAACCGAGCTTTCGGAAAGACTTTCACGGCGAAGGCTTTTGAAATGCTTCAAGCACCTACAAAGCCTCGGAGTTTCTTTCGTGGCGGCACATGAGGGGATGTTTTCCCCTTCCCTGCTGTCACGTTTTTCTCTCACCGACGTGGATGCAACGCGCGCATTAACTTCCCGTATTGCTGAAATGGCGCTCCTCTTTGCCCGACGAGTGGGAGCTCCTCTTTCTTTTTTTATACAGGGCGGAAGCTTTTCCCGCGTCTCTGAAATTGCACTTGCGCTACTCTCCGAGACGTCTCATGTTGCAATCTCCTGCGCAGACGCAGACGCCGTTTGTGAGGCACTCGCAGATGCCTGTGGTGCCGTAATCCGCACCTCTCCGATAAAAGAGAGCGTGGATATCTTCCCGACTGACCCCAAAGCTCTTCTGCGGTTTGGAGAACTGTCAGCAGGATTTTCCGATTTTTCACTTTCTCTTCCTCCGGATTTCCCTTTTGACATCCCTCTCCCTCTGCACGCAAGCCTTGTTTCTTTTTTCGAAACCTTCGGCGTTTTAAAGGGTGACGAGGCAGAACTCAAATTTTCTTGAAAATTGTCGCAAATGCTGTTACCGTCACAAATATCGGCAATTTTTTTATGAATAAAATGCAACTTTTCAAAACTTTTCTTGACAATTTGCATTTTGCTCATTATAATATGATAGATTGCAGAAAAATTTTCTGCTCTTATTTATATAGTAGAAAACGTAAAACAAACTTATTATAATAGGAAAACGAGGTAATTTGAAATGGCGAAAACGTACAAACTCACCAAAGAGCGACTTCAGGAGCTCCGTGATGAGCTCGACTGGATTAAGAATGTTCGCGAGCATGAAGTAGCAGAGCTTATCAAGGAGGCTCGCTCCTTCGGAGACCTCTCCGAAAATGCAGAATACGAAGAGGCCAAGAACGAGCAGGGCCGCCTTTTCTCACGCAAGGCAGAAATTGAAAACATCCTTATGAATGCAGAAGTCATCGAAGTTTCCGCGAACAATTCGGAAGTACACACCGGCTCACACGTAAAGGTTTGCGACATGAGCGACGATTCCATCGAGGAATATTGGGTCGTCGGTTCCCAGGAGGCGGACCCCTACAAGGGAAGAATCTCCGATGAGTCTCCGTTCGGCAAGGCTCTTATCGGCAAAGCTGTCGGTGACATCGTAGGCGTTGAAGCTCCCTGCGGCATCATAGAATACAAAATAGTCGAAATAGGAAATTAAGTGTTTTTGGCGGTCGCAGTTTTTCTGCGTCCGCCTATGATGATTAAAATGGAGGAAATACAAATGGCTGAAGAAACAAAGGTAATGGAAGCTCCCGTCGAAGATTTGAACGAAATTCTTCGTATCCGTCGTGAAAAGCTTGCAAAGCTCATCGAAGACGGCGAGAATCCTTTTGAGATAGTAAAGTATGACCAGACGCATCATTCCACCGACATTACGGAGAACTTTGATGCTCTCGAGGGTCAGACTGTCCGCATCGCGGGACGCATGATGAGCCGCCGCGGTATGGGCAAGGCTTCTTTCTGCGACATCCAGGACCTCAAGGGCAGAATCCAGATTTACGTCCGCATAAATGACGTCGGCGAGGAAGCTTTTGCGAAATTCAAGAAGTTTGACATCGGCGATATCGTCGGTGCTGTCGGTACCGTCTTCCGCACACGAACAGGCGAGACATCCGTTCACTGTACGGAAATCACTCTTCTCTCGAAGTCACTCAAGCCCCTTCCCGAGAAGTACCACGGCCTCACAAACACGGACATCCGCTACCGTCAGAGATATGTTGACCTCATTATGAACCCCGAGGTCCGCGATACCTTTGTAAAGCGTTCACAGATTATCAGCTCCATCCGCCGCTACCTTGATACCCAGGGTTTTATCGAAGTTGAGACCCCGATGCTCGTTTCTAACGCCGGCGGTGCTGCCGCACGTCCGTTTGAAACTCACTTCAACGCACTCAACGAGGACTTCAAGCTCCGTATTTCCCTTGAGCTTTATTTAAAACGCCTTATTGTCGGCGGTCTTGAGCGAGTTTACGAAATCGGCCGCGTTTTCAGAAACGAAGGTCTCGACACCCGTCACAACCCCGAGTTTACTCTTATGGAGCTCTATCAGGCATATACGGACTATCACGGCATGATGGACCTCACCGAGAATATGTATCGCCATGTCGCCGAAGAAGTTCTCGGTACTACAAAAATCACATACAACGGTGTCGAGATGGATCTCGGCAAGCCTTTTGAGAGAATCACAATGGTTGACGCTGTCAAGAAGTATTCGGGCGTTGACTTTAACGAAATCAAAACCGACGATGAGGCGAAGGCAGTTGCAAAAGAGCATCACGTTGAGTTTGAGAAACGCCACAAGAAGGGCGACATCTTAAACCTCTTCTTCGAGGAATACGTTGAAGAGCACCTCATCCAGCCGACATTTGTTATGGACCATCCGATTGAGATTTCTCCGCTCACAAAGAAGAAGCCCGAGGACCCGAACTACGTCGAGCGCTTCGAGTTCTTCATGAACGGCTGGGAAATGGCAAACGCGTACTCAGAGCTCAATGACCCGATCGACCAGCGCGAGCGCTTCCGCGATCAGGAAGAGCAGCTCTCACAGGGCAACGATGAGGCTAACACAACTGACGAAGACTTCCTCAACGCTCTTGAAATCGGCATGCCTCCCACAGGTGGTATCGGCTTTGGCATTGACCGTATGACGATGCTCCTTACCGACAGCGCCGCTATCCGTGACGTTCTCCTCTTCCCGACAATGAAAACCGAAAAGGAGTAATACGCGCAATGAAAAAAGGCCGTGATTCGCGAGATGTTTTTGCCGTCTTCAAAAAGGACAGCTTCATGAAGGATGCAACGTTTGGCAAAAAGCTCGCTTACTGGTTTAAAAACATATATTGGTGCTACTTTGCGCTTCCGACCGTCGGCATCATTGCCGCTGCACTTATTGCCGGCGGCATAGCTTATGATATTACGCACCCCGAATACAATGACATCGATTTTGTCGTTGCAGGCTCGCTTCTTGCGGACAAGGAACAGATGGATATGATAAGCGACAGAATGAAGGCGTTTATCGACCCTTACGATGACGAAAACGGTCCCAAAATCGGTTACCAGTCTCTCTGCACCAGAAGCATTGTGGACCAGGCGATTGGCAAGGATGCCATTGACGACGGAACACGCGCTAATATTGAGAAAATCACTCTTACCATGACGGACGACGATGTGCTCCTCTTCTTCTTTGACAAGAAGTACATAGAATGGTACGCAGATGACGGTGCTTTCGAGCCTCTTGAAAATTTCGGAATAGAGAGCGAGGATGAGTATTTCGTCCGTGTTGACGAAACTCCTTTCTTCAAGGACATCGGAATCTCTCATTACGACGGAATATACGCAGGTATAAAAGTAAGAAGAGGCCCGAGGCTCAAAGATAACGAACGCATGAACGGCAAGTACATTAACGCCGCAAACGTTCTTTCGGGAATTCTCGCTTATAAGTAGGAGAAAATGATGGAAAAGATTACAAGCCGCCAGAACTCTACAGTGAAAAAACTTCGTGCGCTTGCAAAGGACAAGTCATACCGTGCCGAATGCGGCGAGTTTGTCTGCGACGGCACAAAGCTTCTCGCTGAAGCTTTGCGTGAAAGCTTTGAAATCACAAGCGTTCTTGTAAGCGAGGATGCACAAGGCTCTCTTCCCGATCTCGGCGGCGTCAATGTTTTCATCGCCCCCGAGGATGTTCTTGACAGCATCACGAGCCTCAAAAGCTCGCAGAATGTCATCTTCTCCTGCAAGATGAAGGAAACTCCGCGCGAGAATATCCGCAAAGCGATTCTTCTCGACAGATTGCAGGATACAGGCAACATAGGCACTATCATACGGACGGCAGATGCGTTCGGCATCGACGCCGTCTTCTGTGACGGGTGTGCCGACATTTACAACCCAAAGACAATCCGCTCGGCGATGGGCTCGATTTTCCGAGTTCCCGTTATCAATGAAGACTTTTTCTCCCTCATCCCAAGTCTCCGCAAGAATGGGAAAAAGGTCTGGTGCTCCGAGCTTTACGGCGACGTAAAAACCATTTCGGAATGCGACCTGAAAGATGCTTTTGTCGTCATCGGGAACGAAGGAAACGGCGTACGGCCCGAGATTTCCGCAATCTGTGACGGTAGCGTCATAATTCCGATGGCAGGAGGCGCCGAATCTCTCAACGCAGCAATCGCCGCCGCTGTTTTTATGTATGAAATGAGTTGACGGAATGGATAAATGGATCTGGCTTTCAGAAGCTACCTATAAAGGCAACCGGAAGGTGAGAAGCCTTATCTCGTACTTTGGCGATGCCGAAGCAATTTTCCGCGCAGACAGAAGCTCTCTTCAAAGCAGCAGAATACCTCTCACCGAAAAGGAGCTTTCCGCCCTTTTGTCAAAAGACCTCTCTGCCGCTCTGAAGATACTTTCAGACTGTCAGAAAGAAGGTATCCGCATCATTCCGTGCACTTCAAAAGAGTTTCCGAAGCGTCTTCTCGAGATTCCCGACTGCCCGACGCTTCTCTACGCAAAGGGAAAAGAGCTCTCGCTTGATGACGAGCCCGTCATCGCGGTAGTAGGAACGAGAAAGGCTTCCGCACAAGGTAGAAGTGCTGCAAGCAAAATTTCCGCTGAGATTGCCGCATCAGGCGGTGTTCTCTGCAGCGGAATGGCGCGCGGTATCGACACTATCGCGATGGAATCTGCCCTGAATGCAGGTGGCAAAGTTATAGGCGTTCTCGGCTGTGGACTTGATATCTGTTACCCTGCCGAAAATAAAAACCTTATGAAGCAGGTAGAGTTTTCAGGAACGATTCTCTCCGAATATCCCCCGAAAACTCCACCCGACAGATTCAATTTCCCGAAGAGAAACAGAATAGTAAGCGCAATAAGTCTCGGCACAGTTGTTATCGAGGCTCCCGAAAAGAGCGGTGCTCTCATAACAGCACGTCAGGCACTTGAACAGAACAGAGACGTTTTTGCCGTTCCTTCAGGCATTTTTGAAGCATCGGCACGCGGATCAAACAACCTCATTCGCGAGGGAGCTGTTCCGATACTGTCAGGGCATGACGTTATGGCAGAATACTCTCACCTTTTCCCCGATAAAATAAATATCACAACCGTTACAACAAAAGAAACCGATGTGGCAAAAGCCACACCCGAACTAAAAGAGAGCTTTGCTCTCTCCGATGAGTTTCTCTCTCATCACTCCCCGGACGAACAAGCTATACTTCAGGCAATTTCGGCAGACGAGCTCCGTCTCGACGAAATCGCCGCAAAGTGCGACATCCCGATTGCAAAGCTTCTCTCACTCGTGACAATGCTTGAAATACGCGGAAGCATCAAAAAGCTCTCGGATAATCGCTTTAAAATTTCTTTTTAAGGAGGAAGACGAATGTCATATCTTGTAATAGTGGAGTCCCCTACCAAGGTTAAAACAATCGGCAAGAATCTTGGAAGCAAGTATAAAGTAATGGCCTCTATGGGACATCTGCGTGACCTTCCGAAAAGTGACATAGGTATTGATATTGAAGGCGGATTTGTTCCGAAATATCTCGCAATCCGCGGCAAAAGTGCGCTCATCCGTGAGCTTAAGTCCCTTGCCGCCGATGCAGATGCCATATATCTCGCAACTGACCCTGACCGCGAAGGCGAGGCAATCTCGTGGCATCTCAAAGAGCTTCTTGAGCTTGACGAGAAGAAGACAAAGCGAGTTACATTCAACGAGATTACAAAAAACGCAATACTCGAGGGCATAAAGAAGCCCCGTGATATAGATGAAAACCTCGTAAACGCACAGCAGGCACGCCGACTTCTTGACCGAATCGTCGGCTACAAGCTCTCTCCTCTTCTCTGGAAGAAAGTGCGCTACGGTCTTTCCGCAGGACGCGTCCAGTCCGTTGCAACGCGCCTTGTCATAGACCGTGAAAACGAAATCCGCGAGTTTGTTCCTCGCGAATTCTGGACAATCGACGCTGATTTTTCGAGACTCGTTCCGGGTTTTGAGAAGTTCACTGCAAAGTTCCACGGAACAGATACAAAGAAAATCGAGCCTGCTTCGCAGGAAGAGACAGATTCCATCATTGAGAGCATCAAGGATGCCGATTTCTTTGTCAAATCCATAAAGCGAGCAGAGAAGAAGCGTTCTCCCGTACCGCCGTTTATCACCTCTACTCTCCAGCAGGAGGCGTCACGCCGTTTTGGCATGACTCCGAGCCGCACAATGACAATTGCGCAGCAGCTCTATGAAGGTGTTGAGGTTGACGGAATGGGCCTCACCGGTCTTATTACTTATATGAGAACCGACTCTCTGCGCCTTGCCGACGAGGCAATTTACGCTGTAAGAAACTACATCACAGAAACCTTCGGCGAGAGCTACTGCCCGAAAACCCGTCGCGTTTTCAAGACAAAGAAGAGCGCGCAGGACGCACACGAAGCAATCCGCCCGGCATACGTTGAACTCACTCCCGAAAAAATCAAGAAGAACCTTACTCCCGATCAGTACAAGCTCTATCGCATAATCTGGTCACGCTTTGTCGCGTGTCAGATGGAAAGTGCAGTATATGACACTATGGCTGTCGATATTGCCGCGAATAAGTATATCTTCCGTGCTACAAGCTCTAAAATTGCATTCAAGGGCTACACCGCTGTTTACTCCGATATGGCGGCAGAGCAGGAAGAGCAGGCTGCAAATCTCCTCCCCGAGCTTTCCGAGAACGAAAAACTCAAATTTGAGGGCAAGACCTGCGAACAGCACTTCACCACACCGCCTGCACGATATACAGACGGCAGTCTCATCAAGGCTATGGAAGAAAAGGGCGTTGGACGTCCGAGTACCTACGCTCCGACAATTTCTACAATCCTCGACCGCGAATATGTCGTCAAAGAGGGCAAGAGCTTAAAGCCGACACCTCTCGGCGAGGTCGTCAACGGCCTCATGGTCGAACAGTTCTCCGACATTATCGACGTGGAATTTACAGCTCACATGGAGCAGCAGCTTGACGAGGTCGAAACAGGCTCAAAGGACTGGAAGAAAACACTTTCCGACTTTTACGGCCCGTTTGCGGAAGAACTCGAAAAGGCTGAAGAGGCTCTCGAGGGCAAACGTCTTAAGGTGCCCGACGAGGTTACGGACATTGTCTGCGAGCTCTGCGGACGCAATATGGTTGTAAAATCAGGCCGCTTCGGCAAGTTCCTTGCCTGCCCGGGATTTCCCGAGTGCAAGAACACAAAGGCAATCGTTGAGAAAACTCCGGGTGAGTGCCCCGTCTGCGGCGGCGAAATTCTCAAGAAGAAATCAAAAAACGGATATTGGTACTACGGCTGCGAGAAATTCCCGGAATGTACCTTTATGACCTGGGACGTTCCGCAGAAGGAAAAGTGTGAAGTTTGCGGAAAAACTATGTACAAGCGCTCAGGACGCGGCTCAAAGAAGATTTTCTGTGCAAACCCCGATTGCGAGAGGTATGAGCCGCAGGAATATAAGGCCAAGAGCGAAACCTCGAAGAAAAGCTCAAAAAAGACAACAAAGAAAGCTTCTTCTGCGAAGAAAACAGCAACAAAAAAGACTTCTTCAAAAAAGAGCGCGGAGAAAAAGTAAGTGAGAAATGCATATATTATAGGCGCAGGCCTTGCAGGATGCGAAGCTGCATGGCAGCTTGCTGAAGCAGGTATTAACGTAACTCTCTATGAAATGAAGCCCGAAAAGTTCTCCCCTGCACACAAATCAGGTGGATTTGCAGAGCTTGTTTGTTCAAACTCTCTTCGCGCCGCGGCGGTTGAAAACGCGGTCGGTCTTCTCAAAGAGGAAATGCGCAGGCTGAACTCGCTGATAATTCAGGCAGCAGACGCGACGCGCGTCCAGGCAGGCGGTGCGCTTGCAGTTGACCGCGAAAAGTTTTCCGCGTATATTACGGAAAAGATTAAAAATCATAAAAACATAACTGTCGTAACGGGCGAAATCACATCAATTCCCGATGTTCGTCCTCTCATCATCGCGACAGGGCCTCTTACCGAAGAGCCTCTTTCCTCTTCTATCAGGGCTCTCCTCGGTAATGAGGAATACCTCGGCTTTTTCGATGCGGCGGCGCCAATCGTCACCTTTGAAAGCGTCGATATGGAAAGTGCGTACTTCAAGTCGCGCTACGACAAGGGTGAGGCAGACTATATAAACTGCCCAATGACAGAGGACGAATACCGCGCATTCTGGGAGGCTCTTACCTCTGCCGAGTGTGCTGAGATTCACGGTTTTGAAGACGACAATGTCTTCGAGGGATGTATGCCCGTTGAAGTTATGGCAAAACGCGGCTTTGAAACTCTCCGCTACGGACCGCTCAAGCCCGTAGGTCTTCGTGACCCGAAGACAGGGATTACCCCCTATGCCGTTGTTCAGCTTCGCCGCGACAACCGCGAAGGAACACTCTACAACCTCGTGGGATTTCAGACTCACCTCAAATTCGGCGAGCAGAAACGCGTTTTCTCCATGATTCCTGCGCTTAGAAATGCAGAATTTGTCAGATACGGCGTTATGCACCGAAATACATACATAAAGTCTCCGAAGCTGCTTTCGCGCGACTACTCTCTCCGCACGGATTCCGACATCTGCTTTGCAGGTCAGATGACAGGAGTTGAGGGGTATGTCGAATCTGCCGCTTCAGGGCTTCTTGCAGGACTGACTCTTGCGTGCAGACTGCTCGGTCGCGAGGCAATCGCATTTCCTCAGGAAACGGCACTTGGCGCCCTTTCCATCTATGTAAGTTCGGGAAGTGTAGGCGATTTTCAGCCGATGAACATAACCTTTGGCATTATTCCGCCGCTTGCCGAGCGCGTACGTGTTAAGAAAGAAAAAAACGCGCTTCTTGCGAAGAGGTCACTCGATATAATTGACAGAATTGTAGAAAAATTACAGGGGGAAGATAAAAAATGAAAGTAATCCTCGATACCATGGGAAGCGACAACGGCGCGCTTGAATTTGTCAAGGCGGCAATCCTCGCAACAGGAAAGCTCGACGGCGAAATTATCCTCGTCGGCAAGGAAGATGTTCTTCTCCCTCTTATAAAGGAAAATGACCCTGCCGGAAAGACCGCGGGACGACTCACTGTCGTAAATGCAAGCGAAGTTGTCGAAATGCATGATGACCCGCTTTCCGTTATGAAGGAAAAGCCCGACTCCTCAATGAGAGTGGCCCTCAAGCTTCTCGCTGACGGAGAAGGAGATGTTCTCGTTTCCGCAGGAAACACCGGTGCACTCCTCACTCAGGCAACGCTTATCGTCAAGCGTATTCGCGGCATCCGCCGCGCAGCACTCACTCCCGTTACCCCGACAGCTACGGGAAACTCCGTCCTCTGCGACAGCGGTGCAAATGTTGAGTGTACTCCCGAATATCTCTATCAGTTTGCTCTCATGGGCTCTTTCTACGCTGAAAAGGTTATGGGTATCCCCTCTCCGAAGGTAGGTCTTTTGAACAACGGTACGGAAGACCACAAGGGAACCGAGCTTCACAAGGCTGCGTATAAGGTTCTGTGTGATGCGCATAATAGAGGCGAAATCAACTTCGTCGGAAACATAGAAGGCCGCGACGGCCCTCTCGGAAAGGTTGACGTTATCGTTGCCGACGGTTTCTCGGGCAATATCTATCTCAAGACAATGGAAGGCATCGGCCTCTACTTTGCAAGAGAGCTCAAGAACGTATTTTATTCTTCGCTCATCGGCAAGATTTCGGGACTCCTCCTCAAAAAATCCATAAGCGGCTTCCGCAATAAGGTTGACTATAACAAAGCCGGCGGCGCACCGCTTCTCGGTGTGAAGAAGCCCATCGTCAAGGCTCACGGCTCTTCAAAGGCAGAGGCTATCTGCAACTGTATTCTTCAGGCAAAGCTCTGCTATGACGCGAAGGTTTGCGACCTCATAGAAGAAAGCCTTAAAAAAGAGGAATCTGACAATGAATAAGACACCTGTTTCTGAAAATCTCCGTGATTTTCAAAAGAGAATAGGATATACTTTTAAAAATATCGAGCTCCTCACACGTGCGCTCACGCACAGCTCTTATGCAAACGAAAAGCGTGCGCTCGGTGTCCACGACAACGAACGTCTTGAGTTTCTCGGCGACTCCGTACTCGGTATGAATACCGCGCTGTATCTTTTTAAAAAATATCCCGACCATCCTGAAGGCGAGCTCACAAAAATGCGCTCCGCTCTCGTCTGCACAGGCGCACTCTGCGAGCGTGCACGCGAGATAAAGCTCGGTGACGAGCTCCTTCTCGGTCACGGTGAGGAAAGCGGCGGTGGAAGAAACCGCGATTCAATCCTTGCCGATGCTTTTGAAGCGGTTATCGGTGCAATTTACCTCGACTCCGGAGAGGATGAGGCTCGCGCATTTATAAAAAAGTTTGTTTTTGAAGCTGATACAGACTTTGAGGACAAGCTCACAGACTACAAGACTGCACTCCAGGAAATCGTCCAGAAAAACCGCGGCGAAAAGCTCTCTTACCGTATGCTTGAGTCAAACGGTCCCGACCATGAGCGCTCGTTCGTCGTTGAGGTTCTTATAAACTCAAACCCCATAGGTCAGGGACACGGAAAGAGCAAGAAGGAAGCCGAACAGATGGCGGCGCACGAAGCTCTCAAGCTTATGGGCATAGAATAATGGGCTCTATCATTCCGATTTTTATTCCTCATGTCGGCTGTCCGCACGATTGTGTTTTCTGCAATCAGAAGAAAATTGCAGGTACTCTCATCCCCCCGACGGGAGATGACGTCAGCCGCACGATAGCGTCCTCGCTTGAGAGGGCAAAACTCCCTTGCGAGGTTGCGTTTTACGGCGGTAGCTTTACGGCAGTCGGCGACACTCTTTTAAACGAGTATCTCGGTGCGGTCTCACCCTTTATCGAGGGCGGCGACGTTTTAAACATACGCATATCCACGCGCCCCGATTGCATAAGTGATGATATACTTAATACCCTCTCCCGCTACGGTGTCCGAACGATTGAGCTCGGCGCGCAATCGATGGACGATTCTGTCCTTCGGGCATCAGGCAGAGGTCACACGGCAGAGCACGTGAGAAAGGCATCAACGCTCATAAAAAGTCACGGCTTTAATCTCGTTCTGCAAATGATGACACATCTTCCGTGTTCGGATGATGAAAAAGACATCAATACCGCACGGGAGCTTGCAAGTCTCCTACCCAATGCCGTAAGAGTTTATCCGACCGTTGTTGTTCGCGATACCGCGCTTGAAGTGCTCTGGCGCGAGGGAAAATATGTCCCTGCATCGCCCGAAGAGGCGGCGACCCTCGGCGCAAAAATCATAGACATTTTCGAAGCTGCCAACATTCCGATAATACGCTTCGGTCTCAACCCTACCGAGGACTTGTCAGACGGAGACGCCCTTGCCGGCGCATATCACCCTGCCCTCGGCGAAATGGCACAGGCGGCAAGATACCTTGCCTCTGCGGAGAAAGAAATCGAAAGCAAGGGAATTTCAGGCGGCGAGATTACTCTCTTCGTCTCTCCGAAACGTATTTCGGCAATGAGCGGAATACAGAAACAAAACAAGCTTTTTCTTTGCGAAAAATACGGATTTTCAAAAATCTCTGTCAAGGGGGACGCCTCGCTCAAAAGTGGTGAGGTTAGGCTTGAAAAATAGCGTTTTTCGTGATAGAATAATGTATTATCCACATCCATACAAGGAGGTTTTGACATGGGTTACACTCGTGAAGACATCGAAAGAATAGTTAAGGAACAGAACGTCCAGTTCATCCGTTTGCAGTTTACCGACATTTTCGGTACAATGAAGAACGTTTCGATTACTGCGCGACAGCTTTCCCATGCCCTTGACAACAAATGTATGTTTGACGGTTCTTCCATCGAAGGCTTTGTCCGCGTTGAGGAATCGGATATGTATCTCTACCCCGACCTCAACTCTTTCTGCGTTTTGCCGTGGATTGAAGACGATGGCGGTCGCGTAGCTCGCCTTATCTGCGATGTTTACGACACGCACGGCGACCCCTTTACGGGTGACCCGAGAAACGTTCTCAAGCGCGTCCTTGCAGATGCAGCAGAGATGGGATACACCGTAAACGTCGGCCCTGAAGCCGAGTTTTTCCTCTTCAAGACGGACGAGAACGGAAACCCGACAGCTATCAGAAACGACCGCGCAGGTTACTTTGACCTCGGCCCCGTCGATACTGACGAGAACGTCCGCCGCGAGATGTGCCGCTACCTTGAGGCAATGGGCTTTGAGATTGAAGCTTCTCACCACGAAAACGCTGACAGTCAGCACGAGATTGATTTCAAATACGGCGAGGCTCTTTCCACCGCAGATAACATAATCACATTCAAGCTCGTTGTAAAGACCATCGCACAGAAGAACGGCCTCCACGCTACATTTATGCCGAAGCCGATTTACGGCATCTGCGGCTCCGGCATGCACATAAATATTTCCCTTTCAAAGAACGGAAAGAATATCTTCTACAACGCAGACGATGAGCTCGGCTTAAGCAATGAGGCATATTCCTTCATCGCAGGTGTCCTTGAGCACGCACGCGGAATGTGCGCTGTCACGAATCCGCTTGTTAACTCCTATAAGCGTCTCGTTATCGGATATGAAGCTCCTGTTTACATCGCATGGTCTGCAAAGAACCGTAGTCCGCTCGTTCGTGTTCCGAACGCGCGCGGCGAGGGCAGCCGAATCGAGATAAGAAACCCCGACCCTGCAGCAAACCCGTACCTTGCTTTTGCAGCAGTGCTTGCAGCAGGTCTTGACGGCATCAAGCGCGGTCTTACACCGCCTCCTGCCTGCGACTCCAACATCTTTGAGATGTCAAAGAAAGAGCTTCGCGAAAACAACATCCTCTCTCTTCCGAAAAATCTCTCGGAAGCAGTTGACGAATTTGAGCGTGACGAGCTTCTCATTGAGACAATCGGCGACCACATCTCTCCGAAGTACATAGAAGCAAAGCGTCGCGAATGGCACGAATACACTACCACCGTTCACGATTGGGAAGTCAACAGGTATTTAATCAAGTATTAAGAGGTATTGCCCTATGAAAGAAAGACTTATTCTCCCCACGGGCTACGACAGAAAAATGTCGATTCGCGAGACCGAGCGTGGGGTAAAAATGATAAAGGATATGTTCGAGAGAAAGCTTGCTGAGGCTCTTCATCTCGAGCGTGTCAGCGCACCGCTTATGGTAAAGAGCGGAACGGGGCTCAATGATAACCTCAACGGTATCGAGCGTCCCGTAGCGTTTGACCTTCTTGAGCAGCCCGGAAGCGTTTATGAAATCGTCCATTCGCTTGCGAAGTGGAAGAGAATGGCGCTCAAGGAATACGGCTTTGGCGTCGGCGAGGGTCTCTATACGGACATGAACGCTATCCGCCGTGACGAAATGACAGATAATCTCCACTCAATCTACGTTGACCAGTGGGACTGGGAGCTCGTCATTGACAAGAGCGACAGAAAAACCGAATTTTTGCAGGACATCGTCCGTAAAATATATAAGGTTGTAAAGGATGCTGAGAACGAGGTTTCAAAAGCCTTCGGAACAGCTAAAAAGCTTCCCGACGAAATCTCCTTCTTCTCCACTTATGAGCTTGAGGAGAGATATCCTGACCTCACCGGCAAACAGCGCGAGCACGCAATTGCAAAGGAATATGGTGCAGTATTCATCTCGCAGATTGGCGGAAAGCTGAAGAGCGGCGGCAAGCACGATGGCCGCTCTCCCGACTATGACGATTGGACACTCAACGGCGACATCGTCCTTTACTATCCGCTTCTCGACTGTCCGTTTGAGATTTCCTCAATGGGAATCCGCGTTGACGAAGAGGCTCTTCTCTCCCAGCTGAAGGCAGAAGGCTGCGAGGACAGGCTCGAGCTTCCCTTCCAGAAAGCTCTCGTCTCCGGTGAGCTTCCCTACACCATCGGCGGCGGCATCGGTCAGTCAAGACTCTGTATGTTTCTTCTCAATTGTGCTCACGTTGGCGAGGTTCAGTCGTCCGTATGGCCTTCAGCAGACGTTGAAGTCTGCCGCAAGCACGGAATCAAGCTTTTGTAATTTTTATATTCTATACTTTGACACATTGCAAGACCGCACTATCCGGGGAGTCAGCGGTGCCCTGTACCTGCAAACCGCTATAGCAGGGGCGAATTCCCGATTTGAGGCTCAGTTGTGTGTGGCAGGGTTATATATACAGTGTTGATAGGTCGGTCCTGCGCAACAAAGGGCTGTGAACCATGTCAGGCGGGGAACCGAGCAGCATTAAGCGGTTTTCTTTGTGTGCCGTGGGCGTGCCGGCCTTGAGCTGTCTGTATAAATTCCGCACATACTTCTGCTGTCGAGAGTTGGGTGTGCGGTCGTGCAATGTGTCAAAGTGAAAGTAAGAGGTATTTTGTGATGTATCAGGCTCTTTACCGCAAGTGGAGACCGCAGGCGTTTTCCGACGTAGTCGGTCAAGGCGCAATATGCGATACTCTCACTCGTCAGGTCGAAACGGGACATACTTCTCATGCATATTTGTTTTCCGGTTCCCGCGGCACCGGAAAGACGACCTGTGCAAAAATTCTCTCAAAAGCTATAAACTGTGAGAATCCGTTCCACGGAAACCCGTGTAACAAGTGTCCGTCGTGCCTCGGCATCTCCAGCGGGGAAATCCTCGACATCGTCGAAATTGACGCGGCTTCAAACAACGGCGTTGACTATGTCCGCGACCTTCGTGACGAAGCGATTTACTCCCCTGCAAACGTCAAGAAGAGGGTGTACATAATCGACGAGGTCCACATGTTCTCTACGGCGGCTTTCAACGCGCTTTTGAAGATTATGGAAGAGCCCCCTGCACACGTCGTCTTCATTCTCGCAACGACTGAGCTTCACAAAGTCCCTGCGACAATCGCTTCCCGTTGCCAGAGATTTGTCTTTAAACGCATTCCTCTTTCAGCTATCTCCGAGCGCCTTATCTTCATTGCAAAAAACGAAGGCACAGAGCTCGACCCTGCAGCTGCAGAATATATCGCAGGTCTTTCTGACGGCGCAATGCGCGACGCGCTCTCTCTTCTTGACCAGTGCATTTCTATGTCGGGCGAACGCGTTACGCGCGAAACGGTTGAAGACATCGTCGGCCTTGCAGGCAAGAAGCAGACGTATGATATGGCGGTTTCTATCGCACATCACGACCTTAAAACAACACTTTCTCTTCTCAATGAGATTTACTCGGGCGGTAAAAATATAAACTCGGTTCTCACCGAGCTTGCAGAGATTTTCAGAGATGTTCTTATCTCGAAAACCGCCAACATGGACGCTATCCCAAACCTCAGCGCAAGATATACCAAGGCAGAGCTTACAGAGCTTGGCGAGGGATTTGACACTCTTCGCCTATGCTCCGTTATAGAAACACTTCAGGCCGCGACAAGCGCAATCGCACAAAGCTCAAACAAGCGAATCGACGCGGAAATCTGCTGTGTTCGTTTATGTCAGGGCGCGATAAAGGAAGACCTTTCCTCAATCGTCGCGAGAGTAAACGAGCTTTCGGACTTGATATCAAACGGCGCTGTTGTTCAGAAGACATCGGCAGTCGATGCTCCCCCGTTTGATATTGACGAACCGGTAAAGAAAGAGGCTACGCCTCCTCCGAAAAAGGAAGAGCCAAAACCCGTTGAAAAGGCGTCCGAGTCAGTCCCTGCACCCGAGCGCAAGAGCTCGCCTGCGGTACCGTCGGGAAGTGCAGACGAGCTATGGAAAAAGATACTCAATGAAGCGCGAGGCAAGCTTTCTCCCGGCGTTACTCCTCTCTTTGGAAGCATTTGCGCTACACTTTCGGATAATATGCTGACTCTTTCAAGCGAAAAAGAGTTTGCAATGCAGATGCTCAGAAAAACAGAAAATATGGACATTCTCCGCGCTGCGACGGAAAAGGTTGCCCCCGGCATCATTATCACCGCAGGCGGCGTCAAGGTTGAAGTTCCCGAAACCAGCGGAATTGACGAGCTCCTCTCGGGGCTTGGCGACTTTGACGGAGTTACGATAAAA
Organism: Oscillospiraceae bacterium; assembly: GCA_017532355.1. Next base: position 54,673 of record JAFXJK010000058.1, on the reverse strand, counting down.
TAAATTTAAGGAGTTATTACTATGGCAAGAGGCGGATTTCCCGGTGGCGGAATAAACATGAATATGATTAAGCAGGCTCAGAGGATGCAGCAGGATATGATGCGTATGCAGCAGGAGCTTGAGGAAAAGACTTATACTGCATCAGCCGGCGGCGGCGTTGTCGAAGCAACTGTCAGCGGAAAGTACAAGGTTCTCGGAATCAAGATTCAGCCTGAGGCTGTTGACCCCGACGATATCGAGATGCTTGAGGACCTCATCGTTGCGGCTATCGGCGAGGCGATGGGCCAGGCAGAAGCAGCTACAGCCGAGAGTATGAAAAAAATCACGGGCGGTATGAATATCCCCGGTATGTTCTAAAAATCTTTACGGAGGCGGCGGAATATGCGTTTCTTTTCTGCACCTGTAGAAAACTTAATAGAGCAGTTCCAGAAGCTTCCGGGTATCGGCAGAAAAACGGCGCAGAGGCTTGCTTTCTTCGTTCTCGCGCTGCCCGAAGCTGAGGCCGAGGGCTTTGCAAACGCAGTTATCGAGGCGAAGAAAAAGGTTAAGTTCTGCTCCGTGTGCCAGAATATGACGGATACCGAGATCTGCTCGCTCTGTTCAGACGAAGCTCGCGACCGCGACGTTATCTGCGTTGTTTCAGACCCGAAAGACGTCGCGGCAATTGAGAAAACGCGCGAATACAACGGGCTTTACCACGTTTTACACGGTTGCATTTCTCCGATGAACGGCATCGGTCCCGATGATGTGCGAATCAAAGAGCTTGTTGCGCGCGTATCGAAAGGCGGCATACGGGAGGTAATCCTTGCGACGAACCCCGATACCGAGGGCGAAGCAACGGCTATGTATATCTCACGTCTTCTCTCCCCTTTCGGAGTTACGACGACGCGCCTTGCCTACGGCATTCCCGTCGGCGGACATCTTGAGTTTGCAGATGAAATGACACTCATCAGAGCTTTAGAGGGACGCAGAACGATGTAACCTAACTTAATATCCGCGGGCGTGGTGGAATGGCAGACACGTTGGTCTTAGGAGCCAATGTCTTCGACGTGTGGGTTCAAGTCCCACCGCCCGCACCATTAAAAGAGTACATACTTTGTATGTGCTCTTTTGATTTTTAAGGTGGGACTTGAAGCCTAAGAGGGTATGCGCGTTAAGAAAACGATTGATAATCGTTTTTAGCGCATATGCCCGAAGACGGGTACCGAAATGCAAAGCATTTAGGTCGTCGAGGGTGCAAGCTGCGAAGCAGCTTTGTCCCACCGCCCGCACCATTAAAAGAGTACATACTTTTGTATGTGCTCTTTTGATTTTAAGGTGGGACTTGAAGTCTTCGATTGACTTTTTCCCCTCACGGTGCTATAGTATAGTTAACGATATTCGGGAGGTTTTTTTATGAAAAAGTTTTTAGCTCTTTTACTTGCACTTACCCTCGCATTTTCAACGGTGTCCTGCTCTCTTTTCGCTAATCCCGAAAAGGACAAGGCCGAGGTTGAGGCTACCGTAAAATCCTTTATGGATGCTTATATAGCATTAAATTTTGACGGTCTTGATCAGTACGTTGTCAACAAGGAAGACCTTGCCGCAAAACTCGCTGAAGTTGATCTGACTGCAGCTTTTGATACGGCCATGAACGATGTTCCTGCAGAGATGGAGCCGTACAGACAGGATCTCCAGAAAATATTCAACGACACAATCGAAAAACTCAAGTCCAAGTTTTCTTATACGATGGTGGATGCTGTAAGAAGCGAAGACGGCAATGAATATACCGTTACCGTAGATTTGAACGTGCCGGATTCCGACAGTGCCAATCTTGGAGACGTCTTCTCTGAATCAGCAAACAGAGAAGCTATCACCGGCATCATTAACGAAATGATTTCTTCAGGAAAAATTACGCAGAGCACAACCCAGGACGAAATGCTTGCTTTGCTTATGCCCGAGGTTATGAAGCTCGTTGAAACTACCATTAACAATCTTGAAATCGACGTAATTACACATCAGGGAACCCTTATCGTTACCAAGGCTGACGACGGCAAGTGGTTGATTGATCTTGAAAAAAGCGAGTTCACATTCTAAAGCGAATAATAAAAACGGCGAGGCACCCTGCCTTGTCGTTTTTTTAAGCCCTTCTCACCGACAAATAGCAAAACGATAATATTCTTATACTTTCCCGTATTATATTACAAGCAACGGCGCAAAAAAGATTGTATAATTACAGTACATTTCCTTCAAGGAGGGTTTTACATGAAAGAAATTATGTATGACGAAAATACAAAGATGATAAACGGCTATCCCGAGATTAAAAAGCTCGGCATCTGTTCTCCCTACGGGGAGGAGACTCCTTTCGTATGGAACGGCCGTCTCCATCGTCTCGAGCTCATCGACCCGAGCTTCGGACTCGAAAAGGGAGTGGCAAAGGCGAGCATCCGCGACGTTGAGTCGGGAAAAATTCTCTCGACACTCGCAGAGGACAGCTACTTCCACTCGGCTTTTATTGATAATGATAAGATTTATGTTACGGGCGTTTCGATGGAAAGCCCCGACACCATCCGCATCTATGAAAGCTCCGACCTTATAAACTGGTCCGCTCGCGACCTCTTCACAAACCCCGGCTGGGCCTACTGCAACACGCAGATTACAAAAGGCCCCGACGGATATGTTATCATTCTTGAGGCCTACAAACCCGAAGAGTATGTTGGGGTGAACTATACTCACTTTTTCGCAAAAAGCCCCGACCTTGTAAACTGGACGCACCTTGACCCGACACGCTACTCACTCACAAAAGAGCGCTACAACGGCGGACCGTGGATAAGATACAGTGACGGCTATTACTACGCAATCGCGGTAGAGCTTCTGCCGTGCCGTGTGTTTACAAACGTTCTCTCGCGTTCAAAGGATCTTGAGAACTGGGAGACGGGAAAATACAATCCGCTTCTCATGCCGTCAAACGAGGACAAGCTCTACTCAGAGCACATCTGCGACTTTACCCCCGAGCGCCTTGAGCAGATTAAAACCGCTTACAACTGCAACAACTCGGACGTTGATATGTGCGACTGGAACGGCAATGTCTATATCAACTACCTCTGCGGAAATCAGCTCGGAAACTACTGGATGTGTGAGGCGATTGTCGAGAATATGACAGTTGCCCAGTTTCTTAAATCTTTCTTCGAATAAAAGCTTGAATACATTTTCTTCTCTCAAGGTACATACGCTGACTATTTGGGGTAAATATCCCTAAAACTCCATAATTTTAATGGATTTTCTATGTTTACCTGCTGAGTGATATGCTATAATTTTCTCATAGATTAACAAAAGCACGAATGGCAGGAGGTCTATTATGCGTAATACATTGAGTAAAGAAAAGTTTGATATTATTCTTTTGGCAGGTCAGTCCAATTCTTCCGGATACGGCGAGGGCCCCGTTACGAAGGAATACGTTCCAAACGAACGCGTTCTTCTTATGGAAAACGATGCGGTGCCTTTCTATGCCGTGCCTGAGGACGGCAGTCCTTACAGATTCATTATGAAGTTTTTGAACCCCGCAGCAAGAAACACTGTCAGAATTGCTGATGAGGTTCTGTGCGATTATGGAAAAATCAGTTGCCTGGCAATTACTTTTGCCGAGAACTATGCGGCAAAATGTCTCGATCACGACAGAAAGGTATTGATCATCGATTCCGGTTATGGTGGAACAGGTTTTACCTGCCCGGGCTGGGGTGTCGGCAACCCCCTGCACAACCGCATGATCGAGATGGTCAGCCTTGCTCTTTCCTGCAATCCCGAAAACAGGCTTGTTGCATTTCTGTGGCACCAGGGTGAGCATGACGTTGTCGAAAACGAGGAAGTCGGCTGCAATCCCGAAACGCTCTACCTCTCGCACAAGGCAAATCTCACGGCAATGCTTAATGATTTTTATACAAAATTCAATTGCGAATCCGTACCCTTTATTACAGGAGGCTTCTGCAACGAATGGTATCAGTCACACAAGGTTTGTGCAGATGCCGTAATGAAAGCAATTCGCGAGAGCGCTGAGGATCGTGGCGGCAGATATCTGGACCTTTCTGACCTCAAGAGCAACAACCAGGTCCTTTCCAACGGCGACGTAATTCATTTTTCCAGAGAATCACAGCACATCATGGGCCAGCGTTACTTCGAGCAATATCTCGATGTAATTAAAAACCGCTAATACCCGACTATAACGAACGGCACGCATACTTTGTATGCGTGCCGTTTTCTTATTCACATTCTATTTCGAAAAGTTCGCGTCTGTAATTCGTCAGGTCTTCACAACCGTCTTTCTTTACGCAAACAACATCTTCCATCCTGAGACCTGTTTTTGTCTTTTCGGAACCAAGGAAGATATCGACACAGAACGTCATATTCTCTTCGAGGAGATAATCGGAGTTGGTCTCAATCCAGGGTGCTTCGCCCTCCATCGTTCCGTTACCGTGGCACGGGCCGTAGAGCAACCAATCACCATAGCCCATTTCCGTAACGTTTTTTACATGGAAATCGGCTATATCCTTTGCAGGAACGCCTGCCTTGAGTCTCGCGATAATATCTTTCTGTGCCTTATAACCGGTTTCGATGAGCCGTCTCTGCTCCTCGGTTGCCTTTCCGAACACGACGGGGCGACCGATGCTTGAAGCATATCCGTCAACACGCGCACCAATCTGGATAAATGTCATATCGCCTTTTTGGATGCACTTTCTTCTCGGACGGCTTATAGCCTGGTTTGAACCCTCGCCCGTAAGAACCCACACGGGGTATGACTCACGCTCTGCACCGAGCTCGTGCATCTTTCCGAGAGCGAGACCTGCAACCTGCTGTTCAGTCATTCCCACACGGATATTTTCAAGAACATAATCAAAGGTCTTTGCAGTAATCTCCGCCGCGGCGCGCATACAAGCAAGCTCATTTGAGGTCTTTCTCATACGCATGCGGTTTACTATCTCGTCTGCCTTTTCGATGGGAATGTTGCCATAAGGAACGAGAGCCTCTTTTAATGCTTCATAGACACCGATTGTCATAAGCGGAAGTCCTGCAACACCTATTCTGCGAACGGGTTTATCCCCGAGAAGCTCACAGAAAACAGAATTGAAGGTGTCGAGCTTCTTTCCCGGATATTCAGGTTCAGACGATTCGCGGAACGCCTTCAAAAGTCTGATTTCCCCAATAACAGATCGGTCGCTTGCATAAGTAAAGCTCTCGGGACCTATCAGGAGAAGCGCTTCTCCCTCTGCAGGAATCAATACACCTGCCGTCTCAAAAGACGGCCAGTAATTTGAAAAATAGCGAACAAACTGAGGCTCTGCCTCGTTTCCGTATGAGAGAAGAAGGTCAAAACCTTCCTCTTTCATGGCTTTCTGAACATTTTTTACACGAGCTTCAAACTCGCTTTGCGGAATATACGGTAAATTTATCATCATTTCCTCCCTCTCGATTCATCAGATTTCAACAACATCGAGGCCTGCGTAGTGAGCGTACAAACGAAGCTCCTCGGCAAGGTCTCCGTAAACCATACATACATGGTGTGCAACGCCTTCTTCGACGATTCTCTTTATGTATTCCTTGCATCCGAATTTCTCATGGACAAAATGGAACTGCGGAGCAAAGCTCGGTGTCTGCGGAAGTGCCATATTCTTTCCTTTTGAAAGAAGAAGCTTCCAGCCATCCTTTGCATCAATAATGCAGGCAAGTGTAACCTCGCCCTCTTTTCCCGAATACTCAACAGAGAAGCCGTTGCCCTCAAAATCCCACTTCTCGGGAGACGGTGTCACGCGGCATTTCTTCTGATCGGCTGCATACAGGCGCGGATCTACGACGCCGTGGTGCGTGAGAAGGAGCGAGTCGCTCTTCACGTCAAAGCCTGACCACTCAAGGAATATCGGGAGTGTTCCGCTGAGGCGGTTTAATATAAACTTCATTATGAGGTTTGCAAGGTCTCCCTCATGCGAAGTCATGCATCCGTCGTCCTCAACACAGTAGAACGAAAGGTCTGCAGAAGCTCTTGTCGCAACCTCTACGTGATGCTGACCAAGAAGGGTAAGTCCGTCGATGCCAAACTTCTTCACAAGCTTCTTAACTGCAAGGCCGAGAGATGCAGACTTTTTTATATCCTCATCATCAATACCAACATAGTCATAGCAAAGCTCGTCGCGGATTTTTCTTACAAACTCCGCGATTTCTTCTTCCGTAAGTGCCTCCCAGATGTCAATAAGGTGCGCAACATCAAGATAAAGCACGTTGGGACCGAAAACTCCCTTGATTTTCGTCTTATCAACCTCAATATCATACATTCCGCGGAAGGTGTGACCGACAAAGCCGATGTCCATAAACTTAAGATCCGAAATCAGCTGAAGCACACGAAGGTGCTTATCCAATTCTTCAAAGCCTTCTGCATCTTCAAGCGAGCCGACAACCGCGCGATACGGTCTTCCCATCTTTGCAAAAGCCCCTGCAAGCTGTGTATTACCGACAAGTCCCTCAAAACGGATGACATCGGTATTTTTCATTGTATCCCACAAATTTGACGTTGCCTGCGTTACAAAAAGAATAACCGGAACATCCGGAATCATATCTATCGCCTGAATCGGGATGAAGTCTGTTACGTAAGTCGCCTCGTCGATGATGACTGCATCAACGCCCTGCTCCTTGAAATATACCCCTGCATCATAAGCTTTATCCAGGGTATCTACGTGCTCTTTCGGGAATACAAGGTCGTATTTATCTCCGAATTTTTCTCGTACAAGCTCGCAGAATTTCTCGGCATCCGCCACAATCTGCTCTCTCATTCCGCTCTCCGGAAACATCGGCCACCATTCAAACCACGTAAGAGCAAGGACTCCCACCTTAAGGCGACCACGGCTTTTCTTGCGGTCTTTCGAGAGAATATCTCCCACCGCACCGTCTCCTGCAATTTCAAAAGACTTTATAAAATCGTTACTCATAATTTTTCTCCTTTAATCAATGTCTTCGCGAACACAAAAAGCGTTTCGGATTCTTCATCAGAATTGCATCAATATCCTCGCGGCTTATTCCTTCGTTTTCCATCATCGGAGCAATATTTGTGAAGATGTGGTCATAGCTCCAGCCGCCAAAGCTGTGAAGAAGTGACTTCAGGCACACATCCGTTGCGAGCATAAGTCTGTCCGTATGTCCGTCCGCAATCATCCGCTTTATCATACGAACTCGGTCAATATCCGTTTCAAACGGACCTCCTGAGAATACAGCATCCGTTTTTGCAAAATAATATTCCTTGCCGAAATTGTCAAACATTGCATAAACGCCCGTATCAAAAACGCGGCAGAGATAATCATAATCAAACTCGACGTCCAGGTGGCAGATGCAAATCTGCTCGGGCGAAACACCCTCGTCCGTAAGAATGCGTATCGCATCAAGGGACGCACGGCTCCACGGATATGTGTGAATATATATCGGAAGCCCTGTTTCAAGATTTGCATAAGCCGCGGCGCGGAGAGACCTCGCCTCAAGCTCTTCAATAACTTCACTCGTTCCTATCTCACCGATAACGCCCGGCTTTATTCCGCTTTCTTTCTCTCCGAAACGTATTTCGGAAATCATCTCCTCAGCAAGCTCATTCTCAGTCATTGAAGCATACGGCTCGGGGATAGTAAGACCCGTATAAAGTCCACAGCCTGCAATGATATTGACTCCGGTGCGCTTGCTGATTTCACGAATTTTCGGCAAGTCGCGTTTGATTCCGATATTCGTGAGATCTACAATCGTATTTCCGCCTGCTTCGCGAAACCGCTCCACCTCATAAATTGCAAGATCAAGGTCGTCCAAAACCATATTGTCCTTTACAAGGAACGGGTTTCTGCGAAGAACGTCTATATTGTTTATGCTGACTTTGCTCTCAAAAAGCGCTCGCATCTTCTCGTTTGACGGTTCCTGCGCTTCGAAGGTCGTATCAATGAAAAAGTGCTCGTGCGGTGCTATAACTCCAAGCTCATCACTGCTTTTTGGCCCGAGCACGGTTTCAATCATCGTCATCTGAAGTCCACCTCCAAGTATATTATTCGCCATAGCCGAGGGTGACCATATACGCGAGGTTATCCTGATTGACGTCCATTCTGCCGTACTGCACGACTATATCCGTGTCGCTTGTGATATGTATTGAATACTGAACCTGCACGCCAATATCGGCCTTACCGAGAAGCTCGCGGTTATCCGTATAAAATGTGCTTATTCTCTCGGCAGGGGCGGTGAATTCAATTCCTTTTACCGGAGGACGGTCCTCAAAATAAATGTCTATCAGACAATGCGCATCCTGCTCCGTACGGTTTAAAATCAGAACACATTCATGTCCCTGATAATCTGTCGCATCTCCTTTTTTAAGGGGTGGGCGATAAGCATCAACGATGCTCCATTCTCTTTTTCCCATAACCTGCTTCCTCCTATCTTACAACCTCATCACCGTGAATACGTATCCACTCACGGCATGCCTCTACCGCTTCAAACGGCTTTTCAAGATCAAAAGCGGAATTGGTATGAACAATAAGTGCCTCAAGCTCGCCGCTCTTTATGAGGCGACTTCCCTTTTCAAGCTGCTCGATTACGAGGTCAGGGTTTGCGGCCTTTCCCTTTGCAAAATTGTAGATGTAACAGCCAACCATTCTCTTCTGACCTTCAGTCTCTTTGAGGAAGAGCTCCATGTGCTCGTCATATCCGTTTTCAACCTCTTCTTCCTCCCAGAACCAAAGCGTTACGCCATCAAATTCTTTGAGGTACGGTCGAAGCTTTTCCATTCCGTAATGATCCATATTCTGCGTATAAAGAACTACCCAGAGCTCAATACCCGCGGCATTGAGTTCTTCTCTGTATTCGCGCACCATTTCAGGCGTGTAATATTCGTGATTGTTGGCAGGATTTGCAGGCGAGAAGAAGTCGTCAAAAATGCCTATGCAGATATTTTTATACTTCTTTGCAATATCTGCAAGCGTTGCCGCATCTTTTACGTTTACTCGCTCAAATATCTCGTCGGGGTTGTCATGCTCGGAGCCTGTCGCCGCAGTACGCTCAATTACCCAGCCTACCTTCGGCACGTTCTTTGCCCTTTCACATTCGAGCATAACATCAAAACGCTTTATGTAGTCGTTGTAAAAAAGGTTTGTTGCGCCGATATAGGAAAGCCCCTCAACGGGTGACACGGTAGAGACTCCACGCTGTTCTTCCCCCTTGTTGAGAAAAGGGTACATTGCATTGGCGGGGTGCCCCCAAATCCATAAATGGTCTCTAAGTTTTTTCTCGCTCATTGTAATTTCCTCTCTTTTCTTTTAAAATTTACTTGCTTTTTTTCTTTCTCTGTGCTATTTTTAGTATATCGGACAAATATGCATTAAACAATGGAAAAACCGACAAAAACATGGAGTTTTGAGTATGTACAGCACATTATTAAACCAATTTCTTTGCCAGAACATCAATCAGGTTCACCTGCGCCTTATATACTACGGACGGGCTCAAGTTGACACGCATTGGCAAGGCAAGGTGCACAACCCTTGCTATTCGCGTCTCTTTTACATTGTCAGCGGCAGATGTTGCATAACCGTCAACGATACGGAAGATGTTTTTCTCGAAGAGGGAAACTGGTACCTGCTGCCCGCAGGGCTTTCCTTTGATTTCTCCTGCGACGGAAATATGGACCACCTTTATTTCCATTTCAGTCTGTGTGACATTGACGGAATCGATTTATTCCATCAATGCTCGAAAATCTGCGAGATAAAGGCAGATGCACGCGACCTCGGCTTTTTTTCAAACGGTCTCGATTGTCGCTCGGTTTGTGAGAGTCTCCGAATAAGGCAGCGTGTTTATGAAATCCTTCTCGATTTAGTCGATAGGCACGGTGTTGAGCTGAACACGCGAAACCTGTCTCCGTGCGTTCTGGAAGCAATTCACCACATCAGGCAAAATCTCTCCGTATCATTGACAACGAAAACCATTGCGGAGCATTGTATGATAAGCCCAAGTACGCTCAACAAGCATTTCAGAAGCGAGCTTATGATGTCCGTTGGCGAATATATCGATAATCTCGTTTTTGCCGAAGCATCGCGCCTGCTCAGAGAGAGCAATCTTCTCATTATGCAGATAAGCGAAAGACTTGGTTTTTCCGACCAATTTTATTTTTCAAGACGCTTTGCCGAGAAAATGGGCTCTTCACCGAAAATGTACCGGAAAACCTTCGTATAGAAAACGGCACTTTGGAAATTTCCAAAGTGCCGTTTTTGTCATATTCCGTATTTTTTCTTGATGCGAGAGAGTTTTTCTGCAAGCGGCTTTGCAATGAAGAAGAGAAATGTCGCCGTTGCAAGAGAGTGGACGATGTCAAACGCAAAGCCCGTTACATAAGCCGTAAGGAACATTTCCGCCGTCGGGTTTGGCTGACCGAGAATTACGGAAACGGGGTTTAATATTCCGCCGTATATTATGAACGTTGCGAAAAAGCCGAAGAGGCAAACCCAAATTCTGTTTTTCGGCATACCTTTTCTGAATAAAATTCCCGATATGAAACCTATAAGGCCGAACGCAAACATCTGCCACGGCGTAAACGGCGTCTGTCCGAAGAAGAAGTTCGATACAAACGCAGACAGCGCACCAACCAGAAAGCCCGACTCTCCGCCGAGCATAATGCCCGAGATTATGACGATTGCCGCGACGGGCTTAAACTGCGGAATCGCCTCAAACGCAACACGGCCGATAACGGCAAGTGCGCACATTACCGCGACAATTACAATTTCCTTTGCTCGCGGTTTTCGTTTTTCAAACATTACAAAAAACGGGATAAGGGTTTCAATTATGAGCAAAATGCTTATGAAATAATACTTTCTGTCGTCAAGATATTTCATTCCGAAAAATACAGTAAGCGGAATAAGAATCAGAAAGATTATACAAGACAAGGCTACGCTCATTTTGTTCGTTTTTTTCTTCGTCTCAAAAGCTTTGCTTTCTTCCCTTTTTGAAGAAAGAAAGTTCTTTTCTTTTTTCGGAGCGAAAACTCGCTCCTCACCGCCGATTGCGGAAATAATATCCTCGGTAAGAAGTACCGAATCGAGCATTCCTCGCGCCATTCTCGCCGCATCAGTCGTGTAAAAGTTCTTACAGCTAAAGAACTCGCGCGGCTCGCCCTCGCTCACAATCGCGCCGTCAAAGAACATTCCGCAACGCGTTGCATATCTTGCCGCAAACTCAATGTCGTGCGTGACCATAAGGATTGTGATTCTGCGCTCTGAAAGCTCTTTGAAAAGCTCGCCGAGTTCGCGCTTGAAATGGGCATCGAGACCTTTTGTCGGCTCGTCAAGCAGGAGAATATCGGGAGATGCGAGAAGCACCTTTGCAAGTGCCGCCTTCTCCTGCTCGCCGCCTGAAAGGTCGTACGGGTGGCGGTCACGGAGATGCGATATCCCGAAAAGCTCCATCATTTCAGAGACCTTTTCTTTCTTTTCCGTTTCTGTCAGAGCTTTGTCGTCTCTTATTATTTCGTAAAGGTCTGTCTCTACCGTATTGCGGACAAATAAAAGCTGCGGATTTTGAGGAAGCATTAAAAGCTTCTTCCCGTCTGCGACCGTAACCTCGCCGCTCTGCACTTTGCGGATGTTTGCAATTACCGAGAGCGCGGTCGTCTTGCCTGCGCCGTTTCCTCCGACGATTGCGTAAATCTCGCTCTCATTTATGGAAACGGAAAAATCCCGTAACACGTCACGCGAGTTTTTCTCATAGCGGAAGAAAACATCCTTTACTTCCAAAACACGCTTGCCGAGGTGTTTCGGCTCATCCTGAGACTTCCACGCCTCGTCCTTTTTCATTTCAGAAAGCCACGCTCTTCCCTCTCGCACCGTAATCGGGCACGGGAGGGCGCTCTTCTTTGAGTGATACGCCTGTATAGGCGTCGGAAGTGCAAGGAACATCTCGCTCTTTGCGTTTTCCAAAAGCTCTCCAATCTCACTCGGTGCGGAATCGGCAGAAATTTCGCCGTCCTCCATAACCACAACGCGGTCAGAGAGCGGAAAAACCTCAGAGAGGTTATGCTCACTTATAATTACCGTCACGCCGAGCTCGCGGTTTAACCTGTGAACGGTTTCAAGGAACTTCTTCGCCGCTATCGGGTCGAGGCGGCTCGTCGGCTCATCAAGGATGAGAATCTCGGGGGATGTCGCCATAACGATTGCGAGAGCGAGCGTCTGTTTCATTCCGCCCGAAAGTTCGGAAACATTTTTGTGGAACACGTCGGAAAGCCCGAAGAACGACGCCATTTCCGCAACGCGAAGCCGTATCTCATCCGTAGCGTAAGAAAGGCTCTCGAGCCCGAACGCAAGCTCTGACCAAACTTTATCCGTAACTATCTGGTTTTCGGGGTTCTGGAACACAAAGCCGAGCTTTTCCGCATCCTCGCGAGAGGTAAGCTCCGAAACTCTTTTCCCGTCAAGGAAAACACTTCCCGAAGCTTTGCCGTGAGGCGTGAGGGACGGCTTCAGGGCGCGGAGAAGAGTCGATTTTCCCGAGCCTGATTTTCCGCAGACGGTAACAAACTCACCTGACAAAACCGAAAGATTTATTCCCGAAAGCGCAGGAGAGCTTTCCCCCGGATAAGTAAAGCTTAAATTTTCTACCTTGATTTTTTCCATCTCCACACCTCCTTTATCTCAATTACCATCGGCAGAGCCGAAAGAATAAAATATGCTATGAAAAATTCGACATTCTCCCACGTTATGGGGGTAATTTTTATTTTCGGGAAGAATTGCGCGGAGTTTTCTCCGAGGGCGGCGCCAAAAAGAATAAGCGCGAAAAGTAAGACGGTGGCACCGAGGATTGTTCCGTCACTTGAAGAAAACTTGTAGTTTGAAAACGCTGTCCTCTTTCCGCTTCCGTAGCCTCGGCTCTTCATCGAAGATGCAGTCTCCACGGCGTTCTCAAGGCTTTTTGTTATCATGACCGAGAGCACCGATATTCCCGAGCGCGCCTTTTGGAGAAGTGAGGTGTTCTCACCTTTGCCTATTCCTTTCTGTGCATCGGAAACCTCTTTTATCTCCCTTGCAAACAGCGGAACAAACCGAAACGTCATTTTGATAAGCAGGGCAATACTCGGCAGGATTCGTCCAAAAAGATAGATAAACTTTTCTCCCGATACAACTGTGCCAAAGCACGAGAAGATGCATATCACCGACACGAGCATCCCCGCCGAGCAGAGCCCGTAGAGAAGCGACTCTAACGTCAGCGGATTTCCGTCGGGAAGATACGCAAGCACCGTTGCTCCTGCGTGGTTGAAGACGGGATTTAACAGCGCAGTAAATATAAATAGCGGAAGCATCATACCAAGCGACAGAACCACCGCTCTCCGTCCGCGGAGGATTACCGAATAAACAAGAGCGCAGGAGAGAGAAATCGCGATGCAGACGGGGTGCATAAACACCACAGAAAAGCCAATCACCGCGAGAAAATATATTAAATTCACAATCGGATGGTAGTCTTTAAACGCTCGCATATTCACTCTCCTTTCTAAAAACTCTTATTGTCCGCCGATATCCTTTCCTGCATCACAGGTATAAACCCATTCGATTTCATCACCGCTCTTTGGCTGATATGCAGAAGAGCTTACCTGCAGAAAGTTTCCATTCACCTTGTACATCCAGCCTGAGAGCTTTCCGCAGTCCATCTCGTAAATATTGCCTATTCCCTCGATGTACACGCTGTCATAAAGCGGAGTCTCCATAAATTCTATGTGGATTTTTTCTTCCTTCAATACGCGCAGAAGTATGTCAAAGGCGCTTTCGTCTTCTTCAAAGGTCACTTCGCGCACGTCAAGGATTTTTCCGTCTGTTGGAAGAAGTTCCCTTTTTTCTTCGGCAAGAAGCTCCGGCCTTTTCAAAATTGTATCACAACTTACCGAAATAAGGCAAGTGTTTGCCTTTTCCTTTCCTTCTTCAGATACCGGAATTTGCGGTATTTCTTCTTTTTGCGGCAGAGACGGTTCTTCCTTTCTCGGCTCAGGCTTCTTTTCTGTCTTAACTTCCGGCTGTGCCGTTTCTTGCTGAATTTCAATCTCAGGCCCCTCTGTCTCCACAACAGTTGGCTCTTCTGCTCTTTTCCCTTCCGTCGGAGCCGATGGGCTCTGCGCGCTTTTATCACAAGCGCACAGAGAGAACACAATGCCTATTGCGGATACGAGAGCTAAAATGAGCAATATCAATCTCTTTCTCATTTTTCAATCACCGAAAGCAAAATACTTATCATTTTTGCGGTCTCTGCACGGGTTGCAAAACGCTTCGGAGCAAATGAACCGTCACTTAATCCTGATATGATACCTGCTACCTGCATTTTTTTGACAGCATCAAGGGCATAACCTGCAATATCCGCCTCGTCGGAGAAGGTTTTCGCGGAGTTTTCTTCCTTAAGTACTTCTTCTTTCAACGCGGCGTATCTTACAATCATAACCGCCATGTCTTCACGTGTAATGTTCTTTCCCGGTGCAAATACGGTATCGCTTATACCGTTTGTTATGCCATTTTCATAAGCCCACGCGACACTCTTTGCATACCATGCACTTTCACTTACATCTTCAAACACGACTTTGCCCGAGACATCTTCGTTTTCTATTCTTGAGAGAATTGTAACAAACTCGGCACGGGTTATCTTGTCTTCCGGTGCAAAAATATCACCTCTGCCGTTTAAAATTCCCTTTTTGGCAAGTTCTTCTATATATTCTGCCGCCCAGTGATTTTCAGAAACGTCTGCAAACGTAATCTTTTCGGTAGGGACGTTCTCTTCTTCTGTCTTCAGATCTTCATTCTCTGTTTCGTCACGCCAAGCTCCCGACCCCGGCTCACTTGTGTAGTCCTTTGTATAATAGAACTGAATGCTGTCGCCGTTTTCGATTGCACATTCGCGAGTCCCCTCAAGCGGAGAAATGCCGTTAAGCTTATAAAGCCATCCCGAATTCGGACCATTATCACGCTCGGCAAGAGTTTTTCCGTCTTTTGTTATTGCGGAAATATATCCATTGTCCGAGCCTTTGTAGGTTATGCCGTTTTCGCGGCACCCTTTTACGAACGCGTCATATACGCAAGCACTCTTACCCGGGAGTATTACGTTATATCCGCGAAGCCAATATTCGCTATCCGCCTTGATTGTGAGCGAGACCGAAATATCGTCTCCTGACGGCTCGGACGAGCTTCCTCCACCTGTGGTCTCACCTGCTTCACGTGCCGGGGTAAGCGTAATTCCGTTAAAGTCATATACGTTATACGCCGCACCTGCCCTTATAGCTCCTGCAAGCGCGATGAGAGCGCGGAAACCCTGCTCGGTTGAGTAATCACTCAATGCGGTGTTGTTTGTGTGCCCGAAACCGCTGTTGTCGGAAAGTGCAAATGTGAGAAGTCCGTCAATTATGCCCTTACCGTTTTTTATAAAACGTGCGTCATTTTCAGTATCCACACCTGCCGCTGCAAGCGCGATTGCGACCATTGCCGTTGAGTTTGAGTTTGCTCCCGACCATGAATCGGAAAAACTTCCGTCTGCGTTCTGCTGTGTTGATAAATACTCAAGAGCTTTTTCTATCGCTTCATTTACCTTTGTCTTTACCTCTTCGTCCTCGTCATCCATATAGAACGCGAGGCCTGCGATTGCATTTGCGGTAGTATCAATTGTACCAAACTCATCCCATTCACCGTTCTCCCCCTGCGATGCGAGAAGCGCGTTTACAAGCGCGATTTCCTTTTCGCGGTTTGCGTATTCCTCGCGGTTATATGCTGCAAGTGTGTACGGTGCGCTCCAAACGCTTGTTGACTGTTCTGCGGCGTTAAGCTTTGAAATTGCGCTTATCGGAGTGTTGCTGTTTTCCTTATAGAGCTTTGTCGCGTCCTTTCCTGTTGCCGTAAGGGCAAGAATTGCCTTTGTGAGATCTGAATCTCTGTCGGTTCCTGCGATATCCGCAATGCTCTCTTTCACAAATTCTTTCGTTGCAGTTTCAGAGAGAACTTTATCCGTTTCGGATGCATACTTTTTGTATGCGCCCATATCCATTACTTCCCAGCAGGAGTTTTTTTCGGTGTATGCCCCTGCGATGTTTCCGAGAAGTGTATCAATTCTCTCCTTGTCCGCAATAACGCTCTCGTCAGTCGGTGTGGTTGCTGTAGAGAGTTCCTTATTTGCACTCTCCATCTTCTCTGTCGGTGAATCTGCTCCGTAAAGAGCTTCTCCCTTTTTCTCAATATAACCAATCCACATACCGCCGCCCGTTTTGAAGGTGGGGTGTGCTTCCCTGAGAAGAGCGGAGACCTCGTCGTTGAGGCACGCTTCATTGTAAATCTCAGAAAGGAGAGCCAGGCATTCTGCTTTTTCTGTTTCAAATTTCTGCTTCTGTTCTTCGCTGAAATTGTCCGTATTGACAGTACGCTCTGCGAGTTCTTTTAACTCTGCGTAGCTTGCAAGGAAATTTCTGTCATAGTTTATCGCGTTCCAGTTTTCGTCCCAGCCTGTATAAAGTCCAAAGCGGCCCTCGATAACTGCGCCGTCGTTTCCCACAGTTGCGGCATCAATTCCGGACGTGAGGGCTGCGCCGTCAAGTGAAAAGCTCCAACCTGCCGAAGAAAAGACGTTTCCGCTCATATAATCGCCGACGGGGATGCTTACGAGGTTCTCAAGCACGTCGCTTCCGACAAATCCAACCTGCGTGATATAGTTTTCTGAAAGACCTTCTATCGTAAATGCACATTCTTTCTGCGCTTCTTCAATAACCGCCTTTACGCTCGAGCCTTTTGCGACGGTTACCGTTATATCAGACGGGAGGTTTGTCGTCTCTCCGTTGATTATACCCGACGCAAGAAGGTCGGAATATAGCGTATCCATATCCGCCGCAACAGTGGCCGCGTCAAACCTTACCGTAACGCTTATGTTTTCATCTGTCGCATAAGATACTCCCGACACCAGCGAGAGTACCATAATTATGCAAAGTATTGCTGCCGTTAACTTTTTCATTTTTTCTTTTTTCTCCTTTTTTTATTTTGAAATAAAATGCCGTGGCAACCGATACGGTTGCCACGGCAGTATTTCCGTGAGCTTCACAATTTGCAAAGCGAGTAAAGCCTTGAGGAAAACTACTCAAAGCACTTTACAAATCTGCCTTTCCTATGCAAATGCACGGACGGAAAAGCATCAAAGCAGGTCTTCTGGCTCGTGCCTCATAGTTTATGTTCTGCCTTCTCAGTTTCCCAATGACTGACTTTCGTCAACGAGCATAAACGGACACATACAGCGACTGGTATCGTCACGGGTTCTCACCGTGTTCCCTTTCCACCGACCATACCCAAACGGCATGGACGACACTCTGTGTGAATATTAAATTTTATGAAAAAAGCTTCTTTTAACTACTTTATAAGTCTCGCACGGACAACTTCCGGAAGAGCTGAAACCTTTTCGACAATGTCGTCCGAAACGTCACCGTCGATGTCAATCATCGTATATGCCCAGTCACGTTTTGAAGCGTTCTGCATATTTGCGATGTTGAGCCCTGCCGCACTCGTTGCGGATGTGATGCTGTTAACTACGTTCGGAACGTTTCTGTGGAGAATGCAAAGTCTGCAATCGCCGCTTTTTGGCATTACAACCGTCGGGAAGTTTACGGAGTTCTTGATGTTGCCCTTGAGAACGTAGTTCTTGAGCTCATCAACTGCCATAACTGCGCAGTTCTCTTCACTTTCAGGAGTGGAGGCTCCGAGGTGCGGAATTGCGATGACGTTCTCGACGCCGATAAGAGCAGCCTCGGGGAAGTCTGTAACGTACTTTGCAACCTTGCCCTCTTCGATAGCCTTTAAAATATCGGCTGTGTTTACAAGGCTTCCGCGAGCGAAGTTGAGTATTCTTACGCCGTCCTTCATAATGGACATTGTAGCAGAGTTGATCATACCCGTGGTTTCGGGTGTTGCCGGAACGTGGATTGTGATATAATCGCTCTTTTCGTAAATCTCGTTGATGTCTGTGCAGTGGCGGATGTTGCGCGATACGCTCCAAGCCGCGTCAACGGAGAGGTACGGGTCATAACCGAGAACGTTCATACCAAGGCGTTCTGCAGCGTTTGCAACGAGGACGCCGATAGCACCGAGGCCGATTACGCCGAGCGTCTTACCCTCGATTTCAGGACCGACAAACTGGCCCTTGCCCTTTTCAACGAGCTTAGAAGCTTCGTCGCCGCTATCTTTAAGCGTTTTTGCCCACTCGATACCCTCGACTATCTTTCTTGATGCGAGGAAGAGGCCTGTGAGAACAAGCTCCTTGACTGCGTTTGCGTTAGCGCCCGGTGTGTTGAAAACAACGATGCCTGCCTCTGCTGCGCGGTCAAGCGGAATGTTGTTGACACCTGCGCCTGCACGGGCGATGCAGAGAAGCTCCGGGTTGAATTCTTCAGAGTGAAGGTCTGCAGAGCGGACGAGAAGAGCTGTGGGGTTTGCAACGTCTGCGCCGCAGGTGAATTCTTCCTTCGGCAAACGGGAAAGGCCGTTTGAAGAAATCTTATTTACAAGTCTTACGTTATACATCAGGATAACCTCCTATTTGTTCTTTGCTTCGAAGTCCTTCATGAAGGCAACGAGCTTCTCGACGCCCTCAACCGGCATAGCGTTGTAGATGGATGCGCGCATACCGCCGACGGAGCGGTGGCCCTTGATAGAGAGGAAGCCCTCTGCACCTGCTTCTTTTACGAACTTCGCATCGAGGTCTTCATCGCCTGTTCTGAATGTGACGTTCATGAGTGAACGCGAGCTCTTTTCAGCGTGCGGAATGAAGAGCTTACTTTCATCAAGGAAGTTGTAGAGAAGATTTGCCTTTGCGATATTGATCTTCTCAAGCTCTGCAATACCGCCAAGTGATTCAATCCACTCAAGAACGAGACCGCAAACGTAAATCGGGTAGGTACTTGGTGTGTTGTACATTGACTCCTTCTCAGCCATTACCTTGTAATCCATAACTGTCGGAATATCTGCACGGGCGTTTCCGATAAGGTCTTCGCGGACGATAACGACCGTAAGACCTGCCGGAGCCATATTCTTCTGTGCGCCGGCATAAATAACACCGTACTTTGAAACGTCGATTGCTTCGGAGAGGATGCAGGAGGACATATCTGCAACGAGCGGAACGTTACCTGTCTCAAGGAAGTAGTTCCAGTGTGTACCGAAGATAGTGTTGTTAGCGCAGATGTGGACATAGTCTGCATCGGGAGAGAGCTTCAGCTCATCCTGTGACGGGATACGAGCGTAGTTTTCGCTCTTTAAGTCTGCAACGACGTTTACTTCGCCGTACTTCTTTGCTTCCTTTGCAGCGTTGCCTGAGAACTGGCCTGTGACTATGTAATCAGCCTTTCCGCTCTTCATAAGGTTGAGCGGAATTGATGCAAACTGGAGCGATGCACCGCCCTGAAGGAAGAGTACCTTGTAGTTATCGGGGATGCCAAGAAGCTTGCGGAGGCGAGCCTCAACGCCTTTTATAATATCGTCATAAACCTTACTGCGGTGGCTCATCTCCATAACAGACATACCTGAGCCTGCGAAATTGAGCATCTCGTCCCTTGCACGGCAAAGGACTGCCTCAGGGAGCATGGACGGACCTGCAGAGAAGTTGTAAACGCGGTTTTCAAACATAAATATTACCTCCTGTATGGAAAAATAAAACATTGGACATTTAATTTTGCATTATTATACTATTATATAACTACAAGCCTCTTATGTCAAACAAAAATACAAGAAAAGGGCGCTTTTTTCAAAACGCCCTTTTCTTGTTGCAATAAGGAGTGGGGAGGAGTAACAGAGAAAAGAATTTTCTCATAAAAATCTAATTTATGTAAAAGCCTTTCGGCTGTTACAATCTAAATTTTACTCCTCAATTATTAACAAAAAAACATTAACTTGTTACAAAAAAATTAATTCTCGTCTTTTTTCGCGATTTTACGCAATTTATTTCTCTCCCGAAGAGAGAGAAAAAAGTCAGAAAGAAGCTTTGCGCACTCTTCCTCGAGCACACCGCCCGAAAGCTCGGGCTTGTGGTTATACGGAAGCTCAAAGAGATTTATTACCGAGCCACAGCTTCCGGCTTTCTTATCATACGCACCAAACACAACGCGCTCGATGCGCGAATTTATGCACGCGCCTGCGCACATCGGACACGGCTCGAGCGTAACATAAAGCTCCGCATCACAAAGACGCCAGCCGTGGACGTGGTTCTTCGCCTCGGCGATTGCGATGAGCTCGGCGTGTGCAAGCGGATCTCCATCGCTCTCACGAAGGTTAAAGCCACGGCCTATAATCTCTCCATCGAGAACTATAACGCACCCAATGGGCGCTTCGCCAAGGCTTGCCGCCTCCTTTGCAAGAGCGATTGCCTCGCGCATATAGAGCTCGTCTCTTGAAATATCCATAAGCTTAGTTCCTCTGGCTGTGAATGGGAGCCGGGATTCTGCCACCGCGAGAGATGAACTTTGCCGGTGAGCAGGTGCTGATATTCATAATCGGAGCCTCACCGAGAAGACCGCCGTAATTTACAAAATCGCCAACGCCTTTGCCGTATGCCGGGATAACGCGGACAGCAGTGGTTTTGTTGTTTACAACGCCGATTGAGATTTCGTCCGCGATGATTGCCGAAATTACCTCGGGCGGCGTGTCGCCGGGGATTGCTATCATATCGAGGCCGACAGAGCAGACTGCCGTCATTGCCTCGAGCTTGTCAAACGAGAGAAGTCCCTTTGTTGCCGCTTCAATCATACCTGCGTCTTCAGATACGGGAATGAATGCACCCGAAAGACCGCCGACGTGCGGAGAAGCCATAACGCCGCCCTTCTTTACCGCGTCGTTAAGGAGAGCAAGGGCCGCAGTTGTGCCGTGGCTTCCGACAGACGAGAGTCCCATTTCCTCAAGGATGTGGGCAACCGAGTCGCCGATTGCAGGAGTAGGCGCGAGAGATAAGTCAACTATTCCAAACGGAACGCCGAGTCTCTCTGCCGCCGTTTTTGCAACAAGCTGACCTGCGCGTGTAATCTTGAACGCTGTGCGCTTTACAACCTCAGCAAGGTCTGTGAGGTTAACATCTCCTGCGCGCTTTATTGCCTTATGGACAACGCCCGGTCCCGATACGCCGACGTTGATGACAGCTTCGCCCTCGCCGACGCCGTGGAAAGCGCCTGCCATAAAGGGGTTATCCTCAGTTGCGTTTGCGAATGCGACAAACTTTGCACAGCCTATGGATTCGCGCTCACGCGTCAAGTATGCCATTTTGCAGACAAGCTCGCCGAGAGTTTTTACCGCATCCATATTTATGCCTGCGCGAGTAGTCGCGACGTTCACAAACGAGCAGACGCGCTCGGTTTCCGCAAGAGCTTCGGGGAGAGTAGCAATAAGGCGCTCATCGCCCTTTGTCGTTCCCTTATGTACAAGAGCGCCGTAACCGCCGATAAAGTTTATGCCGAGTGTTTCCGCCGCGCGGTCGAGTGCCTTTGCGAGCGGAGTAACATCCTCTGCATCGACAGCGTCCGCAAGAATTGAAACGGGGGTAACGGAAACGCGCTTGTTGACAATCGGAATACCGAACTCGCAGGAAATTTCCTCTGCTTCACGCACGAGGTTTTCCGCAGTTCTGGTTATCTTGTCATACACCTTCTCGGAGACCGCCTTGATATCGCTTCCTGCACAGTCGCGAAGTGAAATACCCATCGTGACGGTACGGATGTCAAGGTGCTCCTCTTCTATCATTTTTATGGTTTCAAGAATATCAAATGAATTTATCATAGCGTTTTCTCCTTAAAGACCGGGGCTTTTATATCCTGTGCATTGTGTTGAATATGTCCTCGTGCATTGCGAGAATCTTAAGCCCCATCTTGTCACCGAGAGCAACAAGCTCCTCGGAGAGAGCCGAGAACGGCGTTGTGCTTGTGGAAATATCAACAAGCATTACCATAACGAACATATCGGAAAGAACGCTCTGGTTGATATCGAGGATGTTTATCTTCTTTTCTGAAAGAACGTTTGATACTGCGGCGATAATTCCCGTCGTATCCTTACCTATAACTGTAATAACTGCACGCATAATTTATACTTCCTTTCTTATATATCCGTTTGCAGGGCGGACGAGATGACGCGATATTTCAAGCGCATCAAGCACTTCCCCTATTATCCTGTTTGAAACGAGAAATCCCTTGGGAGTAAGCCTCCACGCCTCGCCGTCAAAGTCGGTGTAGCCTGATTTGTAATACTTTAAAAGCACCTTTTCAATCTCATCGAAGAACGTGAGATATTTCTTCTCGAGCACGTCTGCGCGTATGCCCTGCACGGTGCGAAGCCCGAGCATAAGATACTCGCCGCAACGCGCGGTTTCATTTATCGTTTCGATTCGGTCGATTATCTCGTCGCCGTTGCGGAGAGCTTCAATATACCCTGCGCGGTCGCGTATATACGAAAAGCGTTTTCTTCCGACGAGCGAGTGTGCCGACGGGCCGAAGCCCCAGTAATCGCCAAGCGTCCAGTACTTCATATTGTGGCGCGACGGTCTTCCCTCTTTTGCGAAGTTTGATATTTCGTACTGCTCATATCCTGCCTCTGCAAGCATCTCCACCATATCGAGATACATATCCGCAACCTCGTCATCAGACGGAAGGAACAGCGTTTCAGGCCTCTCTGCAAGTGGAGTTCCCTCTTCGAGTTTTAAGCTGTAACACGAAATATGCTCGGGGTTAAGGGAAATTGCCGCCGAAATTGACTCCATGAAGCTTTCTTGCGTCTGCTGCGGAAGACCGTACATAAGATCAAGCGAGAGGTTTTCAAACTTTGCACGTCTTGCCGCCTCTACTGCCGAGACCACGTCCTCGAAGCTGTGCGTTCTTCCAAGTACACGAAGCTCGGACGAAACCGCCGACTGCATTCCAAACGAGAGACGGTTAAAGCCTGCCCTTCGCATCTTTTTAAGCATCGGGAAAGTAACCGTGTTCGGGTTTGCCTCGCAGGTTATTTCGCAATCCGAGGAAACCTTAAAGCTTTTGAGCGTTGCCTTTAAGATTTTAACAAGGTTTTTCTCTCCTATCGCGGTCGGCGTACCGCCGCCGAAGTAGATGCTGTCAACAACATAGTCGGACGAGCGCATCTGTACCTCACCTATATGCTTAAGGAGTGCCGAGGTATATTCGTCATATTCATTTTTCGTTCCGCACTGCGAGTAAAAGTCGCAATATGCGCACTTCGACAGACAGAACGGTATGTGTATATATACGCCGAGGGGAGTCATTGTATCGACCTCTATTCGTCAAGCTTGAGAACTGCCATGAACGCATCCTGCGGCACTTCTACCGAGCCGAGGTTACGCATTCGCTTCTTTCCTTCCTTCTGCTTCTCCAAAAGTTTCTTCTTTCGCGTGATGTCGCCGCCGTAGCACTTTGCAAGAACGTCCTTGCGAAGAGCTTTTACGGTTTCACGCGCAATAATCTTGCTTCCGATAGTCGCCTGAATCGGGATTTCGAAAAGCTGACGCGGAATGTGCTCCTTGAGTTTTTCGGCAAGGCGACGTGCGCGTTGATACGCCTTTTCCGAATGAACAATGAACGAAAGCGCGTCAACCGCTTCGCCGTTCAAGAGAATATCAAGCTTTACAAGGTCGGACTTGCGGTATCCCTGAAGCTCGTAGTCAAGAGACGCATATCCGCGAGTTCTCGACTTGAGCGCATCGAAGAAGTCGTAGATAATCTCATTGAGCGGCAGGTCATAATGAACCTCAACGCGTGTTGCATCGAGATATTTCGTGTCCTTATATTCACCGCGGCGCTCCTGGCAGAGCTCCATGATGTTTCCGATGTATTCCGTCGGGGCGATGATGTTTGCCGAAACAAACGGCTCCTCTGCCCACTCGATTTCCGAGGGGTTCGGGTAGTTGAGCGGATTTGTAATCATAAGCTCTTCGCCGTCGGTTTTTCTGACTTTATAAATAACGCTCGGCGCGGTTGTTATGAGGTCGAGGTTGTACTCGCGCTCAAGACGCTCCTGAATAACCTCCATGTGGAGAAGACCGAGGAAGCCGCAACGGAATCCAAAGCCGAGGGCCGCACTTGACTCAGGCTCGTATGTGAGCGATGCGTCGTTTAATTTCAGTTTGTCAAGCGCGTCGCGAAGGTCAGGATACTTTGCGCCGTCTGCAGGATACACACCCGAAAATACCATCGGGCGGACGGTGCGGTAACCGGGAAGCGGCTCGGACGCAGGGTTTTCAAGTGACGTTACCGTGTCGCCGACCTGCGTATCTTTAACATTTTTGATACTTGCGGTGAAGAAGCCTACCTCGCCTGCCGAAAGAACCTTTGTCGGGCGTTCACCGCGCGGAAGCATATAGCCTGTTTCGACAACGTCAAACTCTGCTCCGCTTGCCATAAGCTTTATCTTCATACCGGGGCGGATTTCGCCCTCCATAACTCTGATATAAACAACAACTCCGCGGTAAGAGTCATAACGGCTGTCAAAGATTATCGCGCGAAGGGGTGCGTTTTCATCACCTTTCGGTGCAGGAATGTTCTCAACAGCGTATTCAAGCACGTCTTCGATATTGATTCCCATCTTTGCGGAGATTGCAGGTGCATCCTCCGCAGGGATGCCGATGATATCCTCGACCTCCGTCTTTACTCGCTCGGGGTCCGCACTCGGAAGGTCAATTTTGTTAATGACGGGGAGAACCTCAAGGTCGTGCTCTATTGCGAGGTATGTGTTTGCAAGCGTCTGCGCCTCGATGCCCTGAGACGCGTCAACAACAAGAAGCGCACCCTCGCACGCGGCGAGAGAACGCGAAACCTCGTAGTTGAAGTCAACGTGTCCCGGGGTGTCGATGAGATTGAGGACATACTCTCCCCCATCTTTTGAAATATAGTCAAGCCGCACGGCGCGAGCCTTTATTGTAATACCGCGCTCGCGCTCAAGCTCCATATCGTCAAGAAGCTGGTTTTCCATCTCGCGCTCGGTAACAGCCTTGCACTTTTCAAGAAGCCTGTCCGCAAGCGTGCTTTTACCGTGGTCGATATGAGCTATTATGCAAAAGTTTCTGATGTTTTCTTTGTTTGCCACAGCATACTTCTCCTATTATACAAATTTACATTCTAATTATATCACAAAGAGGTGTATTTTTACAATCAATTTCTTATACTTGAAACCCTCTTTTTAATATGTTATACTTTATTATAATGGATATTTATCTTCAAATGACAGGTGGGGATTTTTTTGGTATCGAAAATACTCTCTTTCGGCCTTGACGGTGCCGACGGATATATTGTCACCGCAGAGTGTTTTCTCTCGGGCGGACTTCCGAGCTTTGACGTTGTCGGACTTCCCGATGCCTCCGTTCGCGAATCGCGCGACCGAGTCCGCGCCTCGATAAAAAACCTCAAGGCGGAATTCCCGAAAAGCAAGATAACCATAAACCTCGCTCCTGCAGGCACGAGAAAAGAGGGCCCGATATATGACCTTCCGATTCTTCTCGGTATGCTTGTTGCGTCAGGTCAGATTCCCGAAATCCCATCAGACTGTGCTTTTCTCGGCGAGCTCTCTCTCGGCGGTGAGCTTCGCCCTACGCGTGGAGTTCTCTCTATGGCGATTGCAGCAAAGCGTAACGGTATTAAGCGGCTTTTTGTCCCTTTTGATAATGCAAAAGAAGCCTCCCTTGCAGGAGACGAGCTTGAAGTTTACGGAATAAAAACAGCTGCAGAGCTTGTCGGATATTTTAAAAACGAAGTTACCCTCTCGCGTGAGCCTGTCTGGACTCCTGCACCGACACTGAAAAAGCATCTTGATTTTTCGGATGTAAAGGGTCAGGAAAACGTAAAGCGTGCACTCGAAATTGCGGCGGCAGGCGGCCACAACGTCTTGATGCTCGGACCTCCGGGCTCGGGAAAGAGCATGCTTTCGGAAAGGATTCCCTCAATCCTTCCCGATATGACACACGAAGAAGCACTCCGAACAACGGGGCTTCACTCTATACGCGGTCTCGTTTCGCACGAAAATCCGCTCCTTTGCGAGCGTCCTTTCCGCGCACCGCACCATACAGCATCAACCGTTTCCCTTTCGGGCGGCGGAACATCACTTCTTCCCGGCGAGCTTTCACTTGCTCACAACGGAGTTCTCTTTCTTGATGAGCTTCCCGAGTTTCATCGGGACACGCTCGAGATTCTCCGTCAGCCGATGGAGACGGGCGAAATCACAATCTCCCGTGCTTCGGGAAGTGTGACGTATCCTGCGCGGTTCATGCTCGTCTGTGCCATGAACCCTTGCAAGTGTGGCTGGCGAGGCTTTGAAAATGAAGTTCATGAGTGCACCTGCTCTCCCCTTTCCGTAAAGAATTATATGGGGAAGATTTCCGGGCCGCTTCTCGACAGAATAGACATCCATATTTCCGTCCCTGCCGTCACCTATAACGATATGTCAACCGACAAAGTCGGTGAAAGTTCGGCAGAGATAAGAAAGCGCGTCGAAAAAGCACGTAAGTGTGCATACGCACGCGGTGTCTCGTGCAACGCAGAGCTTTCCGCAAAAAAGCTTCACGAGCTTATACAGCTTGAATCAGACGCCGAAGCTCTTCTCAAGTCAGCCTTTGAAACGCTCGGTCTCACAGGGCGTTCTTATGATAAAATACTTCGCCTTGCGCTTACCATCTCCGACCTTGCAGGAGATGACACGGTAAAGGCAAACCACATAGCCGAGGCTATACAGTACCGCTCACTTGACAGACCCGATGAATAGGAGGTAGAAAAACTTGAAAAGATTCTTTTACATTTTATCTGCTCTTATCCTTGCGTTTTCTCTCACTGCGTGTCAGCCTGAAGACGATGCCATCTCCGGCATCGCTACCTTTCCTGAAGAGGAGGAAGAAATCAAGACGGCCCGATATGAAAACCAGACTCACGGAATAATCATCGAATACCCCGAAACATACGAGCGCGTGGGAAATCTCGACAGCGACGGCTTCCTTACCTTTGAGGGAGACGGAAACTCTGTTGCAATCTATATTCCAGACACGGAAGCCGACCTTGATATGTCGGAATCGGAATATACAACGGACGTTCTTGGTCTTCCCCTTTCTTCCGATGTGAGCCTTGTCACCTACGGAAAAACTACGGGATACCGTACATTTACGTACAACGGAAACCTTATGACACTTGAGTTTATCGCAAAAGGCGTTGACGGTTTCTACAGATTCTCCTTTACCTGCGACAAGGATGCGTTTTATGAGGATGACCCGGTCTTCGTGGACATTATGTCGTCCATAAGAATTGACGACGGCGTATTTATCTCCCTATACAAGCAGTCGGCAAAATACTCCGTTCTTCTTGAATATGCAATTTCTCAGCAGTATGTAACTGATGCGGACTACGCAAACCACTGTCTCAATAACTATGAAACCTCGGAAGACACAGACCATCTCACCACTGCAAAAGAGACTTTCCTCTCAATAAAGAACGAGCTCGCGGCAATTTCAAGCCACGAGAGAGAAGAGGAAGAGAGCTTTGAAGATCTGTGGGTCAAAATTGTTAACGAAGCAGAAAGGCTCCAGGGTACGTGTGACAAGGCGGTGGCCGCACTTGATAACGGCGACATCAAGACCGCACAGAAGCTCACGCGCACGGAGTTTTCATACGAGCTCAGCGACAATGCCGCTCTTCTTATTTCCGCAATACAGACAGAAGTCGGCGAATATTATTAACCCAAACAAAATAAAAGCTGTCAGACCTAAAAGGCCTGACAGCTTTTATTTTGTTTTTAAAGGTCATCAATCGTCATTGAGAATGCTTCCATATAGTTTTCAAGAAAATAGCGGACTTCGGGAAGCTCAAGCTTTTCAAGCGCCTCCCTTGTCTGTCTCTCTGCCTTCTTGAAGTCTGCATTGCCTGCATTTCTTTCCTCAAGACACTTTATATAGGCATCGAGCTTGTCTGCCGCCTTGACGATACGGGCAATCTTATCATCCTCGCAGGTTGCCGCGTCTGCAACTCCACCTCGGATTTTACCGTCGAGCGTTCCGAGAAGCTTATCGGTTGCCTCGCGCTCAATCTTTTTGTAGGCTGATTTTATGTCAGCACCGTAATACTTAATCGGTGTCGGCAAATCTCCCGTGAGAATCTCGGGCATATCGTGATAGAGAGCCACGCTCGCCGCGCGGTCGGGATTTATATCATTTCCGAAAACGTCTCGCGAGATGACCGCAAGCGCATGAGCAAGCACAGATACATGGAAGGAATGCTCCGCAAGGTTTTCAGTCCGCGTATTGCGCATGAGCGACCAGCGAGAAATGTATTTCATTCGATATATAAACGCGAAAAACTTTCCCATTGCTCTTATCCTTTACTTTAAATTGTCGTCATAATGAGCGCGCTCGCCGCCGATGAATTTTGCGCGGCTTCTTGCGCAGACAAGGTGCGCATTGCCGATTGACTTTACGGAAAGTCTTGTTGGAACGACAACAGGACGGACGTGCATACCGATAAGCGTATCACCTATATCCATACCTGCGTCTGCAAGAAAGCTCTCAACCGCCACGGGGTCGCGCATTGCCTTGTATGCTGCAGTCGCAAATGAGCCGCCTGCCTTTGGCTGGGGGACTGCATTGCAGACGTATGCACCGCGAGATGCCTCGCGCTCCATAATGAGTGCGCGGTTTAAATGCTCACAGCACTGTGCCGCAATATGTATCCCCTTTGCCGAAAATACTTCGGCAAGGGAAGCATAGATAACTTCACCAAGCTCTGCGACGCTCGAGGTTCCGATTTTTTCACCCATGACCTCGCTTGTTGAGCATCCGACGGCGACAACATCACCTGCACAAAGCTTTGCGGCAATAATAAGCTCCTCTGCCGCTGCTTTAAGACTTTCTTTTATATTCTCGTACATTTTATAAACACTCCTGAGTTATTTTCCCATAATTGCGCGGTCGATTTCCTCTGCTGCTGTCTTTCCTGCGCCCATTGCGAGGATAACAGTTGCAGCACCCGTAACCGCGTCGCCGCCTGCCCATACCATATCACGGCTTGTCTTTCCCTTTTCGTCTGCGACGATTCCGCCCCAGCGCTGGGTATCAAGACCTTCTGTTGAGGATGCGATAAGCGGATTCGGCGATGTGCCGATTGCCATAATTACACAGTCGCACTCCATCTCAAACTCGCTGCCCTCGATAACGACAGGGCGAGCTCTTCCAGATTCATCGGGCTCGGAGAGCTCCATTCTCTGGCAGGTGATGGACTTGACTCTGCCGTCCTCACCGTTGATTTCAATCGGAGACGTGAGGAACTCAAACTTGATTCCCTCTTCGAGCGCGTGCTCGACCTCTTCCTTTCGTGCCGGAAGCTCTTTTTCGGTACGGCGGTAAACGAGAGTGACCTCTGCGCCGATTCTTCTTGCGCTTCGTGCCGCGTCCATAGCAACGTTACCGCCACCGACGACAACCGCGTGCTTCGGATGGAAGATAGGTGTGCGTGAATTTTCCTTATATGCTTCCATGAGGTTGATACGGGTTAAAAACTCGTTTGCGGAATATACGCAATTGAGGTTTTCTCCCGGGATATTCATAAACTTCGGAAGACCTGCTCCAGAACCGATGAATACAGCCTCATAGCCTTCCTCAAAGAGCTCATCGATGAGGAAAGTTTTTCCGATAATCATATTTGTCTTTATCTCAACGCCAAGAGCCTTTAAGGATTCGATTTCGTTCTTTACTACCTTGATCGGAAGGCGGAATTCGGGGATGCCGTAGCTGAGAACGCCGCCTGCAACGTGGAGGGCTTCAAAGACAGTTACCTGATATCCCTTTGAAGCGAGGCTTCCTGCGCAAGCAAGACCTGACGGACCTGCGCCTACGATTGCGACGCGGTGGCCGTTGCTCTCGGGCTTTACGGGTTTTTCCGTATTGTGCTGCATGTGGTAGTCAGCAACAAAGCGCTCAAGACGGCCGATTGCAACCGGCTCGCCCTTGATGCCGCGGACACACTTTGACTCGCATTGTGTCTCCTGCGGACAAACTCTTCCGCAAACTGCAGGAAGGGAGTTGGTTTCCGTGATTACTTTATATGCTCCCTCAAAATCACCCTCTGCTACATGGGCAATAAACTCAGGAATCTTTACGTTTACTGGGCAACCGCCGACACACGGACGGTTCTTGCACTGAAGGCAACGTTTTGCCTCGTCTATCGCCTGCTCGGCGGTATAGCCGAGAGCAACCTCGTCAAAATTCGTGCGACGGATATCCGGGCTCTGCTGAGGCATTTCGTTCTTTTTAAGAGACATGTTTGCCATCTTATTCGACCTCCTTTTTGAAAAGGTTGCAAGTATCTTCATAAGAATGCTTCTGGAAATCAGCATACATCTTCGAACGGCGCATAGCTTCGTCAAAATCTACAAGGTGACCGTCAAACTCAGGGCCGTCAACACAGGCAAACTTCGTCTCGCCGCCAACGGTAAGACGGCAGCCGCCGCACATTCCCGTTCCGTCAATCATAATCGGGTTCATACTTACAACGGTCTTAATGCCGTATTCCTTTGTAAGGAGAGATACAAACTTCATCATCGGAAGAGGACCGATGGCGATAACCTCGTCATACTTTCTGCCACTCTCGATAAGGGCTCGGAGAGCGTCCGTAACAAGGCCGTGCTCGCCATAGGAGCCGTCATCCGTCAGGAGATGGAATTCGCTGCTTGCCGCCTTAAATTCATCTTCAAGGATTACAAGGTCTCGTGTGCGGAAACCGCAGATAGCGTCAACAAACGTTCCCTGCTCGTGGAGCTTCTTCGCAACGGGGTATGCAATCGCACTGCCCACACCTCCGCCAACAACAGCAACTGTCTTAAGTCCTTCGGTTTCGGTTTTCTTTCCGAGCGGACCTGCAAAGTCAGAAATGCAGTCGCCCTCGTTTTTATGGTTGAGGACTTCCGTTCCTGCTCCGACTATCTGGAAGATAATCGTAACCGTTCCCGCTTCTCTGTCAAAATCAGCAATCGTAAGCGGAATTCTCTCGCTGTTATCATCCGCGCGGAGAATTACGAACTGGCCTGCATTGGCGCGGTGTGCAACTTCAGGTGCTTTAATTACCATTCTTACAACGGTGGGATTCAAAGCTTCTTTTTTAATAATTTCGTACATTTTCACTTCTCCTTCTCCCATTATATAAATATATGTTAACACTTTATTTTGTCTCGGTCAACTTATTTTAACTGGAAATTTAATTTTTTTGCACAAATGGAAAATAAAAAATTTTTGTAATATGTATTTACGAAAAATGAAAAATCCTGTATAATGTATTATGTATATTTTTCTTTTGGGGAGACAGACAGATGGCAAAGTTGAAGGTCAGGCTTTCTGATTCGAATACCGTTACAATTTCTGCCGCCGCCGCAGACCGTCTTATGGACAAAGCTTCGGGGGATGCGGCTCTTCTTTACATATACATATTATCTCATTCTGACGAAATTGACGTTGAAGCCGCGGCACACAGGCTCCACTTTACAGCTGACCGCGTTCTTGCGGCAGTTGATACTCTCGCCGAAATCGGTCTCATCGGAAAACCTTCTCGCCGGAACATCCCCGATCGCTCCGATGAGATTCCCGAATATTCGCAGACGGACGTTGCCGAACACATTGGCAGTGATGCGGACTTCAAAAGTCTCGTCATCTTCTGCGAGCAGAAACTCGGGAAACTTCTTTCAACAGTCGATTTGCAGGTGCTTCTCGGCATCTATTCCTGGCTCGGGCTTCCTGTTGACGTTATATGCCTGCTTGTAACAAGCTGTATTGACGAAACAAAGAAGAAATACGGCGAGGGTCGCGTTCCTACGATGCGGACAATTGAAAAGAGAGCAAAAATCTGGGTTCGCGAGGGAATCCTTACTGCAGGACGTGCAGAAGAATATCTCCGCGAGCTTGAAAAGCTTTCGTCGGACAAAATGCGCGTCGCCGCGCTCTGCGGAATTTTCGGGCGGCCTCTCGCTCCTACGGAGGATAAGTACATTTCAGAATGGCTCCGCCTTGAGCTTTCCGACGAGCTCATCTCCTCGGCATACGACAAAACTGTTACCAACACCGGTTCTTTAAAATGGCGATATATGGATAAAATATTGCAGGTGTGGTACTCTGAAGGCATTAAAAGCGCTTCGGATATCGACCGCCACGACACCAGACAAGTTACCACCGCAAAATCTTCAGAAGCAGATGTTTCGGCGGCAGAGAGGCTTCGCGAACTCAACCGCCGCATTGGCTCAAGGAAGGAGTAACTTATGAAATACGATAATGATATAGTGGAATCCATTGTCCGCGAGAGGGCAAATGAGCGAATAAAGCTTGAAGCTGCAACTGAGGCAAAACGCCTTGAGGTTTACGAGAAGCTTCCGAGAGTACGCGAGATTGACTCCGAGCTTTCCTCAACCGCGTTTGACATCATCCGCGCATCCTTCGGGAAGAAAGAAAGCGCAGCGGACGTCCTTGCTCTCCGCCGTGAGAAAAACGCAAAGCTTATTGCCGAGAGACAGTCTCTTCTTACAGATGCAGGCTATGCTCCCGACGTGACGGATGTAAAATATACCTGCGATGTCTGCAACGACACAGGGTATGACGGCGGCGTTCTCTGCCGCTGTATGCACAAGCGCTATGAAACGGCAGTTGCTGAGAAGATAAACAAAAACCTTCGCATCAACAACGTCTCCTTTTCGGATTTCAGGCTTGATGTCTATCCCGAAAACGGTACGGGCACTCTTTCGCCGCGTGCGCAGATGAAAGAGGTCTTCTCTTTCTGCCGCAACTTTGCCGAGAATTTCGGTGAAGGAGCGATGAGCCTTTTTATAAACGGTGACAGCGGTCTCGGAAAGACGTTTCTCGCTCACGCAATCGCACGTACGGTCGCGGAGCGTGGCTTCTCCGTCATTTATGACACGGCTTTTTCGCTCCTCGGAGAACTCGAAGACATTAAATTCGGAAGACGCGAGGACGACCTTGACGCAATATATTCCTGCTCGCTTCTCATCATCGACGATGTCGGATGCGAAATGGCGACTCCGTTTACCACCGCGGCTCTCTACAACATAATAAACTCCCGTCTCGTGTCGGGTAAAGCAACGATTATCATCTCTCCGCTGAAGAGAGAGGATATTGCGGCACGCTACGGCGCGCATACGCTCTCACGGCTTGAGGGAGATTTCGTAAAACTCGAGTTTCTCGGAAAAGACATCCGTTTAATGCGGTGACATTCTGTGCAGAATAAATTAAAACCCGAACAGGAGAAAATTTCAATGACGCGATTTTTAAAATTCCTTCTCGCCGCGGCTCTTTCCGCGTTTCTCTTCTGCACAGCCTCGGCAGCACCATCACTCATATCCGAGTCGGCCGTGCTTATGGATGCGGAAACGGGGCAGGTTCTTTACGACAAGAATATGCACGTTCAAAAGCATCCTGCAAGCATAACAAAAATTGCCACCGTTATCTGCGGACTCGAAAACGGAAGCCTTACCGACAAGATTACCATGTCGGAAAACGCGGTTTTCTCGGTTTCGAGAAACTCAAGCCACATCGCCCTTGATGTCGGCGAAGAGCTCACTCTTGAAGAAGCATCATACGCCGCACTTCTCGTCTCGGCAAACGAGGCATGCAACGGTATTGCAGAGCACTGCGGCGGCACAATTGAAAACTTCGTCTCGATGATGAACGAAACCGCCCGTGCAGCAGGTGCGAAAAACACCACTTTTGTCAATGCAAACGGTCTCCGTGACCCGAACCATCTGACAACAGCCTACGATATGGCGTGCATCACGCGCTACGCGCTACGCAACGACGATTTCCGAAAAATCTTCGGAACGTACAAATACACGATGGCTCCGACCAACGAACAGCCTGAGGAAAGGCTTTTTGTAAATCAGCACTATATGATAAGCGATCCTTCCCTTCTCTATGACGGTTTTGTCGGAGGAAAGGTAGGATACACAACCGACGCTCTTTGTACTCTCGTAACAGCCGCGGAAAGAGACGGAAGAACGCTCATCGCGGTAGTTATGAGAAGTCCTCGCGACTATGACAGATATACCGACACAAAGGCGCTTCTCGACTACGGCTTTGAAAGCTTCCACACTCTGACCGTAACGAAGGCGGACCTTCCGTCTGACAAGGACTACCGCCTTGAAAAAAATATTGAAATAAGCATTGAAAATAACATTTCCTTAAGCGACCTCACAATCACTGCAAAGGAAGTTGCAGGAGAGCACTTCATCGTTGTTTCCGCACCTACCGGCGAAGAGCTTGCATCAGTGCCGTGCACGGTTGCGGATACACAAACGGTCCGCACATTCACTCCACCGCCAAAGAGCGATAAGAAAAGGTCCCCGCTTGCAGTACTTGGACTTGTTGTCCTTGCGATAATCGGACTTCTCATTTTCCTTATCCTGCTTTTGCTTCTTGCCATCATAATACGCAAAAAGATATACCGTGCGCGCAGACGCCGTCGCCGTCGCCGCATGCAACAAATGCAACAAAGAAGGAGATAGCACCATGAAAAAGACACTCTCACTTATCCTTGCGCTTTTGCTCAGTCTTTCCCTTGTCCTCACAGCTTGTGACAAAACCTCCCCTGCCCCGGCAGAAACTCCAGAGTATGTCTTCACTTCCGAAATGAACGACAAGACAAAGGCTGAGGCTGACGAAGTTCTCTCTACATTTATGCAGGCGTTCGAGGAGAATAGCCCTTCTCTTGCTCTTCCCCTCTTCTCGTCAGGCTTCGAAGCTACCGAGGAAAATCTCGGTGCTTTCTTCTCCGAGGTTACAAAGCTTGTGGATAAACCCTTCATTCTTTACGATTCGTATTACATGAATGACCTCACCGTTTCAGAGTCCCCCGTAAAAGTTAAGAAGAGTGAGGCAGCAGGGGACTATATCGAGATAACCCCTGCCTCAAAAGAAATTTACTGTGCGATGTATGTCTCCGAGGGAGAAAAGATTTCCCATATGATGTCAGTTCTCCTCGCAAAGGAAGGCGGAAAATTCAAAATCACCTGGATTTCTCCGACGGACTTTGAGTACAACGGCAAGGGCGCTCCTGCTATCTATAAGAACACGCAGGCTCTTGCTGATGACGGAAAGCTCTTCGCGGCTTACGTCTCCTCCTGCATGCTCGGCAACATCTTCCGTCCGGGTGGATTTTACAGATACGAAAACGATCTTGAAATGGAAGACCTCTGCTACAAGCTCTTTGCTGACATATCCGGAACCCACAAGCTTCCGCTTGCGCTTTCCGAAACAACCAACTCCTCGGTCTATGAAATCGGCATAGCAAATGACGATGACCACGGCATTCTCCCGATGATTTTCTATAAAACCGATGTTTCTGTTGATAACGAAGAGGAGCTTCGCGCAGAATCCAAAAAGGTTCTTGCTGCTATCGAAAAACTCTCGCCCGGTCTCGCGGAAAACTTTGAATATATCCGCTTTGAGGCAACAAATGACGAGATTACAGAGGACACAACAACCATAAATAAGAAAACTATAAACCTTAAAACACGATAATTTGGCTCTATTGCTTGCGTTGCGTTTTTTTGAATAAAAATAAAAATTTTTTAAATTTTTTTTAAAAAAACTCTTGCATTTGTGTATAAGATGTTATATAATAATTTTGCAAGTATTTTGTGGAGGAGGATCTGTAGTATGAAAAACTATACAGAACCAAAACTCGAAATCGTCACACTTGACTCTACAGATGTTATCACAGCTTCCGGAATCGCTATGCTTTTCCGTAACTCTAACATCGAGAACGGTGGTCACGCTTCACTCAGTGACTTCTCAACATCAGGTCTCTAATAGAGTAGTGACGATGAGTCTGCGATGCAGGCAGACACATTGTGCATAATTAAAAAAAGCAAATCATAAAGGGGTAACGTGCACATTGCCCCTTTATAAGCGTCTCTTCAGGCACGCAGGTTAACACTGTGTGCTTTTTTTCTGTCCTTTTTCAGAAGCAAAAAACTCCCACCCCACGGCGGTGCTTCTTAGGAATAAAACACCCTTAAACCACGATTTTGGCACATAACTTCCTTAAAAAAGCTCCCAACCCGTCAGAGTTGGGAGCTTTTTTTATTTCTTTCGCTTGTTGAATGTAGCGATTGCGACTATCGCAGAGACAAACACGAAGAAGTGGGCAAATGCCGTGGTATATGCGCCGATGAAGATATCATATGCCACCCATACGGCAGACTTCGTCGCGTTAAAGATGTTATACGCAGGGGGGTTTTTCTGAATTATTGCAAATGCGAAGAGAACCGAGCAAACTGTGGGGAGATAATCAAGAAGACTCTCTCCTCCTATGGCGCCGAGCGCAACGTATGCCGCACAAAGGAGAACGGTAAGGTATATCGGAAATCTTTTCTCCTTCTTTTTGTATGCGTATGATATAAACGTGTGCGCGGTCGCAACAAGGCAGAGGATTCCCCCGAGATAGGCTCTTAAGAGAAAATACGTCAGCGCAACCGTAAAGTTTACGCAGAACTCACCGATGAGGATTTTTTTGATGTCCTTACCGAACGCGATGTAGATTATTATAGCCGAAGATATAAGCCCGACTATCTGTGAAATTAGCTCTTCCATCCTCTATTTCACCTCGCAGACTTTGTCAAGGCAGTATTTGCCCTCGACCGCAGGCTCGCGCGATATCCATTTGCCGCGTGTGAAATCAGGAACGTCGACAGGTGCGCCGCCGCGCGCAATTGACATCTCAGAAAGCGGAGTTGCCGCCATCCAGAGAGCGGCGTCGTATACGTCAATCGGAGGCTCGGTTTCGTTCTTTACGCTTTCTATAAATGCGCGGCAAACGAGCCAGTCGATGCCATTATGCCCGCCCTTTTCGCCCTCTGCGAGATATTCACGCCAGAGCGGATGGTCGTACTTTTCATACATCTCACCGATGTTGTTCTCTATCTCCTCTTCCATTCCCTCAAAGAAGAGAGTTTTTCTCTCCTCACTGTACATACCGAGGCTTCCGCGAACGGTGAAATTTCGGCTGTAGTACGGACGCGGAGTTGTTGTATCAAGGCAGAGGTGAATCGTCTCACCGCCGAGGCAGGTGATAATCGTTGTCACGATGTCACCCTGTCTGTAATCGATCTTTGCGTAGGGGCTATCCTCGCCGAGGAGCGATTTTGCCCTTGCTTTGAGCCCTGCCGCTTTCGACGAGAAGGAAGAGAGCGTGAGCATCTTGTTTCCGCGGTTTAATTTGAGCACTTTTGAAATCGGACCGAGTTCGTGTGTCGGATACTGCTCGCAGTTTCGCTCAATATACGACTTTATACGGTAGTGCGGATAGTCTCCGTCAAGCCCGACAAAAAGCTCGACATCAGGAAGATAGTGGTGGTATCCTCCTGCGCAGTGGACGATTTCACCAAAACCGCCCTGTTCCGCAACGTTGAGGGCGAGCATCTCCTCTCTGCCGTAGCAGCAATTCTCAAGCATCATAAGCGGAACGCCCGTTTCCTCGTATGTGTCGACGAGCTTGAAGCACTCGGAGAGGTCAAACGCTCCGCCGACTTCAATCGCAGTGTACTTTCCTGCGCGCATCGACTTGCACGCAAGCTCTGCTCTTCCCTGCCAGCCGGTCATGATGACAATCGCGTCAAGCTCGGGGTTTTCAAGGAGGTCGTCAAACTCGCGCGTTGCAATCGGCTCGGGATTTCCGTTTTCCTTGAGGTATGTTTTTATTTTTTCGATGTATTCTTCGTTTTTCTCGCAAATCATGGCGATTTCGACATCGGCCATTTTTGAAAAACACTGTTCTATAAGCGCGGTGCTTCGGCGTCCGAGCCCAACGCATCCGATTTTTACTTTTTCTTTCATTTTTTGCCACCCCATTGACACTTGTATTTTTTGTGGTAAAATAATTATATCGCATCTTTTTTTATATATAAATACCTCCGCAGACACAAAATATACAAAATTGGACAGTGATTATACAATGGCACCATTCAAACCCGTTTCGAGGTCTTTTGAAATCGAGAGCCTCGCCTACCCTTTTGAGCGCAATTTTTCAAGCAAGTTTATCTTCGACGGTGAGCTCCACGACTTTATTGAGCTTGTTTATATAAAAAGCGGCGCGGTCGAAGTCGTTAAAGAAGAGACGATTTATCTCG
The DNA here is from genome assembly GCA_017532355.1 of Oscillospiraceae bacterium. Next base: position 16,526 of record JAFXJK010000058.1, on the reverse strand, counting down.
TCGACGGCGGCACAATTCTCTTCCACGCGCCGATGGAGTTTCACAAGATAAAGAGCGCGAAAGGCACGTCGCCAAAAGTCTACAACCTCTCTATGAGGGTGCGCGGTGCGCTCCCTGACGGGATTTATGACCATCTATTCTCGCTTGACCTGCGTCTTGAAGAGCGTTTTATCTCGGCGTTTTCTAAAGCACGCGACTTTCTTGAAGAAAGCGCGCCGAAAGAAATCGGCCAGCTTGCGACGCTTGAGCTTGAAGCTCTCATTATCGATATCTGTCGTAGCTCTGCGCATCACGGCAAAGTTCTCTCAACGAGCGCGGCAAAAGCTTATCGAGCGGTCATTGAGGCGATGGAGAGCGAGATTTATTCCAACGTCTCCCTTGAAGAAATTGCAAGGCGCGTGAATATAAGTCGAAGCTACCTCAAAGCGCTTTTTTCAAAGTTTTGCGACCTCTCTCCGAAAGAGTATTACCGAAAACTTCGCCTGCGCGAGGCAATACGCCTTCTCGCGGAAGGGGCATCTGTCTCAAAAATCGCTGAGATGATGAATTTTTCATACCCGAACCATTTCACGCAGTTTTTTAAAAACGAAACGGGTTTAAGCCCAACGGAGTACAGGGCGCGGCTTTAATATTTAAAAACAAAAAAGCCTTCCAAACAAATCTGTTTGGAAGGCTTTTTTCTTAACCTATTATTGCGCGGTGGAAAACTTTCTTTCCCTTTTTAATCTTAACGCCTGACTTGAGCGCATCTTCCGAAACAACGAAGTCAGCCGCGTCAACCTTTTCACCGTCAAGCGAGATGCCGCCCTGCTGAACAAGGCGTCTCGCCTCGCCCTTAGACGGGCAGAGTCCGCATTTTAAGAGCAAATCGAGGATACCGATACCGTCACCAACGTCAGCTGCAGAAAGCTCTGTGGTCGGCATGTTTGAGTCGTCTCCGCCACCCGAGAAGAGGCTTCTTGCCGCGTCGCGAGCCTTTGTAGCTTCTTCTTCGCCGTGAACGAGAGCTGTAAGCTCATAAGCGAGAAGCTCTTTCTTTTCGTTGATGCGGCTGTCGTCCCACTTTTCAATCTCGTCGATTTCTTCAATCGGGATGAATGTGAGCATGCGGATGCACTTCATAACGTCAGCATCGTCAACATTTCTCCAGTACTGATAGAACTCAAACGGGCTTGTCTTGTTCGGATCAAGCCATACGGCGCCGCGAGCAGTTTTACCCATCTTCTTTCCCTCGGAGTTTAAGAGAAGCGTAATCGTCATCGCGTGAGCATCTTTTCCGAGCTTTTTGCGGATAAGCTCCGTACCGCCGAGCATATTGCTCCACTGGTCGTTACCGCCAAACTGCATATTGCAGCCGAGCTTCTGATACATATAGTAGAAGTCGTAAGACTGCATTATCATATAGTTGAACTCAAGGAACGAGAGCCCCTTTTCCATACGCTGTTTGTAGCACTCTGCACGGAGCATATTGTTAACTGAGAAGCAAGCGCCGACCTCGCGGAGAACATCGACATAGTTAAGCGGAAGGAGCCAGTCAGCATTATTCACCATCATAGCCTTGCCTTCGCCAAACTCGATGAAGCGCTCCATCTGCTTCTTGAAGCAAGCGCAGTTGTGCTGGATTGTCTCCTGTGTCATCATTGAACGCATATCGGTTCTGCCCGACGGGTCGCCAATCATAGCCGTGCCGCCGCCGATAAGAGCAATCGGGCGGTTGCCTGCCATCTGGAGACGCTTCATAAGGCAGAGCGCCATGAAGTGCCCGACGTGGAGAGAGTCAGCCGTAGGGTCAAAACCTATATAGAATGTTGCACGACCGTTATTGACAAGCTCGCGGATTTCTTCTTCATTTGTAACCTGAGCGATAAGTCCGCGCGCAACGAGTTCTTCATAAATCTTCATTAAAAACAACCTTCTTTCGTGTTTCTTCTACTATACCATATAAAGGGTAAAATTTCAAGGGCGGACGGGCATAAAAAAAGCGTCGCTGTGCGACGTGAAATTGTTATTTTTTTAACAACCCAACATATTTAGTTTATCACACCTCAATATATAAAGTCAACACAAATCTCACTTTCGCCGAAAAGTTCTGTGTTTTGCATAAAATGAAGCTCTGAACTTTATGTATTTTACTAATTGAAATGACGGTTTTAAAATGCTATTATATAGACAAAGAAAGGGTGATACCAATGTTCCGGTAAAAACCAAGGTCAATCAGATAAAGGGATAGATAAAAGTAAAACGACAGTTTAAGTCGCCTTTCCTGAAAGACCACTCAAAAAACTGCCTCCTTCAAAGTAACAAAATCAGATGTGCCACAGAAACTCCACAACTGTTTAAGTTTTGCCGAATAAGAAGAAGATTCGAGTTTTGATAAGAAGTGGAATGCATCAAATAAACAGAAGGACGCAGATTCAGCAGAAAGAGAGGTTAAATTGATGTTAGATATCAAGAGTGAACAGAAATAACCCCCGGATGTGATGTAAGGTGAAAGATTACATCAGCCGGGGGTGTTTCTATGTTCTTATTCCGCAGGCAACGCCAAGGCTCTCCCCTGCTCTTGCCTTTTCGATGAAAGCGCGCTGAAGCGAGGTGTTCTGCGGCAGTTCATCAATCGGCGTATTCTCGTCATCGGGAAAAATCCAGAATTTTACTTCAGCGAGGTGTTCTTCCACCTCGATTTTTTTGTACTTTTCTGAAAACTTTATTATTCCCGAGGTTTTCGGAAGCACTTCCTCAAGCCACGGGTGCAGCATCCACGAATGGCAGAGAAAAACTATCTTCTCAAGCCCGAAATGTTTTTTGAAGAACTCACGGGCAAGGCTGTAAGCTTCCTCGCATCTTTCCTCGGTGAGCTTTTCGTATCTCGGAATGTGAACGGAGACGTGAGTGTCGCCTTTTTTGAGGGTTACGCCATCAACCTCTCCTTCAAACTCGCTGTCATAACGAAGCTCAAAGCTGAGCGCACCGAGCGCAAAGAGGCGACCGTCGAGAGAAAAGCGCAGCCAGCGGCGGTACTTGTTCTGCTGTATTCCGTATATGCCAAGTTCTTTGAAGCAAAGTCCGGCTATCGACTCAATCTCGCGGCGGACGGTATCGAAAAAGATATTGTCGGGGATTTCTCTTTCGCGGTAAAGCGAATATATACGGACGTAAAGAAGGATATAGATATAGAGATTTAGCTCCTCCGCCGTGATGTTCTCAAGCTTTGCAACAGTCGCAATAGCTTCCCCGAACACCTCGTCTCCTTTGTCGTAGGCATCTGTCAGGAAATCTATGTTTTCTTCTTTTACCTCTGTTTTTAAAAGCGTTTCGACGACGCCGCCAGACAATCCGCACTCTCTTACAATTCTATCTAAATTCATTTTTTCACCTCACGGAGTATGATGTAACAAAAAAAGCAAGTCTTCTGACTTGCTTTTTCGTGGTGGACGATAACGGACTCGAACCGCTGACCCTCTGCACGTCAAGCAGATGCTCTACCAGCTGAGCTAATCGTCCAAACCGAACATTAGATATTATAGACTAAAGAGGAAGTTTTGTCAAGACTTTTATTTGTAAAATCCATCTTTCCATATTCCCTGTCTGTGTGACGACGGGGTTACTCCAAAGCGTTTTTTATACTCCGAAATAAAGAAGGAGGTCGTGTTATATCCCAAGCTGCTTGCAACATCACATATTTTCATTTCCGTGGATACAATCAGGTCAGATGCGCGCGCAAGCCTCATTTCTTTGAGCATTTTAAACGGAGGCATCCCGCTTTCTTTCTTGAAAAACCTTATGAAATAGCTTTTTTCAAAATTTGCAACTTCTGCAAGCTCATCGAGTGTGATGCGGTTTGAGAGGTTTTGTCCCATATAGTTTATAACTTTTTCCATAACATCGTTGCCGTTTTTTTCGTGCATATACTTTTTATGCGCGACCTCAGCGTTCAGGATGAAGATTATTTCATCAACGAGGGAATGTGCCGCGCTTGATGAGAGCGAAGGAGTGCGAATAAGCTTTTCGTACAACTCAAACAGCATATACGGATTTCTCGGGTGCATCACATCGGGAAGCGCGCATATAAGCTCATTGTCCGTGAGCGGCGCAATTTTACCGGGGACATTTCTGCTGTACATCACATCATTTTTGCAGGAGGAAAAATCGAGAGTCAGAAGATAAGACTTCTGCAGACCGTATGCCGCAACCTCGCTGCCCGGCGCTCTTACGAGAACATCTCCGCGCTTGAGTTTGTATGTCTTATCGTTATATGTATATATTCTGCCATCCCCACATTCAATGTCTATTTCGTAATTCTTCACAATTCTCTTTTGTGCAACTCCGCCTTGCGAAACAAATGACCTTGCTTCAAGTATGGTTTTTTTCATTTTTCTCTCCCTCCTCCTTTTTGTTTAATTATGCCTCACTTTGCAAAATAAGTCAATATACTTATATTAAAAAACGATATATTTGATTTACCATACATTAACAAACATATATAATTGTATTTAAGAGGTGAGGCAGATGGAGAACGGGCTTGAGTTAATTTACGCTTCTCCGCTTGAAGCCGGGGAGAATCCACTGTGGGATTCAAGAAACGATACATTTCATTTTCTCGACATACTCGGACAAGCTATATACAAAATGCGCGGTGCTGATGTCAGAAAAACTGAACTGCCCCAACAGATAGGCTGCATCGCTCTTTGTGAAAACGGCGATTTGCTTTTAGGGCTCCAAGACGGTATTTACCGCCTTGATAATAGCGGAAAGATGGCCCTTGCTCATCAGAAAACAAAAATCAAGGGCAGACGCTTCAACGACGGCAAAGTCGGGCCCGACGGTGCGTTGTATGTCGGAACGACAGACTATAACGGTCAGGGCGCCTTTTACAGACTTCGCGACAATGTTCTTACTGAGCTTTTTGATAAGTGTGCATGCTCAAACGGAATAGACTGGACGCGCGATGGCAAGCTAATGTATTATATCGACTCTCCTCGTCAGGCGGTAGAAATTTTTGACTTTGATATAACCACGGGGGCGCTTTCCGGACGCAGAACACTTGTTGATATCCCTGCCGAATCGGGGCTTCCCGACGGGATGACGCTTGATGAAAATGACAATCTGTGGGTAGCGCTCTGGGGAGGGCACAAGGTTATACATATTGATAAAAAAACCGGTGAGATAACAGACGAAATACGCATTCCTTGCCCTAAAGCTTCGTCGTGTGCGTTTGGCGATAAGGATTTGTCAAAGCTTTATATCACGACCGCCGCGAAGGACGACCTTTCCTCTTTCCCCGACGCGGGAAGGATTTATAAGATCGATGTCGGTGTGCGCGGAAAAGAAATAAATTATTATAAATGGTAATTGAAAGGGGTATTTTTATGAAAAGTGTTCTCATAACAGGTGCAGTAAGAAATTCAGGGCTCGGAATCGCAAGAAAGTTTTTGAAGGAAGGCTGGCAGACCGTAATCACCAGCCGAAACGAGAGCGACGCGAAAGCGGTTGCCGCAGAGCTTGAAAAGGAATTCGGCGTTCCGTGTTTTGGCTTTGGATATTCTCCGCTTGACGCCATAACCGATACCGAAAAACTGTTTGACAAAATCGAGGATGCGGGAATAGAGCTTGATTCCGTTATCTGCAACGCCGCAAACCTCGGACGGTGGATGAACCCGCTTACGGTCGATCCCACAGAATGGCAGAACGTGCTTACAACAAACGTCGTCGGCTATTTTATGCCTGCACGTGCGGCGGTCAACCAGATGATAAGAACGGGAAAGGCAAAAGGCGCAACAATAGTTTTTGTCGGTTCGATAAACTACAAGGATGCTCTTCCCGAGCGCAGCGGATACGTTGCAAGCAAGGGCGCGATTGCTTCTATGACAAAGGCTCTTGCGCTTGATTTTGCACCGTATGGGGTGCGCGTAAACTGTCTCGCCCCCGGTGCTATATGGACAACGCGATATGATGATGAATATGATGCGGCAGAGATTGAGAGCAGAAAGAAAAAGATTCCGCTCGGAGAATTCTCGACCAAAGAAACAATGGGCAATAATGCATATTTCCTCGCAACCGACGCTTCTCACCCGATGACAGGCTCTGTCATGATTGTCGACGGCGGCTCCGATGCCATTATGAGCGGTTGTTTTTAAGGAGAGCCCGATATGAAGATAATTTTAGGTGCAATAAAAGAGTTTAACGATGATGCGCTTCTCATGGCGCGTCAGCTCGGAAGCGAAGGTTTCCATTTTAACACGCCTCCCATCGCAACAAGCGACGAAGACTTCTGGACTGTCCGCGCCCTTAAGTGGCTTCGTGAATACACAGAGAAGTTTGAACTGAAGCTTGAGATGATTGAAAATGTTCCGATTCGCTTTTTTGAAGCGATTATGCTCGGCACAAGCGACAGGGACGAAAAAATAGAGAATTACATCAAAACCATAAGAAATATGGGCGAGGTCGGAATCCCCATCCTAGGTCATCACTTCTGTCCGACGTGGGCATGGCGCACAAGCATCACCCATCCTGCACGCGGTGGGGCGAAGGTTTCAGCTTTTAACAGCGAGCTTGCAAAAGAAGGCAAAAACGCTTACGCGGTAAGCGCGGAGCATATGGCGAGATTCGGCAAGGAGATTACCCCTCCTACAAAGGAAGATTTGTGGAGAAACTATGAGTATTTTATAAAAGCTGTTCTCCCCGAAGCAGAGAAGGCAGACGTAAAGCTTATAATCCATCCGTCAGACCCTCCAATTGAGAATGTTGCAGGCGTTGACAGAATTTTCATCTCCCCCGAAGACCTCCTCCGCGCCGATAAGCTTGCCTCAAGTGATGCGTGGGGAATCAACTTCTGTATGGGAACTTTTTCTCAGCTTGGCGGCGAAGAAACCATTATGCGCGTTATAGAAGAATTTGCTCCGCGCAACAAAATCCATATGGTTCACTTCAGGGATGTTCAGGGAACGGTTGACGATTTCTGCGAGTGCTTCCCCGGAGATGGCAGATATAACCCTGCAAAGGTTATGCAAGCCTTGGTGAAGAACGGATACAAGGGGCTTGTTCTTGATGACCACGTTCCGTTTATAAACAACGACACGCGCTGGGGACACACTGCACGCGCCAATGTTTTCGGATACCTCCGCGGCATGCAGAAAATGCTTGAGCTTTACGAATAAAGTACGGGGGGTTCATTATGAATAACATAAAAATAACGAAACATCAGTTTGCGCATACCTTTGGAGGTGCAGGCTTCCACAATAACGATGCAACTATGTATCACATTATTGGCAAAGAGCATTTTAATCAGTTTGTCTGCAAGTGCTACCGTGAGGCCTCTCCGGGCTTTATGCGCACCTTTGCAGGTTTCCACAACTGGACAAAAGAAGCAATGGACGAATTTGCAGACTACTATGAAAAAATGCAGAAGCAGACAGATACGCCGATGTATCTGACTCCGGGAATGGGTGCATTGCATTTTTCGGATGAGGAAATAGCGAAATACTGCGATGATGTCGCCGAGCGCCTTGCTTATCTTTACTACGAAAAAGATGTAAAACACATCCGTTACTATTGCTTTTCCAACGAGCTTTCCCGCGTTATGTACGGCGTTCTCGCCGATAATCTTCCGCTTTTCAAAAAATATCACGAAGGGCTTTATGCGGCTTTTCAAAAAAAGAATCTCCCTATAGGGCTTCTTGCAACCGATGCAAGCGGATACGCCGATTGGGATAGAACGATCGACTGGGCAATTGAGAATATGCCCGATATCTCCGAAGACTTCTGCGTGCATATCTATGAACGCGGATACGACATATACAGTCTTGAATTTTATGACTTCTTCGCTGAAAAATGCAAGGAGATAGTCGGAAAATCCATCGAATGCTTCGGAAAACGTGTTATTCTCGGTGAGATGGGAACGCAAAAAAACGAAGGTCAGCTTACTTTCAACAAGGGCACGGTTGTTGACACCTGCCGTTATTTCAGCGACCCTTACGAGCAGGCATATTGCGGACTTATGCTGACAGAAATGGCTTTCGCCGCTGTAAATTCAGGCGTTTTTGCCGTTGCTTACTGGTCGTATATTGACCATCCCGATCCTTACAGCTGTGCGCATTCAACCTCGGGTGAAGAATATGCACGGAAATGGAGCGAGGGAGAGCGATTCTTCTCCACCACCGCAGACAGCAAATACAACAAGTGGGGCTTTTTGAAGTGGGACGACGAAAACCTCGACTACGGAGCACGGGCACATTATTGGTGCATCTCGCTTTTTACCAAGTTATTTAAGAGAAACTCTAAGGTTCTTGACATTGAATCTCCCGATAAGAACATAAGGGCATGCGGCATCTTTAACAGAGACAAGAGTGTAACCGTTGGCATGGTAAACCGCAACAAGACGGCGGTTGAGATTAAGCTCGATGGAGACTTTTTCAAAAAAGATATCAGAGTTTATGAATTTGACCCCGCAAATGTCCCGTATAACGAGTTTGCCGATTTGCAGGACTTTTCTGCAGTAATATCCAAGGATAATCCCACATACACTCTCAAGCCGGAGAGCGTTACATATTTTACAACAGACTATATCACAAAGGCTGAGAGCGTCGAGGCTGAAATTCTTGAGATTTCAGGCGGCACACTCCGCTGGAGCGAGGTTGAGGATAAAAACCACTGCTATTACAGGGTATTTTCTTCTGATAGCGCTGATTTTGTTCCATCAAGAGAAAATCAGATAGCCTCTACCGTTGCAACAGAGCTTTCTTCAGACAAAATAAAGCGCTTTTCAAAGGTTCTTTCTGTCGATACAAGCGGAAATATTTAATCTCTACAACGCGCAAAAACCTCCGTGGAAAATCCACGGAGGTTTTATTATGTTCGTAACTTAAATTACTTAAGGTTGAACCATGCCTTGCGGCCGAGGTAGATTGCGCTGTCGCCAAGCTCTTCCTCAATGCGGAGAAGCTGGTTGTACTTTGCAACACGGTCTGTACGGCTCGGTGCGCCTGTCTTAATCTGACCTGCGTTGAGAGCAACTGCGATGTCAGCGATTGTTGTGTCCTCGGTCTCGCCTGAACGGTGAGAAACAACTGCAGTGTAGCCTGCGCGGTTAGCCATCTGGATAGCGTCGAGTGTCTCTGTGAGAGAACCGATCTGGTTAACCTTGATGAGGATGGAGTTACCAACGCCGAGGTCGATACCCTTTGAAAGGCGCTCTACGTTTGTAACGAAGAGGTCGTCACCAACGAGCTGAACCTTATCGCCGATAGCCTTTGTAAGCATGCCCCATGCTTCCCAGTCTTCTTCAGCAACACCGTCTTCGAGAGAGATGATCGGATATGTTGAAGTGAGCTTCTTCCAGTAGTTGACAAGCTGCTGCTTTGTCATTGTCTTCTTTGCCTTCGGGAGGAAGTATGTGCCGTCTTCCTGATACCACTCGGAAGATGCAGCGTCGATAGCGATCATGAAGTCTTCGCCCGGCTTAAAGCCTGCCTTCTCAACAGCCTCGAGGATAACCTTGATAGCGTCCTCGTCCTTCTTGAGGTTCGGAGCGAAACCGCCTTCGTCACCAACAGCTGTTGTCATGCCCATACCGTTGAGAACAGACTTGAGGTTATGGAAGACTTCTGTGCACCAACGAAGTGCTTCAGAGAAGCTCGGTGCGCCAACCGGCATAATCATAAATTCCTGGATGTCAACGTTGTTTGATGCGTGAGCACCACCGTTTAAGATGTTCATCATCGGAACCGGAAGAGTCTTTGCGTTTACGCCGCCGATGTATGTGTAGAGCGGCATCTGGAGAGCTTCAGCAGCTGCCTTTGCAACAGCAAGTGAAGTACCGAGGATTGCGTTTGCGCCAAACTTTGTCTTGTTCGGTGTGCCGTCGAGCTCGATCATTGTGCGGTCGATCTCAACCTGGTCGAGAGCGTTCATACCGATGATTGCTTCAGCAATGTCGTTGTTTACAGCGTCAACAGCCTTGTAAACGCTCTTGCCCATGTACTTTGACTTGTCGCCGTCGCGAAGCTCGCAAGCTTCGAAGATACCAGTTGATGCACCTGACGGAACTGCTGCACGGCCGATGTATGTGTTGATACCGTCATCAACATAAACATCAACCTCAACTGTCGGGTTGCCGCGTGAGTCGATAACCTGACGGCCGACTACGTCAACGATTTCTGCAAATTTTTTCATTTTTCTTTTCTCCTTTACTAAAGTTTTATATTAAGGTTTTATTCGACTATAAGTGATTCACCTGTCATTTCAGCAGGCTTTTCAATGCCCATAAGGTCGAGCATTGTGGGAGCGATATCGCAGAGCTTACCGTCGCGGAGCGAAACGTCTGCCCCGACGACAACAAACGGTACGGGGTTTGTCGTGTGCGCGGTAAACGGTGATACGCCGTCCTCATCGAGCATCTTGTCTGCATTGCCGTGGTCTGCGGAGATTACGCTGATGCCGCCGACCTTTGACACTGCTTCGACAACGCGGCCGACGCAGGTATCAACTGTTTCAACAGCCTTTACCGCTGCGTCAAAAACGCCTGTATGTCCGACCATGTCGCAGTTTGCAAAGTTTAAGATGATAACATCGTAAATCTGCTTTTCTATTGCCTCAATTACCTTGTCGGTAACCTCAGGTGCGCTCATCTCGGGCTGGAGGTCGTAGGTCGCGACCTTCGGGGAGTTGACGAGGATTCTGTCCTCGCCCTCATACATCTTCTCAACGCCGCCGTTGAAGAAGAACGTGACATGAGCATATTTTTCAGTTTCCGCAATGCGGAGCTGGCGGATTCCGAGAGACGAGATATACTCGCCGAAGGTGTTCTCGAGAGTTTCGGGAGCGAATGCAACATTTACATTCGGCATATTTGCATCGTACTGCGTCATGCAGACGTAGTGAACTCTCTTAAAGCCTTCGCCGCGGTCAAAGCCGCTAAAGTCCGCATCGACAAACGTGCGTGTGATTTCACGTGCACGGTCAGGGCGGTAGTTAAAGAAAATGATTGAGTCATTTTCCGAAAGACCCTTGTATCCCTGCATTACAGACGGCTCAACGAACTCGTCAGTCTTGCCGTCTTCGTATGACTTCTTGACTTTTTCGGGAGCGCTCTCCATTGCCTCGCCTTCAGCGAAGACGATTGCGCGGTATGCGCGCTCTACTCTCTCCCAACGGTTGTCGCGGTCCATAGCGTAGAAGCGGCCCATAACCGTTGCGATTGCACCAACGCCGATTTCCTCGCACTTCTCTGCACATTCCTGAACAAAGCCTGCGCCCGATGTCGGGGAAACGTCGCGTCCGTCAAGGAAGCAGTGGATAAATACTTTTTCTACACCGCATCTCTTTGCGAGACGGAGAAGACCCCACACGTGGGTATTGTGGCTGTGAACGCCGCCGTCTGACATAAGACCCATAAGATGGAGAGCCGAGCTGTTTTTCTTGCAGTTTTCGCAAGCGGCAAGAAGCTCGCGGTTTTCAAAGAAGCTGCCGTCTTCAATCGCGCGTGTGATTCTCGGGAGATCCTGGAAAACGACGCGGCCTGCGCCGATGTTCGTATGACCTACCTCACTGTTACCCATCTGACCGTCGGGAAGACCGACATCAAGGCCTGATGCGCGAAGGAATGTACGGGGGTTTTCCTCAAAAATCTTGTCGATATTCGGAGTTGCTGCAGAGCTTATGGCATTTGCCTTTCCGCTTTCCGCGTTGCCGAATCCGTCCATTATAATGAGGGTGATAGGTGTTTTTGTATTCATATTATTACTGGTTTGCTGCATTGATTATTGCAACAAAGTCCTCCGTTTTAAGTGATGCGCCGCCGATGAGACCGCCGTCAACATCGCTCTGTGCAAGAAGCTCTGCTGCGTTCTTCGGATTCATCGAACCGCCGTACTGGATTGTGACTGCGCGAGCGCAACGTGCGCCGTATTTTGCGCGGATAACCGAGCGGATGAGTCCGCAGACTTCTGCAGCCTGCTCGCTCGTTGCAGTCTTTCCTGTACCGATAGCCCAGATGGGCTCGTATGCAAAGACAATCTTACGTACCTTCTCAGCAGGAATGTCGGCAAGTGCAATCTTGACCTGCATTGCGATGTGCTCTGCAGTAACGTCAAACTCTCTCTGCTCAAGTGTCTCACCTACGCAGATAATCGGACGGAGTCCCACTTCAAGAGCCTTCTTGACCTTGAGGTTAACTGTCTTGTCTGTCTCGCCGTAGTATTCACGGCGCTCGCTGTGGCCGATTACAACGTACTTTACGCCGAGCTCCTTGAGCATTTCTGCGCTTACTTCGCCTGTGAATGCACCGCTCTTTTCGTAGTGCATATTCTGAGCTGCAACCGCAATCTTTGCATCGCGGCTTGCCCTGCACGCTGCCGGGATATCTACAAACGGAACGCAAAGAACAACGTCGCACCATTTCTGCTTGCCAACCGCTGTCTTGAGTTCGTCGAACATCTTCTTTGTTTCGGAAGCTGTCTTGTTCATCTTCCAGTTTCCTGCGATGATTGTCTTTCTGTACTTTCTGTTCATGTTGTCAATTTTCTCCTTAATTCTGACCGGGGGAAGGTCTTTCCCAAATGCTTACTGCTTTCTTACTTGTCTTCGAGGCATGCGATTCCCGGGAGCTCGAGGCCTTCGAGGAACTCAAGGGATGCGCCGCCGCCTGTTGAAATGTGTGTCATCTTCTTGTCGTAACCGAGCTTCTTTACAGCGGAAGCGGAGTCACCGCCGCCGATGATTGTTGTAGCGTCAGTATTTGCAAGAGCTTCTGCTACTGCGATTGTACCTGCAGCAAGAATCGGGTTTTCGAAAACGCCCATCGGGCCGTTCCATACAGCTGTCTTTGCCGAAGCAACAGTCTCTGCAAAGAGCTCGCGTGTCTTTTCGCCGATATCAAGACCCATCATATCAGACGGGATAGCATTTGAATCAACTGTCTTAACTTCGATTTCTGCATCAATCGGGCTCGGGAAGGAGCTTGTGATAACAGTATCGATCGGGAGAAGCATCTTCTTGCCGAGCTTCTCTGCCTTTTCCATCATTTCCTTGCAGTAGGAAACCTTCTCGTCGTCAACGAGGCTTGTGCCGACCTCATAGCCCTTAGCCTTGAGGAATGTATAAGCCATACCGCCGCCGATGATGAGAGTGTCAACCTTCTCGAGGAGGTTGTTGATAACTCCGAGCTTATCGGAAACCTTAGCGCCGCCGAGTATTGCAACGAACGGACGCTTCGGATTTGAAAGAGCCTCGCCCATGATTCCGATTTCCTTACCGATAAGGTAGCCACATGCTGCCGGGAGATAATCTGCAACGCCTGCAGTGGAAGCGTGTGCACGGTGAGCTGTACCGAAAGCATCGTTTACATAAAGCTCTGCAAGAGACGCAAGATCTTTTGCAAACGCCGCATCGTTCTTTTCTTCTTCCTTGTGGTAACGAACGTTCTCAAGGAGCATAACTTCGCCGTCTGCAAGAGACGCGGCAAGAGCCTTTGCGCTGTCGCCGATAACGTCTGATGCCATCTTGACTTCCTTGCCGAGAAGCTCAGAAAGCTTCTTTGCAACGGGAGCAAGTGAAAACTTCGGGTTAACCTCGCCCTTCGGACGTCCGAGGTGGGAGCAGAGGATAACGCGAGCGCCCTGTTCGATAAGATACTTAACCGTCGGGAGAGCTGCAACGATTCTCTTGTCGGAAGTGATGTTGCCGTTGTCATCCATCGGAACGTTAAAGTCGCAACGGACGAGAACGCGCTTACCCTTCGGGCTTATGTCTTCGATTGTCTTTTTGTTGTAGTTCATAACCTATACCTCCATTTTATTTTGTCATTTATTACCAATGGTATTATTATACCATAAAAACGGCTGATATTACATCGTTATTTTAACAGTTTTTCGCTTTTTTTATAACATTTTTTCTCCGAAATATACTATTCTGCTCCCTCAAGGGCAAGGTTTGTGAGTTTTCCCTCAAGCTGCATATTCTGAAAGCCCGTCTGGCGGAGCGCTTCGTATGCGACAATCGCAACAGAGTTTGAGAGGTTCAGACTCCGAAGAGTCGGAAGCATGGGTATCCTGATGCACTCATCCGGGTGTGCAGCCAGAAGCTCCTCCGGAAGTCCGCGTGTTTCCTTTCCGAAAATAAAAAAGTCGCCGTCGCGGTATTCGTTCTCTGTATAGACGTTTTTTGCTTTCGTCGAACAGAAGAAGAATCTGCCGTCACGGTTTTTCTCGAAGAAATCTTCAAGGTTTTTGTATTCGTGGATATCAAGGTATTCCCAATAATCGAGCCCGGCTCTTTTGACCTGCTTATCGGATATGTCAAAACCGAGCGGATGGATAAGATGAAGCGATGCTCCCGTGACCGCGCAGGTGCGCGAGATATTCCCTGTATTCGAGGGGATTTCCGGTTCTACCAGAACTATATTGAACAAAGCTTCCACTCCCTCTGAAACAAAAATCGCTTTCCCAATTATTTTATGACATTTTTTGTTATTTTGCAAGAGTTTTTTGAGCATTTTCATACATATTTAAAGATTCTTTCTGTTTTTGTCAGTTTTTTTCTTTTTTTGGTTGTCATATCGACTCTAAAGTAGTATAATCATATTAACGACAATTATTTTTAGGAAGTGACAAAAATGGGAAATCTTCACATTATTGACCATCCGCTTATTCAGCACAAACTTACAATTATGAGAAATAAGCACACGGGAAGCAAAGACTTCCGCGAGCTTCTCAACGAGATTGCTCTCCTCATGGGATACGAAATCACCCGCGACCTTCCGCTTCGTGATATTGAGATTGAAACCCCGATGGGCAGAATGAACGCAAAGACCATCTCGGGTAAGAAGCTTGCCATCGTACCTATTCTCCGCGCAGGTATCGGTATGGTTGACGGTCTTCTCTCCCTTCTCCCCGTTGCAAAGGTCGGCCACATCGGTCTTTACCGCAACGAGGAAACTCACACACCCGTTGTTTACTATTGCAAGCTTCCCTTTGATATTGAGCGCCGTACAGTTATTGTTACTGACCCGATGCTCGCAACGGGCGGCTCGGCATCAGATGCCATCACAATGCTCAAGGAGCGCGGCGTTTCTTCAATTCGCCTTATGTGCCTTGTTGCAGCCCCCGAGGGCGTTGCAAAGATCAAGGCAGACCATCCCGATGTTGATATCTACGTTGCGGCACTTGACGAGCGTCTCAATGAGGACGCATACATCGTACCGGGTCTCGGCGACGCAGGCGATAGAATCTTCGGAACAAAGTAAAGTTTACAGTAAAAAAGACCTATGGCTTTTTGCCCAAGTGTTCTTAAGGACACTTGGGCGGTTTTATTCTCCTTGCGGCGAGTGATATTGCCTTCGGCGGTTTAGGCGAATAAATATCACTGCAAAACAATATCACCAAAAAATTACTACCCGAAAAAGAGTTTTACATTTCTCTTCTTCGGGTAGTTTTGTCTTATACTGTCACAAGCAGGGATTTTGTGTGCCAAATTCCGTTTTTGTTATAGATAACTGTCCTTAGCAACCCTGCTCATTATGCCTTGGCTTTTTGTATAAAGAAAGCTAAATTAAGTTTTCTTTTCGGGAGGGGGCAGAGCCCCTCCCCTACGTTATGTGGTTTTAGAAGGAGACAGGAAAAACGTTTCACAACGTGCAAACCGAGCCCGAAGTAGTACCGCGTGTACGTCGAGTGGCGAGGTTTGTGCGTAGTAAAAAAGAAGGGTCGAAAATCGACCCTTCTTAATTTTACGGTGTGGAGCGTTTTAACATCTCCTATGCGATGTAGTCGAGGACGCGCTTAAGGAGTACTGCAACTTCTGCGCGTGTTGTAAAGTCACTTCCTGCAAGACTCTCGCCCTTACCGTTGACAAGGCCTGCTTCTACAAGTGCCTTTACTGCTTCCTTAGCATAGTCTGCTACATCTGCGTAGTCAGTGTATGTGGTTACGTCAACACCTTCGATAGGCTTGAGTTCTACGCCCATCTTTACGAGTGCACGGTAGAGAATTACCATCATATCCTGACGTGTGATTGTGTTTCTCGGTGCGTACTTATTATCACCGATACCGCCGACAATACCTGTGTTACGTGCTACTGCAAGCTCTTCTGCAAAGTAGTCAGATTCATCTACGTCTGCAAAGTTCTCTGCGTTCTCGCTTTCAAGCTCAAATGCACGAACAAGGAGTATTGCGTAGTCTGCACGTGTGATATTGCTTGCAGGTGAGAATGTTGTCTCGCTTGTTCCCTTGATGATGCCCTCGTCTGCAAGGTAGTTGATTGCGTCAGTTGCCCATGCGTGGTTACCAAGGTCAACAAAGCCGTCAGCTACTACAACATCGCCGCCCTCTGTGGGTTCATCTGTTCCCGGTTCGTCGGGCTCGACTGTCGGTTCGTCCGGGTCAACTGTCGGCTCATCGGGCTTGTCGGTTGACGGAGTATCTCCGCCGCCACCGCCTCCGCCTGAGACGGAACCGAGGACTTCTACTTCAAAGTAGATTGTTGAAATACGTCCCATTGAGTCAACTGCGTCGATTGCAACAAGATTCTTACCAAGC
>JAFXJK010000057.1 GCA_017532355.1 Oscillospiraceae bacterium | reverse complement strand
TTTTTATGCATTTACTTTGAACGCCATGTAATGCGTCCGCGTGTCAAATCGTACGGCGACATCTGCACCGTTACTTTATCTCCGGGTAAAATTCGGATGAAGTTCATTCGAAGCTTTCCGGAAATATGAGCCAAAATCTTGTGCCCGTTTCCAATGTCCACCTGGAACATTGCATTAGGCAGCGCCTCTATGACGGTACCTTCGAGCTCGATTACGTCATCTTTCGCCAAGCAAATTACCTCCCTCTGCTTGCTGTTGCGCCTTTGAAAAATCCATAAGCGCTTTGCGCATCTCGCTGTTTAATACCTTTTCGCCTGAACGGAGTTTCTGCGAAACACGGTTGTCGAAATCTCCAACAACCTTTACGTGTTTGCGTTTCTTCTTCTTACAGGATTCAATCTTTCGAAGACTTCCGTCGGCAAGGTACACGAAGTTTTCTTCGGTTTTTAACACATAGAACGGTCGCTCCTTATCGCGACCTGCGAGAGATATTACTATATGTCCCACATCAGCTTCCATTTTATTTTTCCTCTACTGAATTTCATCGGCCAGAGTTAAAATTTCCGGGCCGTTCTCTGTTATTAATACCGAGTTTTCATAATGGGCCGACAGCTTTCCGTCCCGTGTCTTCACGGTCCAGCCGTCGCTTAGCTCTTTGACGGTATAAACTCCCTGATTTACCATCGGCTCAACGGCTATCGTCATTCCACTGACAAGCCGCGCTCCGACACCGGGACTGCCATAGTTCGGCACCTCCGGCTCTTCGTGCAATTTCGAGCCTACGCCGTGTCCTACGTATTTCCGTACAACGGAAAAACCGTTTTCTTCGACATAGCTCTGAATCGCGTGAGAAATATCAGAGACTCGGTTGCCCGTTTGAGCATATTTCATACCCTCATAGAAGCTCTGCCGGGTTACATCTATAAGCCTCTGTGCTTCATCGCTTATCTTCCCTACAGGGAAGGTGTTGGCACAGTCGCCGATGTAGCCCTGATATGTCGCCCCTACATCTATTTTTACCAGGTCGCCCTCATGAAGAACGCGCTTTCCCGGTATTCCGTGAATTACCTCGTCGTTAATCGATATACATGCTGCCCCGGGAAAGCCGGCATATCCAAGAAAACTCGGATATGCTCCGTCTTTCTCTATTGACTTCTGTATTAAATCGTTAAGCTCTCCGGTAGTAATCCCCGGTGCCACTGCACGTCCTGCAGCAGCAAGAGCGTTTGCAGCTATACGTCCTGCACAGCGCATAAGCTCTATTTCTCTTTTGGATTTAATCTGTATCATAAGCTTTTTCTCCAATCACTGTAGTTACAGTAAATACGAAGCGAAATCTTATTTATTTTATACTCCGAGAGCTTCAAAAATGAGTCGGGATGTGCCGTCTATGCCGACACTTCCATCGATTCGTTTAAGAAGTCCTTTAGATGCATAAAACTCAACAAGAGGTTCTGTCTGCTCGTGATACACTTTAAGTCTTTCGCGAACGGTTTCAGGCGCGTCATCCGCACGGAGAATTAACTTTCCGCCGCAAGAGTCGCATACGCCGTCGCGAAGAGGCTTTTTGTGTTCGATATGGTAGGACGCTCCGCAGCCTTCGCATACGCGGCGACCGCCCATTCGCTTTTCAATTGCTGAATCTTCAACTTCAATCGAGAGAACAACATCAATCTCGACTCCGAGCTCATCAAGAGCTTCCGCCTGAGCGAGAGTTCTCGGCATACCGTCAAGAATGAATCCATTCTTGCAGTCGTCCTCACGGAGTCTCTCTGACACGATACCAACCACAACCGCATCGGGAACAAGATTTCCCTTGTCCATATAGGACTTTGCCAATATGCCAAGCTCAGTCTTGTTTCTGATTGCTTCGCGCAGGATGTTGCCCGTTGAAATTGTAGGAATGTTCAGCTTTTCGCAGATTATCTCTGCCTGAGTTCCCTTTCCGGCGCCCGGTGCGCCGAGGAGTATGAGCCTCATCTGAATGCTGCCTCCTTATTCAAGAAAACCCTTATAATTTCTCATCATAAGCTGTGATTCAAGCTGCTTTACAGTTTCAAGAGCAACACCAACAACGATAAGAACCGAAGTACCACCGATTGAGAGGTTGATGCCCGGTGTAAGGTATCCCATAAGAATCGGGAGAATTGCGATTACACCAAGGAAGAAAGCACCGAAGAGTGTTATCTTGTTCATAACCTTTGTGATGAAATCAGCTGTCGGCTTGCCCGGACGGAAGCCCGGAATGAAACCGCCGTTGTTCTTGAGATTGTTTGCAATCTCTGTCGGGTTGTACTGAATTGCTGTGTAGAAGTAGCTGAATGCTACAATGAGAATGAGATAGAACACCGCATACGGCCAGCTGCTGGGTGAGAATACATTTTCAAGCATCCATGTCCAGAAAGCATTC
Source organism: Oscillospiraceae bacterium (assembly GCA_017532355.1). The sequence continues at coordinate 2,111 of JAFXJK010000057.1, read as the reverse complement.
TTCTGCGGGAAGAACGCAGCAATTGTTGCCGGGAATGTTGCGATTGATGAAGCAAAGATGATCGGCATAACGCCTGACATATTTACCTTAATCGGCAAGTGAGTGCTGCGGCCACCGTACATCTTACGGCCAACTACGCGCTTTGCATACTGGATGGAAAGTCTGCGCTCTGCACCGTCAAAGAAGATGATGAACGCGATTACTGCGAGGAATACAACGATTATCGCAGCGATTCCGTACCACTTAAGGCTTTCGTAGTTACCGACGAGTGACTGGAGCGCCGGGAATACACGAGAGATGATGCTTACAAAAAGAATCATTGAGATACCGTTGCCGATACCCTTCTCCGTGATCTGCTCGCCGACCACATGATGAATGCTGAACCGGCTGTAAATGTTGCGATGATGATAACTGCAACAAGAGCATCACTAAGTCCATTATTGTTAATGAAGTTTATGTTCATGCCTGCACCGTTCTTGAGCAATGTGTAATAAGCAAAGCCCTGGATAAGTGCGATAGCGATTGTAACATAACGTGTGATTGATGCAATTTTCTTCTTGCCCTCTTCGCCGCCTTCTTTTGAAAGACGCTCAAGAGCCGGGATTGCAACTGCAAGGAGCTGCATAATGATTGATGCGTTGATATACGGCTGGATGGAAAGCGCGAATATCTTTGCCTGTTCGAAAGCACCACCGGACATAACGTTCATAAAACCGAAGATTGTGCCTTCATATAACTTTGAAAGCTCGCTTATCGTGTTTGTGTCAATGAACGGAACCGGAATTGCTGAACCGAGTCTGAATACGAGCATACACAAGAGTGTGAAGAGTATTCTGCTGCGAAGTTCAGGTACTTTCCAAGCGTTCTTAATTGTCGTTAACAATTAGACCACCTCGACCTTCCCTCCGGCGGCTTCAATCTTTGCCTTTGCCGTTTCGGAGAAAGCATTAGCTTTTACTGTAAGCTTCTTTGTAAGTTCGCCGTTACCGAGAACACGAAGACCGTCTTCTTCCTTACGGATGATCTTCTTCTCAAGGAGCTCTGCAGCGCCGATAACAGCGCCGTTATCGAAAGCATTGAGAGCTTCGATGTTAACTATTGCATACTTCTTTGCAAAGATATTGTTAAAACCACGCTTCGGGAGACGTCTGGTGATAGGCATCTGACCGCCTTCAAATCCGATACGGACACCGCCGCCGGATCTAGCGTTCTGGCCCTTGTGACCTTTTCCCGCTGTTTTACCATTGCCCGAGCCGGGACCCCTGCCCTTACGCTTTACATCGCTGACAGAGCCTGCTGCGGGAGATAATTCGTGCAGTTTCATAGCTACACCTCCCTATTAAACTTCTTCGACCTTGACAAGATAAGAAATCTGAGCTATCTTGCCGCGAGTCTGCGCATTGTCAGGCTGCACTGTAACATTATTGACCTTCTTGAGGCCAAGCGATTTGGCGGTGGCAATGTGCTTTTCAATTCTGCCAACCAAGCTCTTGGTAAGCGTTATTTTAAGTTGAGACACGACTTTGCCCTCCTACTAATCTTGAATTTCAGAAACTTCTTTTCCACGAAGGAGTGCAACTTCCTCCGCAACACGAAGGGACCTAAGACCCTCCATTGTAGCTGATACGACGTTCTGCGGATTGTTGGAACGGAGGCACTTTGTACGAATGTCCTTGATGCCTGCTGCTTCAACTACTGCACGAACTGCGCCGCCGGCGATAACACCGGTACCGGGAGCTGCCGGCTTAAGAAGTACGCGTCCTGCGCCGAACTCACCAACGACTTCGTGCGGGATTGTTGTACCCAAAAGCGCGATTTTTACGAGGTTCTTCTTTGCGTCCTCAATACCCTTGCGGATAGCATCCGGAACTTCAGCTGCCTTACCGAGACCGAAGCCTACGGTACCCTTGCCGTCACCGACGACTACGAGTGCTGCAAACTTAAAGATACGACCGCCCTTAACGGTTTTTGATACTCGGTTAAGAGATACGACCTTTTCCTGAAACTCATCGTTTCTTTCTTCAAATCTTCCTGCCATAAAAATCTTACCTCCTCCCGATTAAAACTGAAGTCCGCCCTCGCGAGCGCCTTCTGCAAGTTCTTTTACACGT
>JAFXJK010000056.1 GCA_017532355.1 Oscillospiraceae bacterium | reverse complement strand
ATGGTAACCATCACTGATATCAACGGAAACGCACTTTCATGGGCTTCCAGCGGCGGCATGGGCTTCCGCGGATCCCGTAAGTCCACTCCGTTCGCAGCACAGGTTGCAGCAGAAACAGCTGCAAAGGCTGCTATGGAGCACGGTCTTAAGACTGTTGAAGTTTATGTCAAGGGTCCGGGCGCAGGCCGCGAGGCTGCAATCCGTGCGCTTCAGGCAGCAGGTCTTGAAGTCAATATGATCAAAGACGTAACTCCGATTCCGCACAACGGTTGCCGTCCCCCGAAGAGAAGAAGAGTTTAATTGAGATAGGAGGAAAAGAAAATGGCTAAAAATACACAGCCTATCGCAAAGCGTTGCAAGACTCTTGGCGTTTCTCCTGCAGCTATGGGTTATGCGAAGAAGGATACTAACCGTAACCCCGGTGGTCAGATGAGAAAGAAGAAGAGCGAATATGCACTTCAGCTTAACGAGAAGCAGAAGGTTAAGTTTGTATACGGTATCCTTGAGAAGCAGTTCCGCTCATATTTTGAGAAGGCTATTGCTATGCAGGGTAAGACAGGTGAAAACCTCCTCGTTCTTGTTGAGCGTCGTCTTGACAACGTTGTATACAGAGCAGGTTTTGCTATGACACGCCGTGAGGCAAGACAGCTTGTTTCTCACGCACACTTCACTGTTAACGGCAAGAAGGTCAACATTCCTTCTTACCTCGTAAAACCCGGTGATGTTATCGCAATCAGCGAAAAGAGTATGACTCTTACAAAGTTCAAGTCAGTTCTCGAAGCAAATGCATTGCTTCCGGTAGTCAGCTGGATGGATGTCGATAAGGCAAAGGGCCAGGCTACAGTTCTGACAATGCCTGTGAGAGACGAAATCGACTTTGAGATTCAGGAAAACCTTATCGTCGAGTTGTACTCCAAGTAAGATTTCGAATAACCCTCGAGGCTACGAGTGTAATATAGCGCGGCAGAAGCCGCAAAGAAGGAGGGTATACAATGATGATAGAAATAGAAAAGCCCCGCATAGACTGTTTGGATCTGGTCGAAGACGGTTCATACGGAAAGTTCATAGTAGAGCCGCTTGAGCGCGGTTACGGCACAACGCTTGGTAACTCGCTCCGCCGTGTTCTTCTTTCGTCTCTTCCGGGAATCGCAGTTACATCCATCAAGATTGCTGGAATTTCGCACGAGTTTTCGACGATTCCCGGTGTCAAGGAAGATGTAACAGAGATCGTTCTCAACGTCAAGAAGATTGTTGCAAAGCTTCACACAGCAGAACCGCAGACGGTTTCAATTGATGTGTCTGAAGAAGGTGAAGTTTGCGCAGGTGACATCAAGTCTACCGGTGAAGTCGAGATTCTCAATCCTGAACTTCATATCGCAACTCTCGGACCGAATGCAACATTCTCCATGGAGCTTACATTTGCACACGGCCGCGGATATGTTTCCGCAGAGCGTAACAAGCAGGCTCAGTCTGCAATCGGAGTTCTTCCGATTGACTCAATCTACACACCTGTCAGCAAAGTAAACTATTATGTTGAAAACACACGTGTTGGAAATATGACGGACTTTGACAAGCTCACGATTGAGGTTTGGACAAACAAGACAATTTCTGCTCGTGACGCAGTGTCATACAGTGCAAAGATTTTAAACGATCATCTCTCGCTCTTTATTGATCTTTCTGAGGAAATCAGCAACACGTCAATTGTTGTTGAGCCGGCAAAGAATGAGCATAGCAAGATTCTTGAGATGACAATTGAAGAACTCGACCTTTCGGTTCGTTCCTTCAACTGCTTGAAGCGTGCAGGAATCAACACGGTTGAGGATCTTAT
>JAFXJK010000055.1 GCA_017532355.1 Oscillospiraceae bacterium | reverse complement strand
GAGGAAGAAACAAACAATTTTGACAGGCAGCAAATTGACTTTAAGCAGTTTCACGAAATCGTCAAAAAATATGTCGGTATTAAAGAATTAACACCGACAATCGTAAATGAGTTTATCAAGAAAATTATTGTTCACGCTCCCGATAAATCAAGCGGACACAGAGTACAAAAAATACAGATTATTTTTAATTTCATCGGTGAATTTATTCCGCAAAAGGAGTTTATTCCCGATAAAAAGGAAATTCCGCAAGACTATTTCTAATCTTGCGGAACATACTTCCTTATCAACCCCGTACTTTTGCAAGTGGATTTTTTGTACGTGAAAGCTACCTTAAATTTTGGCATAATCTCTTGGGGAAGTTCCCATTATCTGCTTGAAACGCCGCGAGAAATACACATAGTCGGTGTATCCGCATTTTTCTGCAATCTCGGTCAAAGGGACAGAATCGCCGTAAATCTCTATGAGATAACACGCGTGGCTGATTCTCATTTCTGTTAAAAACTCAATCGGCGTTTTTCCGGTAAAAAGCTTGAACTGCGCGCGGATATAATCTTCCGCATAACCGCTCTTTTTGAGAATCTCGTTTATGTTTATATCAGAATCAAAAAAGTTGTTCGAAATCTCTGTAACAATGCTGTGGAGAACGTTGCTTGTGCTCTTTTCTGTGCGGATATTCTGCATAAGAAAGTGGGCGAGGGCATTGGCGAGAGAATCGAGGTATTCCGGTGGCGAGAATTTATTTTTAAGCATAAGCTCTGCGAGAAAAGCTCCTGATTTCTCGTCATCGTCAAAGACTTCGACAGGTGTGGAAAAAGAGAAAATATGTTTAAAGTCGCCCTTTATGTATATTGTTTCCGCGGTTTCTTCGTATTTTGAAGCATGCACAGTTTCAGGGGGAACTATAATGAACTTTCCGGGGGAGATGGGAAGAGATTTTTCGTTAAGGGCAAAATGCCCGTAACCGTTTCGGTAGAAGATAATTTCATAATAGTTGTGTTTGTGCTCTTTTGCGGAAACAGTTACAAAGCCGACGGAGGTTTTCATATTGCATCACCGAAACTATTATATACAAAATCTATCTTTTGTGCAAGTTTATTTATAAAAAAGCATAACGGAAAAGCTCTCTTAGTGGTAATCTTGTAGAGGTTTTGTATATAAATATTATGTGGGGCGAGAAAATATGAGAATTAAAAATGTCAATATGCTTTCAGGCTCAATAACGCGCGGACTTCTCTCAATGTCGATTCCGATTATGATAATGAATGTTATGCAGTCGATATTTACCATTATCGATATGACCGCTCTGAAGTATTTTTCAGCAGATTCTGCAGTAGGTGCGATAGGTGTATGCGGAAGCCTTATAACGCTTGTAACGAGCCTCCTTGTTGGTGTTGCATCGGGTGCAAATGTCGTAGTTGCAAAGCGAATAGGGCAGGGAAACCGAGAAGACACAAACCACGCTGCAATGACGGCTATTCTGACTGCGGTTGTCGGCGGCTTGCTTCTTTTGGTGATTGGTGTTGTCTTTGCTGAAACCTTTCTTAAGCTGACTGATTGCCCTGATACACTTCTGCCAAAAGCCACTGTCTATTTTAAATTATATTTTCTCGGTGTTCCGATACTTATGTTTTATAACTTCTGCGCGTCAATACTCCGTGCAATCGGTGATACAAAGAAGCCTATGTTCTTTATAATTCTTGCAGGAATACTGAAGGTTATTTTCACAGTTCTTTTCCTTATGTTTACCGATATGACGGTTGAGGGTGTTGCGATTGCTACTATAATCGGACAGGGTGTTGCTGCTGTGCTCGCCTTTGTGACGATTCTCAGGAATAAAGAGACGATTCAGCTTGACTTTAAGAAGATTCGTTTTTATGCTAAAGAACTCAAGGAAATGCTCTTCATAGGTGTTCCGACAGGACTTCAGCACGCGCTTTACTCTTTTGCGAATGTTGTCATAGTAACAGCCGTAAACGGCTTTGGAGAATTTGCATCTACCGGCCTTTCAATCGCAAATCAGTTCGACGGTATTCTCTATAATGTTTCTGTTGCTCCGTCGCTTGCGGTTATGCCGTATGTAGCGCAGAATGCAGGTGCAGGAGATGTAAAGCGAGTAAAGAAGATTATCATAAGAGCAATTCTGATTACGACTGCGTTCGGTGCAAGCCTTGGTTCACTCTCGGCAATATTCTCCGGTCAGCTTTCGTCAATTATGAGCGATAACCCCGAAGTAATCAAGTACTCGATGCAGAAAATGGTGATAATCTCAAGCACATACTTTATCTGCGGAATTAACGAAGTAATGGGAGGAATACTCAAAGGTCTTGGAAAGCCGATTGTCCCGACGGTTGCAACGCTTATTTTTATGTGTCTTATAAGATTTCCGTGGGTCTGGTTTATCTTCCCGTTGTTCCCAAATTTAACTTTCCTTTATCTTATCTGGCCGATTGGTTGGGTGCTCTCAATAGCAACACAGCTCTTTGCATACTTCCCGGCAATTTCGAAATTGCAGAAGAAAGTTGCAGTTACTGTAGAAGAATAGATTCAGAATAAAAAAATCCCCCTGCCGAATTTCGGCAGGGGGATAAGCTTTGTTAAAAACAGTTCTTACTTGCTCTCAGAGATTGCAGCCTGTGCAGCAGCAAGACGAGCAATCGGAACGCGGAACGGTGAGCAGGATACATAGTCGAGGCCAATCTTGTGGCAGAACTCAACAGATGTCGGGTCGCCGCCGTGCTCGCCGCAGATACCGAGGTGGAGGTCTGCATTAACCGGCTTTGCAAGCTTGATAGCTGCATCCATAAGCTTGCCAACGCCTGTCTGGTCGAGCTTTGCAAACGGATCGTTCTCGAGGATCTTTGCATCGTAGTAAGCGTTGAGGAACTTACCTGCGTCGTCACGTGAGAAGCCGTATGTCATCTGTGTAAGGTCGTTAGTACCGAAGCAGAAGAAGTCAGCTTCCTTTGCGATATCGTCAGCAGTAAGAGCAGCACGAGGAATTTCGATCATTGTACCAACTTCGTACTTGATATCAGCGCCTGAAGCTGCGATTTCAGCATCAGCAACTTCAACAACGAAGTTCTTGACGTACTTAAGCTCCTTGACCTCTCCTACAAGCGGAATCATGATTTCCGGCTTTACGTTCCAGTCAGGATGCTTCTTCTGAATGTTGATAGCTGCGCGGATAACAGCAGCTGTCTGCATCTTTGCAATTTCGGGGTAGGTGACAGCGAGACGGCAGCCACGGTGGCCCATCATCGGGTTGAACTCGTGGAGAGATGCGATGATCTCTTTAATTGTCTGGACGCTCTTGCCCTGTGCCTTTGCGAGTGCTTCGATGTCAGCTTCTTCAGTCGGAACGAACTCGTGAAGCGGAGGATCAAGGAAACGGATGCAAACCGGAGTGCCTTCAAGAGCCTCGAAGAGAGCCTCAAAGTCAGCCTGCTGCATCGGGAGAATCTTAGCAAGAGCAGCTTCGCGCTCTTCAACTGTCTCAGAGCAGATCATCTCGCGGAAAGCTTCGATTCTTCCTGCCTCGAAGAACATGTGCTCTGTACGGCAGAGGCCAATACCTTCAGCACCGAGCTCGCGAGCCTTCTTAGCGTCGCGCGGTGTATCAGCGTTTGTGCGGACCTTAAGTCTTCTGTACTTGTCGGCCCAAGCCATGATGCGGCCAAACTCGCCTGCGATAGAAGCATCAACAGTCGGGATGAGACCGTCGTAGATATTACCTGTAGAACCGTCGATTGAGATGCAGTCACCCTCATGGAATGTCTTGCCTGCGAGCTCAAACTTCTTGTTTTCTTCATCCATCTTGATTTCGCCACAGCCGGAAACACAGCATGTACCCATACCACGGGCAACAACAGCTGCGTGTGATGTCATACCGCCACGGACTGTGAGGATACCCTGGGAAGCCTTCATGCCTGTGATGTCT
>JAFXJK010000054.1 GCA_017532355.1 Oscillospiraceae bacterium | reverse complement strand
GGACTTCGCTACAATCAAGGCTACTGAATGGCAGCAGCTCATCACCACAGACCGTGGTTTCATCACTCCGGAATACCAGACACGTATCGACTTCTTCAACTCCATCTTCAAGGATAACAACGAGCCGGGTCGCTTCGCAGCTATGGTTCCGCCGGTTGCAAACGCAGAGAAGGGCGCAGACCTCGTTATCAGAAACAGCCTTGATCCGTATGGCAACATCCTCTGCAACACACGTGACCACGACCGCATCGCTAACGCTGCTAAGTACCTCGACTGGTTCTATGCAGATGAGAACGTTGAGCTTGTTTCCTGGGGTAAGGAAGGCGAAACATTCGAAGTTGTAGACGGCAAGAAGCAGTACATCACAAACGGTTCAAATGAGCCGGTTAAGACTCTCTACGGCTTCGGTGTTCCGCAGACATTCTACCGCATCGACAAAGAAGCTATCGAAATCTCCGAATCTGAAGACATCGCAAAGAACCGCGACATGGTTCTTGAGCACAGAGTTGCAAAGAACAACGCTGCATCATTCATCGCATTCAATAAGGAAGAGCAGGAGATCCTCACAGATAAGAGAACTGTTATCACAACATACGCAAACGAGACAGTCACAAAGATTCTCCTCGGTCAGCTCCCGCTTTCAGCTTATGACGAAATGGAAGCTAAGTGCTACGAGTACGGCCTCCAGGAAGTTCTCGACCTCTACGAGGCAGCATACGCAAGAATCAAATAATTTCATTTTTTCAAAAACACGGTGGCTTTGCTACCGTGTTTTTTTATTAATATAGTGTGTTTTTTCTCTTTTTATCGCTTTATCTCACTTGTTTGAATTCCGAAATTATGTTAACATTATATTAAATAAGAGCAGGCTATTCCCTGCTATTTTCAAATGACAGGAGGAACTAAAAATGAAGAAAAAGATTCTCGCATTGCTTCTCGCTACACTCATGCTTCTTTCACTTGTTGCATGTATGGGCGGTGGCAGAGACCGCGGCGACATCGAAAAGATTGAATCCGATACCGATCCGCTCACAAAGGACGACGTAGTCAGAATTGTATTCTACTCCCATCCGAGCTGGCCGTATCAGGACTCTTGGAAGGCTATGGAATACATAAGAGAAGGCATCGGCGCAACACTTGAAGTTAACGCCATCCCGAATGCTGAACTCGGCGCAAAGTACGCAGTTATGTTCGCTGACCCCGAGACACTTCCGGATACCGTTCCGTTCGACGGTAAGCTCGGCGGCGATATTCACGGTGCTGACGGCTCAGCTGTAGCTTTTGAAGCTGTTGCTGACTATATGCCGAACTACACAAAGTGGGTTGACAGCCTTTCAGAAGACGATTACGCAAACTACATCCAGTCACGCAAGTCCGCTGACGGCAACATCTACTACTCACCGACATACGGCACTGATACAGCAGGAAGCGTTATGGCTTGGATTTACCGTGAAGACATCTTCACAAAGCACAACCTCAAGACCCCGACAAACTTCGACGAGCTCTACGAGGTATGTAAAGAGCTTAAAGCACTTTACCCGAATTCTTACCCCCTCTGCATGAGAAGCGGTATCGGCATGAACCTCAACGTCCTTGCTCCTTCCTATGATACGGACTGGGCAGGTATGGGCTTCTACTACAGCGAAAAAGACGGTAAGTGGAAGTACGGCGTTCTTGACCCGGCTATGAAGGAATACCTCGAGTTCTGCCTCAAGATGGTTGACGAGGGTCTCCTCAACCCCGACTTTGCCACTATCGCTACAAACGAGTGGCAGCAGCTCATCACAACAAACCGCGGTTTCATCACTCCGGAATATCAGACACGTGTTGACTTCTTCAACTCCATCTTCAGGGACAATGGCGAGCCCGGCCGCTTTGCAGCTATGCTTCCGCCGGTTGCAAACACAGAGAAGGGCGGAAACCTTGTTATGAGTAACCGTATTGACCCGTACGGCAACATTCTCTGTAACACACGCGACCACGACCGCATCGCTAATGCTGCCAAGTACCTCGACTGGTTCTATGCAGATGAGAACGTTGAGCTTGTTTCCTGGGGTAAGGAAGGCGAGACCTTCGAAATTGTAGACGGCAAGAAGCAGTACATCACAAACGGTTCCAACGAGCCGGTCAAGACCCTTTACGGTTTCGGTGTTCCGCAGACCTTCTACCGCATCGAGCGCGAAGCTATCGAATCCGCAGAGTCTGAGGATATTGCAAAGAACCGTGCGATGGTTCTTGAGCATAGAGTCGCAAAGGACAATCCTGCAAACTTCATCGCATTTGATAACGAAGAGCAGGAGCTCATGACTGACAAGAGAGACACTATCATTTCTTATACAAACGAGACAATCACAAAGATTCTCCTTGGTCAGCTTCCGCTCTCAGCTTATGACGAAATCGAAGCTACATGCTACGAGTACGGTCTCCAGGAAGTCCTCGATACCTACGAAGCAGCATACGCAAGAGTAAAATAACAGTATTATACAAAGCGATCTGATGCCCTGTCGGGAAAGTTTCCCGACAGGGCTTTTTTTCGCAAAATACCTTGCAAATATTTTCTCTCCAACATTGACTTTTCATTTCAATTGTGTTAACATTATATTAACTGAACAGCGTGGTGATTTACGGCAAAAACGCTTTTTTCACCTCGCAAAAATTCTTTAGGAGGAATTCAAAAATGAAGAAAAAGATTCTCGCATTGCTTCTCGCTACACTCATGCTTCTTTCACTTGTTGCATGTATGGGCGGCGGCAGAGACCGTGGCGGCATCGAAAAGATTGAATCCGATACCGATCCGCTCACAAAGGACGACGTAGTCAAGGTCGTAATCTATTCTCATCCGAGCTGGCCGTATCAGGACTCTTGGAAGGTTATGGATTACATCAGAGAAGGCGTTGGCGCTACACTTGAAATCAACGCTATCCCGAACTCTGAAATCTACACCAAGTATTCAGTTATGTTCGCAGACCCGGAAACTCTTCCGGACACACTCCCGTTTGACGGCAAGACAGGCGGCGACGACCACGGCGCTGACGGCTCAGCTGTTTCTTTCGAAGCTGTAGCTGACTACATGCCGAACTACACAAAGTGGGTAGACTCCCTCTCAGAAGAAGACTACGCTAACTTCGTTCAGCCGCGTAAGTCTGCTGACGGCAAGATCTACTACTCTCCGGTTATGGGCCGTGACACAACAGAAGGCGTTATGGCTTGGATCTACCGTGAAGACATCTTCGCAAAGCACAACCTCAAGGCTCCGACAACTTTCGACGAGCTCTACGAAGTATGTAAGGAACTCAAGAAGCTCTACCCCGACTCCTACCCGCTCTGCATGAGAAGCGGTATCGGCATGAACCTCACAGTTCAGGCTCCGAGCTGGGATGCTGACTGGTATGGTCTTGGCTTCTACTACAGTGAAAGAGACGGCAAGTGGAAGTACGGCCTTCTCGACCCGGCTATGAAGGAATACCTCGAATTCTGCCTCAAGATGATTGACGAAGGTCTCCTCAATCCGGACTTTGCTACAATCAAGGCAACAGAGTGGCAGCAGCTCATCACCACAGACCGCGGTTTCATCACTCCGGAATATCAGACACGTATCGACTTCTTCAACTCCATCTTTAAAGACAACGGTGAAGAAGGCCGCTTCGCAGCTATGGTTCCGCCGGTTGCAAACGCAGAAAAGGGTGCAAACCTTGTTATAAGAAACAGCCTTGATCCGTACGGCAACATCATCGCAAACACACGCGACCACGACCGCATCGCTAACGCTGCAAAGTACCTCGACTGGTTCTATGCAGATGAGAACGTTGAGCTTGTTTCCTGGGGTAAGGAAGGCGAGACATTCGAAGTTGTTGACGGTAAGAAGCAGTACATCACAAACGGTTCCAACGAGCCGGTTAAGACTCTCTACGGCTTCGGCGTTCCGCAGACTTTCTACCGCATCGACAAAGAAGCTATCGAAGTCTCCGAGTCTGAAGACATCGCAAAGAACCGCGCTATGGTTCTTGAGCACAGAGTTGCAAAGAACAACGCTGCTTCCTTCATCGCATTCAATAAGGAAGAGCAGGATATCCTCACAGACAAGAGAACTGTTATCACAACATACGCAAACGAGACAATCACAAAGATTCTTCTCAAGCAGCTCCCGCTTTCAGCTTATGACGAAATGGAAGCTAAGTGCTATGAGTACGGTCTCCAGGAAGTTCTCGACCTCTACGAGGCAGCATACGCAAGAACAAAGTAAGTTAAACTTACCTTATAAGAAAACAGCCGAATTTTTCGGCTGTTTTTTCTTTGTAAAAAAAGTAACCGAGGTCAAAATACCTCGGTCACTTTTTTATTCTTTTACTTTACGCTTTCAAAGAGCTCGATAATATCCTTTACCATTATATCGTCATATCCCGGAGCAAGCTTTGATGAACGGGCCTCATATCCGCCCTCATCGTATGCCTTTCTCGTCGGGAAGTATGTACCCGAAGCATTTGTGAGGCAGCATACTAGCGTTGTTTTATACGGAGATTCTTCGCATACACGGTTTCCGAGCTCCGTGAACATCTCACCCGGAACTGCGCAGAAAACGATATCGCCTATCGAAACTGCACCAAGAGTATATTCAAAGAAATCGGGGCCGTTTTCGAGCGCAACTCTGCGGGTTGCCTCCGCGACGACTGTCGTAAGCTCCATCTTCTCAAACGGAATCTCATCGTCACGCCCTGCCTGATGAAGCTCATAAATCCTGCGAGCCTCTTCAAGCTTGTCGTTTTCTCTGAATGTCGGGAGCTTTGTTACCTTCTCGGCATAGGAAATCTTCGCATCGGGGAGGATTTCCGCCTTGCCGCATATCTGAAGAACAGCACCTGCGACAACATTCCCCATGTGACGAGCGTGCTCATAGCCGCGCGGAACACCGTCAAAGGTGTCATACTCAAGACCGTTCCTATCCCCTGCCGTCGGGAACGGATTGATGTGGTTTACATCGCCCTGCGGTGCTGAGAGAAAGATGCACTTAACATCATCAAGCGACTTCTCAACGGTTCTCACTACGAAGCCGGGCCAGTCACCACTTATAAGCTCGCCGCCAATTGTATCAGCATGTGTACCGAAGCTTACAAGATAAATATCATCTCCACCCTCTCGAATTACCTCAACAAGCTTTACAGTTTCATTCGGAGTCGCAAGAGCGTGATCAACCTCGGGATTATCAACGCCGGGGTTTGTCTGTACATTGCCGTTCTTCATTCTGTATCGGCGAACAAATGAGATACCTTTCGCTTCTCCTTCTGCTACTGCGAGCTTTGCAGGCTTGAGATCATCAAGTGCCATTGCCGCAGCATCACGAAGCTGAATACCAAGGAAAGCTCTGTACTTTTCATCCTCAACTATTTTAGGACCTGTATGAGTATGTGACGCGTTTATGTGAATAGCCTCAACCGGGATATTGCAAAATTCAGAAATGAGATTTCTGTATTCAGCCGCCTGGTCAATAGTAAGATATATTATGTCGGCACCTATCATAACAACTTTCTTCTCGCCGTCAGAAAGAGCGATTGCGCTTGCATAAAGCTCATCAAGGACGCCTTTAGCAAATCGCTTTTCATAATAGCCTGATATCGGCGTTCCAAGCGGTGGTGTAATAAGTCTTCTTCCAAAACCTGCTTTTAATGTTGACATTTCAATTTCTCCTTTTACTGGAAATATTCATATTAATTATACTCTTGGCATCTCCCGTTGTCAATTGCGACACTTGAAAAAAACTTTACTATTTTGCCGAAATATGATAGAATAAAAAGGTATTAAAATCGGAATTTAACGGGTGGTCAAGATATGAAAAAATATATATTGTATAATCCTCTCGCAGGTCACGAGCAGATTGAGCAGGTGGCTATGAAGCTCGACACTCTCTACATCGGCCACGAGACCATATACCTCAATATTCTCGAAATAGCAAGCTACGAGGACTTTTTCTCCGCTCTTTCCCCCGATGACGAAATCATCATCTGCGGTGGTGACGGAACCCTCAACAAATTCGTTAACGCAGTTTACGGTATGGAGCTTAAGAATAAAGTTTTCTTCTACGCTACAGGTTCAGGAAACGACTTCCTTAACGACCTTGACAAGCCTCGCGGTGCAGAGCCGTTTCTTATTGACAACTACATCAAAACCCTCCCGACAGTTGAAGTCGACGGTACGCACCTCCACTTCTTCAATGGCATAGGATACGGCATCGACGGCGAATGCTGCGCAGAGGGCGAAAAGCTCCGCAAGCTCGGCAAAAAGATTGACTATACCGCGATCGCCATAAAGCTTATTCTCTTCTCTTTCCGTCCGAGAAATGCACGCGTCACGGTTGACGGTGTAACGTATGAGCACAAAAAAGTATATCTTGCTCCGGCAATGTTCGGACGCTTCTTTGGTGGCGGTATGAAGATTGCTCCAAAGCAGAAGCGTGGCAGCGACACGCTTTCAGTTGTGGTTGCTCACGGTTGCAGCAAGCTCCGCCTGCTTACGATTTTCCCGACCATCTTCAAAGGTGAGCATATCAAGTACGAAAAATATGTAAAGACTTATACGGGACGCGAGATTACGGTTGAATTTGACACCCCGTGCGCACTTCAGGTTGACGGAGAAACATTCCTTGACGTCAAGAAGTACTCTGCAAAAGCAGCAAGCAAGGTCAAGACAAAAGTTTAATAACACACAAAAGAACACCACCCGGGGTGGTGTTCTTTTCTACGCAAAAACTCCTGTGAACTTTCGTTCACAGGAGTTTTGTTTTTCAATTAGCCGAGACGAGCCTTGAGGCCTTCGAGCTGAGCATACATTTCCTTCGGCATACGGTTGCCAACGCTCTGAATCTTTGCATAGAATTCTTCGAGGTTTGCAGCGTCTTCCATCCAGAGGTCCTTGTCAACAGAGAGGATGTCCTTGAGGATATCGAGAGTTACCTCGTCCTCAATGCCCTCGCGGTTGATGTCCTCAGGATTCGGAACATAACCGATCGGAGTTTCAACTGCACCAACTTCATCGTCGCAGCGCTTGAGAATCCACTCAAGAACGCGGAGGTTGTCGCCGAATCCCGGCCAGAGGAACTTGCCGTCATCACTTGTTCTGAACCAGTTTGTGTTGAAAATCTTCGGCTTCTTTGTGATCTTCTCGCCCATTTCAAGCCAATGTGCGAAGTAGTCGCCCATGTTGTATCCGCAGAACGGAAGCATTGCCATCGGGTCACGACGAACAACACCAACTGCACCTGCAGCAGCTGCAGTAGTTTCAGAAGCCATAGCAGAACCTACGAATACACCGTGGTTCCAGTCGAATGACTGATATACGAGCGGAGCTGTCTTTGCACGACGGCCACCGAATACGATAGCTGAAATCGGAACACCCTTCGGGCTCTCAAATTCCGGAGAGATGCACGGGCACTTGCAAGCCGGTGCTGTGAAGCGGCTGTTCGGGTGAGCACCCTTCTCGCCTGCTTCGCAATCCCACTTCTCGCCCTTCCAGTTGATAGCGTTCTTCGGAGGATTCTTGTCAAGGCCTTCCCACCAAACAGTGTTGTCTTCTGTGTTATGAACAACGTTTGTGAAGATTGTGCCCTGCTGGCAGGTTGCAAGAGCATTGGGGTTTGACTTCTTGTTTGTTCCCGGTGCAACACCGAAGAAGCCTGCTTCGGGGTTGATTGCCCAGAGACGACCATCATCGCCGACGCGGAGCCATGCGATATCGTCACCTACGCACTCAACCTCATAGCCCTTTTCCTTATAAGCCTTCGGCGGAATGAGCATAGCGAGGTTTGTCTTACCGCAAGCAGACGGGAATGCTGCTGCGATGTACTTCTTAGTACCGTTCGGAGCCTTAACGCCGAGGATGAGCATATGCTCTGCCATCCAGCCTTCGTTCTTGCCCTGATAGGAAGCAATACGAAGAGCAAAGCACTTCTTACCGAGAAGAACGTTGCCGCCGTAACCGGAGTTGATAGACCAGATTGTGTTATCCTGCGGGAACTGAACAATGTATCTCTCTTCAGGATCCATGTTTGCACGGCTGTGAAGACCGTGAACGAAATCAGCACTGTCGCCAAGGTTGTCAAGAACAGCCTTGCCGATGCGTGTCATGATAGCCATATTAAGAACAACGTAGATGGAATCCGTGATTTCGATACCCGGCTTCGCAAACGGAGAACCTACAACACCCATGGAGAACGGGAGGACATACATTGTCTTGCCCTTCATGCTGCCATCGTAAAGCTTTCTGAGCTTTGCGTACATCTCAGCAGGATCCATC
>JAFXJK010000053.1 GCA_017532355.1 Oscillospiraceae bacterium | reverse complement strand
TGTAGAAATATAAAAATTCCGGGAATACTGCCGTATTTCCGGAATTTTTTATGCATTACAAGCGGAAAAGAGCCATTCAAAACCAATACTTCCTTGTGTGGCTGTGGCCAATCCCTCACGTTTTTCTATTTTACAATTTCTACTTCCTTCGGTGCTTTTACGGTAGTTACAATCTCGCCACCGTCGCGCTTGTGCTCTATTTCAATCTCACCGTATGGTGTAGGATATTTGCCGCGTACCCAATTGAGACTGCCGAGCATCGGAGAGATTCTTACCTTTCTGCATCCCGGAGCGAGCACTTCAACACCGAGGACGTATCTTGAAAGAAACGCCGTAGGACCGCCTGACCAGCCGTGACAAAGGCTGTGGCGGAAGCCATGATAGCAGAACTTTCCGTTGTCGCCGTGGATATCGCTCTTGCCGTCCTTTGGAATTTCATCTATGCCATAAGCATTTTTCGTCCACTCAAGGTCAAAGTCCTCCCAGAAGCTTGTCGCACCGAAGTCAAACATTCTTCCCCAGTAGTTTTCAATTATATTGAGTGCGCCGTCAATCTCCCCTGCCATTGCATAGGTATTGAGCACATAAAATCCAAGGAAAGTCGAAAGACCCGAAAGCGGCTCTTTCTTAAGAAATGCCATTATTTTATTTATATCTTCCGCGCCCGAATACGCAAGAAGTCCTGCCATCTGCTTATTGCCTGCGTAATCGGGGTGGTAGTTTTTAAGCGTTTCAAGGTTTCGAATACACTCTTTTGAAAGCTCTTCATTTCCTAAAATCTCGCAAAGCTCGCTACCTGTCGTCATGGCGATATGGAGCATTGCGTGCACTCCGCTTTCTGCAGCAGGAGTGTCACAGCTCGACCAATCGACGAACTTGTTCTCTATGTTGTTTGTTCCATCATCGTTTATAAGCTCAAAGAGCTTTTTGAGAAGCGCGAAGATATATTCCTTCTGTTCTTTCAGATACTCAAAATCTCCGTTCTGATAGTACCAATCCCTATGAATCTTCATCCACCAGATTGAATATGTCGGCATCCCGCACATCCACTCTGAAACGGGCGTTTCGTCACGAGTAAGGTCAAGGCTTCTCATAACACAATCGTCTTCCCCGAATACAGCAGAGATAATAGAAGTTTCAGGGTGCATATCGCCAATCCAAACAAGGCGGTCACGCTTTATGCCGTCCCAAAGATAATCCTGCATATTGAGATGAACGGTATATGCACCCGTCTTCCAGACTCTGTTAAGAAGTTCGTTATCACATTCAAACGCGCCCTTGTACTCAATATCCTTATATATAGAAATTGCCGTAATGCTTTTGACCTCAATCTCATCCGAGAGAACTTCAATCTTTACAAAGCGAAAGCCTGTTTTTCCGATGTCGCTACTTGAAAGAAACGGCACTTCGACAGTTATATCGCGGAGAGAGTGGTTATTTGTTGCGTTCTTCTCACCAAGCGTACTTAAAGCTTCGGAGATACTCTCGCCGAACACAACGCGCACACGTCCGTTCTCCTCATTCGTTGTATGGTGAACGGTAAGATTTATACCGCCGTGAAGCTCTCGACCGAAGTCCACGAGAATATATCCGCCTTTTCTGACGACACAACCGGGAATTTTCGAAATAACAGCCTGGTTGTATTTGTTTTCAAGAAGGATTTCAGGGTTATCGCAATTCTTACAATCTATAATTTTTACGGCGTTGATATATTCTCGTGTAAGCTTATCTTTCATATTTACATCTCCCTTACTTCCCCCATTTTACCAAAAGCAAACAGAAATATCAATACGAAAAAAGCTCCCGTTGCAAAAGCAGCGGGAGCTTTATAAATCTTATTCTTCCTCTTCGAGGTATGCCTTTCTTTCTTCGATAATCTTCTGCTGAACATTCATCGGAGCGTCTTCGTATCTCTCGAATGCAAACTCAAATGAACCTCTGCCCTGTGTCATCGAACGAAGGTCGATTGTGTATGTGTTCATCTCAGCCATCGGGACTTCTGCCTCAACGATTGACTGACCGTCGCCCTGCGGATTCATACCGAGGATTCTGCCGCGGCGCTTGTTGAGGTCACCGATAACATCGCCCATGTAATCATCCGGAACATAAACCTTAAGGCTTCCGACCGGCTCGAGGAGAACCGGGTCTGCCTGCGGAAGACCTGCCTTATAAGCGAGGTTTGCAGCAACCTTAAATGCCATTTCTGAAGAGTCAACGTCGTGGTAAGAACCGTCAACGAGAGTTGCCTTCAGATAAACTACCGGGAAGCCTGCGAGAACGCCCTTCTTGATAGAATCGCGGAGACCCTTTTCAACAGCCGGGAAGAAGTTCTTCGGAACTGCGCCGCCGACAATCTTCTCTTCGAATACGAG
>JAFXJK010000004.1 GCA_017532355.1 Oscillospiraceae bacterium | reverse complement strand
CTATCAGACTTGGCGTTATCGGTTGCGGCGGTATCGCTCACGCTCATGCTGCAGCTTATCAGAAACTCGGAGACAGAGTTGAATTTGTTGCTTGCTGCGACCTCGTAGAAGAAAAAGCAAAAAATTACGCAGAAAGATTCGGTTGCAAAAAATATTATACAGACTGCTACACAATGCTCAAAGAAAACGAACTCGATGCAGTTTCCGTTTGCACATGGAACAGCGCTCACGCTGAATGTTCAATCGCAGCTCTCAACGCAGGATGCCATGTTTTCTGTGAAAAGCCGATGGCTATGAATACAGAAGAAGCTCTCGCAATGAAAGAAGCTGCCGAAAAGAACGGCAAACTCCTTATGATCGGATTCGTTCGCCGTCACGGAAGCGATGCGAAAATGGCAAGACAACTCATTGAAGACGGTGAACTCGGTGAGGTTTACTACGCAAAGGCTACATATCTCCGTCGTTGCGGATTCCCCGGCGGTTGGTTCGGCGATAAATCCCGTTCAGGCGGCGGTCCCCTCATCGACCTCGGCGTTCATGTAATCGACCTTACAAGATACATGATGGGCAACCCCAAACCAGTTACTGTTTTCGGCGCAACATTCAATAAGATCGGTGCAAGAAGCGAAGTTCTCCTCGGTGCTGACGCATGGAGATCCATGACAGAAGATGAAAAACCAATCTTTACAGTTGAAGACCTTGCAACAGCTATGATACGTTTCGATAACGGTGCTGTTCTCCAGGTAGAAGCAAGTTTCAACCTTAACCTCAAAGACAATCTCGGAGATGTTTCTCTCTACGGCGACAAAGCAGGTTATAACCTCAACAACAGCGAACTGTACACGGTTATGAATAATCAACTTGCCGATATTAAAATCAGGGGCGAAAACAACTTCCATTTTGAAAGAGACTTCGGCAGAGAAGGCAAAAACTTCATTGATGCGATCGAAGGTAAAGCTACACTTCTCGCAAACGCAGATGACGGCGTAGAACTCATGAGAATCCTTGACGCTATTTACGAATCCGCAAGAACAGGAAAATCTGTGGATATCGTAAGATAAGGGATAACAAATGACACTATTAGAAAAAACAAAATACTATTATACCGAAAAAAATATGAATTGTGCGGAAGCTATAATTCTCGCATCAAATGATATTTATGATCTCGGACTTAACGAAGACTGCGCAAAATTGGTAATGGGCTTCGGCGGCGGCCTCGGCTGCGGTAAACTTTGCGGTTCATTGGCTGCTTGCATCTCTGTTTTAGGTGTACTTTACGGAAAACGCCCTGACATCAGAGACATCTGCGCAAAGTTTACTGCAAAATTCAATGAAGACCTCAAGGTAGATTCAATCGACTGCACACCCATTGCAGCAAAATATAAAACAGCAGAAAAACGCTGCGAAGACGCAGTCCTTCTTGCAGCAGGATCTTTTGAAGAATTTCTCAAAACAATAAACTAAAAAAGGAGAAAGACTAATGCTTTCAGATATAGATATAGCAAAGCAGGCGAAAATGGTTCCCATTAAAGAAATTGCGGAAAATGCAGGCTTTTCCGAAGACGAGCTTGTATTTTACGGAAAATACAAGGCTAAAATTGACGACAGCGCTTACGGCAAAGTAAACAAAAACGGTAAGCTTGTCCTCGTTACAGCCATAAACCCCACGCCTGCAGGTGAAGGTAAAACGACAACAACAGTTGGTCTCGGTCAGGCTTTCCACAGACTTGGCGTCAATGCCGCGATCGCGCTCCGTGAGCCATCTCTCGGTCCCGTATTCGGCGTTAAAGGCGGTGCGGCAGGCGGCGGCTACTCTCAGGTAGTTCCCATGCAGGACATCAACCT
>JAFXJK010000052.1 GCA_017532355.1 Oscillospiraceae bacterium | reverse complement strand
CCGATAAGAAGAACTATAAATACGTTTATTCCGATAATTCCGCCCACAAGAACGAGGATATACGGAATAATCTGAACGAGGTTGTATGTATTCTCTACCGTTCCGCTAATCTCAGTACCGAGCGACAGAGCAAGAAGAAGAACAAGCGATACTACCGCCGCAGGAAGCGCGATAAAGAAATTTGCGCGGAATTTATCCTTCATCTTACAGCCCTGACCGTTGCATGCGGCGATTGTCGTATCAGAAATAAAGGAGAGGTTGTCTCCGAACATTGCGCCACCCATAACGGACGCAACGCAAAGTGCCATATCAAAGCCCGATGCCCTCGAAACCGCAACAGCGATAGGCGTGATGAGCGTAATCGTTCCGACACTCGTTCCCATAGAAAGCGACACGAGGCACGCAACAACGAAGAGAACCGCAACTGCAAACTGAGCAGGAATATGAGAAAGCATAAAGTAAGCAACGCTCTCTGCGCTGCCGCGTCCGACAACTCCGACGAAAATTCCCGCTTCGAGGAAAATGAGAATCATCGTTACGATGTTTACGTCACCTATGCCTTTTCCCATTATGGAAAGCTTGTCTTCAAACTTGAGTTTCCTGTTCTGGAAGCACGCGACAAGAAGTGCTATGAGGAAAATTACAACTATCGGAATTTTATAAAATCCCATTTGAATTTTGAGCACATACTCAAAAA
The DNA here is from genome assembly GCA_017532355.1 of Oscillospiraceae bacterium. Next base: position 32,409 of record JAFXJK010000052.1, on the reverse strand, counting down.
CTATTCCGAGCCCGAGGTACAATACCAAAAAGACTCCGATTGGCAAGAGCGCCCATGCATTTCCCTTTTTCATGTTTACCACCCACTGTTATTTGTAAATTTAATCCATTATACCACACAAAATGCAGTTTTTCAATAATACGGAGGTTTCTTATGAAGATATGCTTGCTTTACTCCGGAAGAGACGTCCCTGCAACAAAAAAACGAGGTTTTCTTTGCGGACTTCTTTCGTATGTCGTACGGGGGGATTCTCTCTATACTGCCAAAAAACTGCCGTTTGAAACCGCGGATATTCTCGCAATATCGGCAGACGACATATCCCCGGCAGTTGCACACGCGATATATAACGAAGCGAAAAGCCGCAATGCTCACGGAGTTTTCCTCGATACCTTTTCTCACTTTCCTCGTGAGGCTTTTGGCACTCTCGCAGTCTTTGCCCCGAGCAAAAACGGTCTGTCAAACCGGATAACCCCCGTCATCGAAACAGCTCTCACAGGAGGAAGTCTCACCGAACATATCGGAAATGCTCCCTCGCAATTTGCCGTATCCATAAGGCGAACCGCACAGGAATTTTCCCTTCCTGCAGAAAACGCCTTCGGCTCCACACTCTCCTTCTCCGATCTGCGAAGGCTTATCTCCCGTTATTCGCCGGACGTCTTCTTCTCTCCCGAGCTTTATCGCAAGTATTTTATCTACGAGGACTCACAAGGGAAAGTGAATCTTGTTCTCTTTGACGACGCAGAGACCATTTCCCACAAGCTTCGCCTTGCAAAAAAGCATGGCGCAAGCCATGCTTTTCTTGTTTGGAATGAAGTTTCGGATATATTTGACGAAATATTCTTTTAAGCCTCTGTCATAAGCTTCCTGCAGAGCTCTTCATCCGGAGTTGCGTATGCCGTATAGTAATTGGTATATATAACTCTGCCCGGAGCTGCGCCTTGCGGTTTTTTCACGAATTTAACGCGCGTGTAGTCAACAGGCACATTCACGGAATTCTTTGCCTTCGAATACGTCGCCGCAATTATTGCCGCCTCGGTTATCGTTCGGTCAGGAAGCTCTGCACCCGAGCACTCAACTATTACGTGCGAGCCGGGGATATTCTTCGTATGAAGCCAGAGATCCCCTTTGAGCGCGCTCTTCAAGGTAAGCGCATCGTTCTGCTTGTTGTTCTTTCCTGCGTATATCACAAAACCGTCGCTCGAAACGAAGCGGTATGGAGAAAGCGCACGTGTCTTTTTCTTGTGCAAAGTCTTGCCGCGATCTACATAACCCGTTTCGGAAAGCTCTTCACGGATTTCCGCAACAGTCGCCTCTGAATCCGCCTTTTCTATACTCTCAAGGACGCTTTCAAGATAGATAAGCTCCTCCTCGCCGCATTCTATCTGCTCTGTAAGATAACGCTCGGCATTTTTCATTCGTCTGTATTCCTTGAAGAGCTTTTCGGAATTCTCCTGCGGAGTAAGACGCGAATCGAGCCGAATCGTGATTTCCTCGCCCTCGGAGAAATAGTTGCTCGTCGCAAACGAAGTCATACCCTTTTCAAGTCTGTAGATATTTGCAGCAATGAGCTCTGCCCTCTCACGAAGTCCCTCACGATCAGCTGCCTCCTGCAGTTCTTTGCGCTGGATGGCAAGCTTTCTCTCAGTTCTCGAAATCGCCGTTTTTACAACCTGCATGATGCCGTAGGTTTTTGAGCGCAGGCTATCGTTTATTTCCCGTTTTTCGTAAAACTCGGACAATGTATCCGAAAGCGAGGTTTTCTCTTCGCATCGCATTTTTTCTCCATACTGCGTTATCGGGAAAAACGAAAACTCAAACGGCTCCTTGCCGTCATACACTATACACGGTCTCGGCTCTCCGTTTGCCATATCAAATATCGCAGACGCGAGCTTTTCACACGTCTCGGGGGTAAACGACGACATATACCCACTAACGTCTCCGCACGCTCTGTACGCAAGTTCGCGGCAAACAAGCGGCGAAAGTCCGAGAAACGTTGAAAGAAGCCACTTTTCGCAAAGGATTTCCCCTTTTTCATTTGAAATTATATCAAAGAGCTCGGCTCTTTGATAGTCCTTTGCCGATATCTTCTCCTGGCGCGGTGGAAGCCTGTAAAAAAGCCCCGGCAGAACCTCTCTTGAGCTCTGCTCAAAGTCAACACGCTTTAAACAGTCAATTATCCTGTCCTCCGCATCACGTAAAATTAAATTTGAATGTCGCGCCATAATCTCGCAGGTAAGTGTACGCTTTGACAGAACACCCATTTCGTCCGTTACCTCAAAGCATATATCAATAATTCTCTCCATATCGGGCGAGGTTACAGATACAATCCTTCCGTTCGTCAGATGCTTTCTGAGAAGCATACAGAACATTGGCGCAACAGCCGGGTTTTCTCTCGTGCGCTCTGTCAGATACACTCTCGGAAAAGACGCATTCGCCGAAATCAGAAGACGTTTTCCCTTTACCTCAGGACCTCTGAGAGCAATAACGATATCATCGCGCATCGGTTGGTGAATTTTATCAACACGAGCACCGGAAAGAAGCGAGCAAAGCTCACGTGAAAGCGCGCCTATATAGCTTGCATCAAGTGCCATAACTCTTAGTTTTTCCTTTCGGATATTTTAAAATAGTTTGTCGCATCAGTATTGCTTTCCGCAACTGATACAGAAAGTGTCGGGAAGCTTTTACGTATTATCTCACAAAGCTTTTCGCAGACGATATTCTCCGTTGCGAAGTGGCCTGCATCAATCGCATTTATCGAAAGCTCACGCGCGTCTAAAAACTGGTTATGCTTTATGTCGGCAGTAACGATGGTATCGCAACCGAGGCTCTTTGCGACCGTGATATACTCTCCGCACGAGCCGCCGCCGACTGCGAGCTTTTTCACTTTTCTTCCTGCATTGTGAAAACGCACGCCCTCACACCGGAGTTTTTCGCAAATAAGCTCTACAAACTCCGAAAGCTCCATCTCATTCTTCATTTCGCCATATCGACCAAGCCCGACGGAGCCGTCCTCCACGGGGTCTATCGGCTTTGCATCTTCTATCTCAAAAATATCAGCAAGTATGTCGTTGACGCCGCCGCGAGCAGAGTCGAGGTTTGTGTGCATACAAATTGCGGCGATGCCCCCCTCTGCCATAGAGAGGACGAGGTTTCCCGTCACGGTTTCATCTGTTATACTCTTTTCCGCGTTGAAAATTACGGGATGGTGCGCAACTATAAGCTCTGCGCCCGTCGCTTTGGCCTCGCGGATTACAGCGCTTGTGATGTCAAGTGCGACGAGGACCTTTTTAACCTCGCGTTCTCCGTGGCCTACAAGAAAACCGGGGTTGTCGTAGGAAAGCGCGAGGCTCTTGGGCGCAAAGTCAAAAAGCGTTTTTAAAACATCATTTACCGTTATCATAACTTCTCCCTCATTTCCTTAAGTGAGTTCAAATCATTCTCGCGGCGTTCTCTCTCTTCATCTGAAAGTGCCGATGCCGCAACTCGGCTGCGGAGCTCGCGAGAAAGCCTTTCTATAATTGCATCTGTATATTCTGCGGCGAGCTTTTCAGATAATGCCGCACGGCTTATGTATTTTTCATACGGAACATACGGTACAGTTCCGACATATCTTGCAGATATGATATTGTAGATATGCTTACTCTCCGTGACTATATCTTCCCTGTATATCTCAAAGCCTTCACGGTAGAGAAACTCTCGCAGGATTTCAACCTTCGTCATCGGCTGGAGAACGAGCGCCTTGCACTCTTTCGTCCAGTCTGTTTTTTCTATTATCTCGGCGATAGTCTCACCGCCCATACCTGCAATTACTACACACTCATGCGCATCTATTCCGCAGAGGCCGTCGGTAAGACGGGTTTTTATAACTTTCTCAAACCCTGCAGAGGCAATTTCACTCTCTGCATTTTTCAGCGGTCCTTCATTTATGTCGCTCGCCGTAATTTTTCCGACACGTCCGCTCTCTGCGATATGTATCGAAACGTAAGCATGGTCACATCCGCAGTCCACCATACTTTCGCACGACGGAACAGCAGACGCAACAGCAAGAAGGCGCGGTCCCAATTCTCTGTTCACAGTCTTCTCTCCTAAATGAAAATTGCGTGTCTTCCGAAAGACACGCAATTCTTTTAATTATTACTTGCCCTCGAGGTGATTATTGAGCTTCTCGAGAAGTGCGTCAACATCAACGCCGTGAACTGCACATGCCTGCTCAAGTGTTTCCCCACGGGAAGCAGGGCAACCGAGGCAATGCATACCAATCTCGAAGAAATACGGAGCTGTCGTAACATCCATATCAAGAATATCACCAATGATGGTTTCTCTTGTAATCTGAGCCATATCAAATGCTCTCCTTTCGCTTTGATATCTATATTATATAACCGATATATCTTTTTTTCAAGTAGATTTTCCTTTTTTATTTTTCGCCGAGGCACTATGGAGAAATGAGAGCGCATCGGAAAGTCCGCCCACCTCGTCAATGAGCCCGATATCAACAGCTTCTTTTCCGTAAATCACCGTTCCGACGTCCGTCGCAAGCTCGCCGACAGTAAGCATATACTCGCGGAACGCATCTGCCGTCATATTTGAGTGCCGCTCGACAAAGCTCGTTATGCGTTCCTGAACACGCTCGAAGTAGTTAAATGTCTGCGGAGCACCGACGACGACTCCGCTCATGCGGACGGGATGGATTGTTATGGCAGCACTTTCAGCAATTATAGAGCGGTCTGCGGCTACTGCGAGCGGCACACCTATTGAGTGGCCGCCTCCAAGAATCAGCGACGCTGTAGGCTTTGTCATTCCTGCAATCAACTCTGCTATCGCAAGCCCTGCCTCAATATCACCCCCGACGGTATTGAGCATAATGAGAAGACCGTCAATATTCTCATCCTCTTCTACAGCCGCAAGTGCCGGGCATATATGCTCATACTTCGTTGTTTTCGTGTCGCTTCCGAGCACGGTATGCCCCTCTATCTGACCTATAATTGTTATGCAATGGATATTTCCTTTTTTGCCGTGGGTTACGACAGAGCCTGTTTCAACTATCTCCTCGCGTATTTCCTTCTTTTCATCGCTTCTATCTGACATATTCTGCCCTCCGTAATGTTTCTTTATTATTTTGGGCAGAAACTCATTGTCTTATTCTGTAAATATGATATAATATAATCAGAACGAAAAAAAGGAGATCTTAAGATATGGCTGAGGGACATCGCGAAAGGCTCCGCCGTCGCTTTGAAGAAGAGAACATCGACACAATTCCCGATTATATCGTTCTTGAGCGCATGCTTCAGGGCATCATTTCCCGTCGCGATACCTGCGAGCTTGCAAGACAGCTTATACACGAATTCGGCGGTATTCCACAGGTTATCGACGCTCCCGTTTCAGAGCTTTGCAAGGTCCCCGGTATGGGAGAGGGCGCAGCATCTTACATAAAGCTTATTCCTGCATTTTACAGAAGATACTGCATGGATAAATGGGAAAAACCGATTATTTTCTCCCACGTTGACGATGCAGCAGAATTTCTTGCATCACATTTTGTCGGCTATGACCACGAGGTTCTCATCGTTATGTGTATGGATTCAAACAACAAGTTTCTCGTGTGCCGACCTGTTTTTGAGGGTTCTATCAACGCAATCGACATAAGCATAAGAAAGATTATGCAGTTCGCTCTCGCGTTTGATGCGACACGCGTCATAATAGGACACAACCATCTGCACGGCGATGCGCTGCCGTCGTTTGACGATATCATGACTACCGCAAAAATAGCAATTGCCCTGAGCGCGGCAGGAGTACACCTGGATGACCATATAATCGTCTCTCAGGACGACCATATATCATTCGCTCAGAGCAATATACTTCCGAACATCTTAACCCCGAGTGGGCTCAAAGAGGTTCTTAATAATCTTCACTTATCTCCTCCGGCGGAGAAAGAAGCATCTCAGGATGCTTGACGTAATACTTGAATAACTTTATTGCAGACGCAAAATAATATCCGTCGCATATACGCTCGTCAAGCACGAAGCGCATATTTATTACGTGCTTTGAATTAACGTTGCCCTCTCGGTCAACCTCGTTCACAACTTCCTTCTTGCCTATTGCCATAAACGCAGAGGTTGTTCCGAACTCGTAGAGGTGATGGTAAACAGGACTTAAGCCTATCGAGCCGACATTCGTCACGAATACCGACGAATGGAACGGCGATACCTTGTTTATGATTTTCGGCATAAGGCCCACTGAATCAAGCGTACGCATAAGCCACACCACAAACTTCATAAGAAAACCCGGAAGCGCACTGAGAATGCGGATTGCAATGTCAGTGTCGTTTCCTTTGTTTTTTTCATCCTCGGCTTTTGTCTCTGCAAGAGCCGCATTGAATTTCTCAACAACCTCACGAAGAGTATCGTTCGGCGAAAACTCAGGTGTGAGCTGGCCTTCCTCGCCATCCTCATCCATCGCTTTCTTTATCGTGAGAGATACACGCAGATAGCTTCTTGCAAAAATCTTTCTTCCGCTGACAAAGCGGTTTATTCTCGGGCGCTCAACAAGCGTTCTCACAATCGCCGCAACGAAAAAGTGATACATTGAAAGCCCGGGAATGCTCTCGCGGTTTTCCACTATAAACTTTCGCAGTCCTGAAATATCGACCTGCTCGTCAAAAAAAATCTGACTGTCAAGTCTTGTTCTCATGATATGCGGAATGAGATAGAACGTAGGATCCATCGCCCTTACGCGGAATCCGTCATATCTGTCGCCCAAACGTCGTTTTCTTTTCTTGATCTCCGCCATTTTTCATTTCCCCTTTATCCTTTTATATCCCCTCTGTCTTTTGCTGAACCTTTCTCGGTGCCGCGCTCTTTCTTCTTTTCTTGCGGCGGCCGCGTCTTGAAGTTTCTCTTTTCACTCTTTTTTCATAATGTGCATCTGCCCCGTCGCCTGCTTCATACACTGTTTTGGAAACTCTGTATGACGCATCTTCCTTTTCAAAGCCCAGGCGGACAACATACTTCCCGTGTTCAGGGCAGCTTGCAAGAGTGAGGTATTTATCGTTACCCTCGCTCACCCATTTTCTCCTGTCTGCACATATATTTTCGCAGAACGGACATTTTACATCAGAGACGGTTTTATCCGCAAACGCATCGCGGCGAGTTCTGTAGTTTCCGAGGACGCCGAACATAAGCGGTGAATCCTCGTTCATAATCGCACGGCGGCGTGCCCTCTGCATAAGCTCGGCTATTCCGTTGATTATGTCAAGCCGCTCTGCAACACGTGCAGTATAGTATGCATCATTTAACGCATCGTGCATCGGTTCGGATGAGACTATGTTGAAATGCTCCATGGCTGTCGCAAGCGATTTCTGGTTGTCCCCCGATTCGCTTTGTATGTTATAAATCATCTGAAGGTCATACCAGTTATTTATCCACGACGAGTCTTCACCGTACATCTCGATGTTGCGACGAAGCACTCGGACATCGTCAGGCCCCCAGGTGAGGAATACGAAGTCGTCTCCGCACCACGCGCGAAGCTTTGCCATAGCGGAAAGAAACTCCTCTCCGTGTGCGAGCTCCTCCTGCTTTATTCCCGTTATCTGGCGAACCTTTCGGTGAATTATTCTGTAAAACTTCGGTCTGACATTTATTTTAAGGGTGTCTGCTGTTTTGAACTTTTCAGAGAGCTTAACGGCACCTATCTGGATTATCTCGCCGTAAAGCTTGTTGCCTTCTGCATCGGCAACCACATCCTTTGCAGAACGCGCCTGGTTCCATTCAAGGTCCAATATGATATACGTCACGTCTTATACCCATCCTTAAAAAACTTCCTTTTACATTATATATGGAATGAGTCTCTCTTGCAAGTATGTTTTGACAAAAACCGACTTTTATCTTATAATTTTAGAAACTACGGAGGTGTTTTTTATGAAAAAGAAAATAAACTTCAAGAAGATTACGGGCGTATTTGTCTTTCTCACTCTTTTCTTTTCAATAGGGTATGCAATAGTACGGATAGTAAACACTCCTGCCGTCGCTGCAGGCGGTAACGGACAGCATCTTCGAAGCGACTATGTTCTTATGCTTCTTCAGTGTCTGCTCGGACTCATCGTTATCGGACTACCATCCCTGCTTGAAAAAAAGTGGTCTTTTGAGATTCCGAACTATATGTGTATCCTGTATTTTATCTTCCTTTACTGCGCTATATATCTCGGCGAGGTAAGAAACTTCTATTATGTTGTTCCGCATTGGGATACAATTCTCCATGCTTTCTCAGGCGCGATGCTCGGAGCCTTCGGCTTCACTCTCGTTTCAATACTCAACGATTCCAGCAAGGTAAAGGTTACGCTAAGCCCGCTTTTTGTATGCCTCTTTGCTTTCTGCTTTGCAGTTGCAGTCGGCGCGATGTGGGAAATATATGAATTCACGGGGGATAGTCTCTTCGGTCTCAATATGCAGAAGTTCCGAACGGCAGAAGGAACTCTTCTTATCGGTCGCGAGGCTCTTTTAGACACGATGAAGGACATTATAATCGACTCTGTCGGCGCACTGCTCGTTGTCGTTATAGGCTACCTGTCAATGCTTAAGAAAAAGAATAAAGAATAAAAGAAGCCCCGATGGGGCTTCTTTTATTTTGCCGTTTTTAGTATTTTTGCGAGTTCAGGTGCAAGAAGCTTTACTGATTCAATCGCCTCTCCGACGGAATTTGCACTCGTTCCGACTTCGATAAGCATTGACCCCTTCGTCGCGTGCATATTGAACCTCTCCTTTCGGAGATTCATCGGACGCATAATGTTTTTATATTTACTCTGCATAGCATTCTGGAGCTTTACCGCAAGCTTTAGATTCTCTGCCCAATCGGGATGCGGAAGCCCACTCTCGCCCGTTGACATAACGAGCATCATCTGGGCAACCTGTTTCCCGTTAACGTTTGCCACTGTGCGGTACTTTGTTCCGTCGCTTGCCGTCATCGCGTCACGGTGAACATCTATAACAACCTTTATCGACGGGTTTTTCTTGAGTGCCGCACCTATCGCATCGAGAGTACGCGTATATGAGCCGTTATATGACGGACTGTCGTATATATTTCTGTCGTGGATAACGGATATCCCGTTTTCCTTAAGCGCTTTCGCAAGCTCATCGCCAATCCTTATCATATTGTATTGTTTATCCGACGTCCTCTCTACATCCGTGAGCGTATAATCCTCCCTGCCCTGCGGAAAATAACACTCGCTACCGTGCGTATGCACAATAAGGACGTGCGGACCGTCGCCATTTAGCCTGAACGGAAGCTTCGCTGAAAGGAGCCACTTTAAGTCTATCCCCTTTGTGCTGTCGTTCTTCACCCAGACATTTTCATACCGAACATACCCTTTTTCCGAGCTTGGACTTATGGTTATGTTTTCTATCGGATATGTATTTGCGCGACGCTCGCCCCCGGGCGTGTATTCCCATACCACAAGATTCTCTTTTTTCGGCGGATGTGTGCGCTCATCTTCTCTTTCCCCGGATTGAAAAATCGCTGATTCCGCTGCAAGAAGCTTACGGCCTTCCTTGTCCTCATTTTTCTTCACATACTGCGTCTCTCCCGATACTGCAACACGAAAGAGTTCTTCATTTTCCGAAAGCCTGTTCATATATTCCATAACTTTCTCCTGCATTGCGCTCTCGGAAAAAAACCTTATGACCACTGCAAAAAGCAAGAAGGAAGCCGCAATCGGTAACATTCCGTGTCCTCTTTTTTTCTTCTTCATAAAAGCAATAAACCTCCCCTTCTAAAGTATATTATCGGGAAGGCAAAAAAATGAGCCATAACAGGAAATCCCTGCTATGGCTCACAGTGTTTATTTATCTTTTGGCGCGGCGTGTGTTCACACGGCGGTCTGAGTATTGCTTTATTCCGGAAATCTTGCTGTCAGAATCCTGCATAAATTGCTTGAGCTTATCTTCAAAAGACATCTCCGTAGGCTTCTGCGGTGATGATACGGCAGGTCTCTGGAAGCTCTGCTGCGGACGCGAAGGTGCAGGCTCAGCTTTTCTTATAGAGAGGCTGAGTCTTCCCTTTTCGTCTATCGCTATTACCTTGACCTTAACTTCCTGACCTACTTTGAGATGCTCATTTATATCGTTTACAAACGTGTGAGAAATTTCCGAAATATGTACCATTCCGCTGTTGCCGCCCTCAAGCGCCACAAATGCACCGTATTTTGTTATTGAAGTGACCTTTCCGTTACTTATTACCCCTACCTCGAGACCCATACCTTGCCTGTTTCCTCCTTCGTGTTTTTAAAAAACCGTCCTGAACTTTCAACGGTATTTTAACTTCCCCTTGTATCTACAAAAATCCGCTCGTTCGGTGCGGCATATCCCTGACTTTGTGCCTCACGAGCAACGTAATCGTTATCAATCTCGGTTGCAAGCTCCTGTCTGAGTCTGTCGCGCTTCATTTCAAGCGTAATCTTTTCTTCCTGTCCCTTTGCTTCTTCTTTATTCTGACGCTTTGCTTCAAGCTGATTCTGTACTATGACTACCGAAACAAAAATGACAAACACGACAAGTATTATCTTAGGAGCTATGCTTTTCTTTTTTCTTTTTCTTGCTGCCACCTTTATCTGCCTTTCCCTTTCTTCGGCGCTTGGCCGAACTCTCCAGAGCTTTTTTGCTTGCGTCAATCCCCATATTCTTAAGCTTCCGAAGCATAAGATATACAGGACGCGTGACAAGCGACAGAAGCTTTGACAAAGCTTTTGCCGTTCCCCTCATAACCTTGAAAACTATCTCACTGGCAGCAGATGCATATACAAACCCACCGCAAAACGTGCCGAAAAGCACGTACCAGCGCATTCTGCCATCTGTGCACGTAAGGATAAACGCAATCAGCGAAAAAATTGCGCATATCCAGAAAATCACATCGAAAATCCCCGTTATTATCCGGCTTTTTCTAACATACGAGCGAACGCATCTCAGAACATCGTAAAAAACACCAAGCCCTACGCCCAGCAAAGCTGAGTAGAGAAACTGCAGCGTCTGTACGGAAACCTCATTTTCCATAAAGGCTCACCGTCAACGGAAAAGACGGGACCAGAATCCGCCTGACACGGGAGTGTCCTGGCTATACTGAAGCCCGCCGATTTCTCCCTCAATTGCAAGTTCACCGGTTTCGAGGTTTAGCCGCTCTACATGGAGCGATATACCGTTAATCGTGAGAAGACCCCGATTTGTGTAAAGAACAACGGTTGAGTCGTCAAAGTTTTCAACATCCTGCACTCCCGACACCGTCATTCTCAAGCGATTTTCGATGATGATGTTCTGCGGAATGTCACGGATTGCATTTTTATCTTCAAGCTGCATTTTACTACCTCCTATGCTTTTTCATTAAAGCATATTCGGAAAACAGCAGCATTATTCGCAAGTTCAGATACAAAAATCAGCGCACTTCCTCATACATAGTGTGCGCTTCGTCCTTTGTTATATGTTCAGATACGGCAAGAACACGAACCTTAAGTGTTCGTGTACCAAAAGAAATCTCAATAACATCAGATACCTTAACGTCGTATGACGCTTTTACAGGTCGTCCGTTTACTGAGATTCTGCCGTTGTCGCAAGCTTCGTTTGCGACCGTTCTTCGTTTAATTAATCTTGAAACCTTGAGATATTTGTCAATTCTCATACATAACCTACGGGTAGGATAATGGGGGCAAAGCATAAAGCCTTGCCCCAAATAACCCTTTTGATAAGTTTAATTACTTCGCGACAGCGTCCTTGAGAGCCTTGCCAGCCTTGAATACCGGGCTCTTAGAAGCAGGAATTGTGATAGTTTCCTTTGTACGCGGGTTGCGGCCCTGACGAGCTGCACGTGTCTTGACTTCGAATGCACCAAAGCCAACGAGCTGAACCTTATCACCAGCCTTGAGAGCTGCTGTGATAGCGTCAACTGTAGCGTTGATAACCTTCTCTGCGTCCTTCTTGGAAACTGCTGCCTTTTCAGCTACTGCGTTTACCAATTCTGTCTTGTTCATCTGTTTTGCCTCCTGTTTTTTTATCTAAAAGGCCGTATTACCCCCAGCCGTTTAGTCAATTAAATTAAATCTCTTTTTCCCTGAACTCGCGTATAAACTCCTCGTTCTTCGCATCAAGAGCCTCTTCCGGGTTCACCTTAAGAACTCTCGAAAGTCTGACAACGTCCATAAGGATGTTTGCGATACTCATATCCTCACCGCGCGAAAGCTCGTCCCTTATCGACTGAGAAAGCTCGCCCAGACTTTTTTCCGGGGTCCCTGCCTTCTTTGCTTTGCTGCAAAGCTTCTCTGCGCGCATAAGCGCAGGAAGACTCCGCGCAACGGAATCCATAGCGGAAGAATGAGTCTTCTGGTTCTTCTCGACACGTTTGATGTCGTCCCAGTTCTTCAGCACCTCTTCAGAAGTGTCCGCCGAAACATCACCGAAAACGTGAGGATGGCGAAGAATGAATTTCTTGCACACTCCGTCGGCAACATCGTCAATATCGAAGCTTCCGATCTCCGTCTCAAGCTCTGCATGGAACACAACCTGAGCCATTACATCGCCGAGCTCTTCGAGGAGAAGGGCGGTGTCCTCATTGTCAATCGCCTCGCAGGCCTCATAAACCTCTTCCACAAAATTCATGCGGATGCTTTTGTGAGTCTGCTCACGGTCCCACGGACAACCGTTCTCCGACCTCAGAACTTTTGTCAGCTTCACGAGGTCATAGAAGTCGTAGTTATCCTTCATTAAAAAATTTACCATATTTATCGCTCTCCTGCAAGTGTTTTTTTCAAAATACCTAAATTTTTCAATCATTATCTATAAATTTGAATATATTTGTATTCCCAAACACCAAAAAAGCGTCGTTTCTCTTGACGTTTTTCAGTAAAAATGTTCCAATTATTGCCACAAGCGCACCAACAAAAACAGCAAAAAGCGTCGAAAAGTGCGGTGCAAGGTATATTTTTGTCTTAAGTAATGCAAATGACGCTGAATAATAAACAGCGATGCCTACCGTTAAAGGTTTGATGATGACCTTTTTCAGTTCAATCCCGATATATGAATATTTTTTAACGCCTGAAATATTTATAATTGCCGTCAGCAAATAACACAAAACAGTGCTTATTGCCGCCCCGTGAATATTGATTTCCGGGATTGAAACCAGGATGTAATTCGAGATGATTTTAAGTACCCCTCCGCAGACAATAGATATGACGGGAATATTCGGATGTCCAAGGGTCTGGTGGACAGCGTTTGTGACAGTCACAACAGAAAGAGGCACTATTCCGATGCAAAGACACCTGAGAAGCTTTGCTGAAAGTGCAAGACACTCGCCATCTGCTCCACTGCCGTAAAGAATCCCTAATACACCGTCAGCCACAGCGGCCAAACCAAAAGCTGCGACAGAAGAAATCACAACGGTTATTCTCATCGCGGAATTGACGAGCTTATCAGCCTCTGCAACACGTCGGCGCGAGATTTCTGCCGCGAGCATCGGAACGAGTGCTGATGCAATCGTCGCAACGAAGAATGACGGGAGACCAAACAGCGTTGAAGCGTAAGTATATCCACCAAAGAGCCATTTCGCGCGATATTCGGAAAAACCCGAGTTTTTAAGAATATTGAGCACGAGGGCTCCGTCGATTACAGCCGTGAGGCTTACAACCGCAGCGCCTATCGTTATCGGCACGGAGAGAGAAAGGAGTTTTTTGAGGATTTCCCGTTTTCTCACGGAAAGCTTCTTTTCTTTTTCGAGCTTTCGTTTTCTGACTTCAAAATATAACGCAGATACAAGCGCACCAACACTGACCCCCGAAACAGCTCCTGCCGTAACGACTGCGAGCGACGCGCCGTTTGCCTTCAGAATCAACGCAACCGAAAGTCCGACCGCGAGCTTCCCGACAGCCTCCGCGACTTCAGAAACCGCAGTAGGATACATATCGGAATGTCCTTGAAAATATCCACGGCTCACAGCAGAAACGGAAACAAAAATAACTGCAGGCGAAATTGCCCGAATTGCCGCTGTCGCGTCATCGCTTCCCATAAGCTGCGAAAGCAGAGGCGCTCCGAAAAACATTACGGCAAAACCGCAGATCCCGAAGAAAAAGAAGAATCTCCCTGATACTTCAAAAATCCGCGATGCATAAGCTTTCCTTCCTATCGAAAGCTCCTCGGCGACCATTTTTGAAACCGCTGTGGGAACTCCTGCCGTTGCAATTACAAAGAGAAGTGAATATATGTTATACGCTATTGAGAAATTTGCCATTCCGACAGGGCCGAGGACGGCTCCAAGCGGAATCTTATAGCCCGCACCGCAGAGCTTGACTATCACACCGCCTATTGCAAGCGCCGCCGCGCCGTGAAAGAAACCTCGCTTTTTCGACAAATTCACAGAACCACACCTTTTTTAGTGATACTGCGAATTTATGCCGAAAAGCTTTATTTTATAACCTCTGCCTTGGCACGTTCAATATCTATTGTGGTGAACTCGCCGTTTTCATAAAGAATTTTTCCGTTTACCATAGTGAGGCAGACATCGCCGCCCCTTGCGGAATAAACCGTGTTTGACAACGCATTGTGACACGGTGTAAGATGCGGACGGTCAAAATCAAGCATAACAATGTCTGCCGCAAACCCCTCTTTTAACATACCGCAATCGTCTCTGCCCTGCGCTTTTGCACCGGCAACCGTTGCGGAGTAAAGCGCATCGTACGCACTTATCGCCGTCGGGTTTAAATTGATTCCTTTGTGGAGAATTGCCATAAGCTTTATCTCCTCAAACATATCCGTGCTGTTGTTGCTTGCGACACCGTCAGTTGCAAGGGCGACGTTGACGCCCTTTTCAAGCATTTTCACAACCGGAGCGATGCCTGACGCGAGTTTTAGGTTGCTTACAGGACAATGCGCAACGGAACCGTTGTGTTTTCTGAGGATATCCATATCCTCTTCCGTCATATAACAGCAATGAGCAAGAAGCGGCGATGTACCCTCAAAAAGCCCCTCGCTTTCAAAAAGCGCAGTCGGAGTCTTGCCGTATCTCTCAATGCACTTTTCATGCTCCGACTTGCTCTCAGACGTATGTATCTGGAGAATCTGACCGCGCTCACGGGCCATTTCCGCAACCTTGACTCTGCACGCTGTTTCTGTCGTATATTCAGCGTGGATGGACGCATCTGTACGGATTCGGCCGCCGTCTGCCATATTGTATTTCTCATACAGCTCTTTGGCTTCCTTCACCGATGGCATAGCCTCAAAATTTTCTCCGTTTCCGACGATGGAGCGCGAAAGGTTTGCACGTATTCCCGAGCTCTCCGCGACCTTCGCAATTGAATCAACAAAGAAATAGCTGTCCGAAAAGGACGTTGTTCCCGACGCGAGCATCTCTGCAACGGCAAGGCTCGTCCCTGCAAGAACTGACTCTGCGGTGAGCTTGTCCTCTGCAGGCCAGATGTGCTCACGGAGCCACACGTCAAGCTCGCAATCGTCCGAAAGGCCTCGGAAGAGCGTCATCGGGACGTGCGTATGCGCATTGATAAGTCCCGGGATGAGCACCTTTCCGCGCGCATTGATAATTCTTTTCGCGCTTGTCTTCGGTTTTTCGCATCCTATATATTCTATCTTTCTGCCCGTGATACCGAGATATGCCCCCTCGAGGTAAGGCCTATTCCCGTCCATCGTGATTATACGGGCGTTTTCAAAAAGTATATCCATCTCAAAAATCCCCAAAATCCTAGAGTGCCACTCCACAGCCTGAACAGAAGTTGCTGTCGGCTTCGTTTTCTTTTCCGCACGACGGGCAGACCTTTGCTGCGTTATCAGACGCAACGGAAGCACGCAGCTCCTCAATCTGATTCATTTTTTCATCAATTTTCTCAAGCATCTCATCAAGGCTTTCCGTCGAAGCTTCCTCATTTGTATGAGCAGCATAAATAAGACGTCCTATTTCCTTGTAGATAACTTCTATATCTGTGGTCAGGTCCAGAATCTTAAGGTTTGCCTTTGATGCATTATATACATCCGTCGCCTTATTTCCTACATTTTCAGCCGTCTTTGCTGCAAACTTTCCTGCGACAGTTGCACCTGCGCAAATCTTATCCCATACAGTTTTGATTGAATCTTTCATCGTTAATCCTCCTCAAACTTAATATTTGAAATTTCCGCCGCCGATAAACTCACGCAGCAGAGAATCCTTCGGCACTAAATCATCTGAAATCTCTTCAAATCCATTTAAGTTCCGCATCATTTCGCAGACTTCGTCATATCTTGCAATGCCCTCGGGTACGCGTGTCACGGCGTCGCGAAGATGCTTCGCAAGCACTGTAATTTCGTAATCGTGGGTTGAGTTTATTATGATATCCGCACGGTCGCGGAAGGGGGAAATATATTTTTTCTCTCCGCGACGGATTCCTTCCCATATAGCAAGCGTAAAATCAGCATTTGCGCCACGGAAGAGGTTGTCACGGACAATTCTTCTCGTGAGACGTGTCCACGTTCCTTTATAGAAAATCTCGCCGTCGCGTTTGAAGTTGCTTCTTGCAGATATATAAAGCGCTATACCGTGTGAGCCGCACGCTCCCGTAATCATATCATTGAGTGCGTGAATGCCCTCGAAGATGACAATCTCGTTTTTTCCGAGTTTAAGCGGTGAAGTTATCTCACTTCTTCTCTGGTTCTTGAAATCGAACTTCGGAATCATAACATCTTCGCCGTTTATGATTTTCTCAATATGCGTATTCAGAAGCGGAATATCAAGGCAAAGCGGAGATTCGTAATCTATCTCTCCGTCCTCATTCTTCGGCGAGGTCTCCTCATCAACTGTGCAAAAGTAATCGTCAAGCGAGACGGGATGCGTGCCGATTCCAAGCTTTTCAAGCTCGCGTTCAAGCTTCAGTGCCGTTGTTGTTTTTCCCGACCCCGACGGCCCTGACAGAAGAACAACACTCGTCTCCCCTGCTCTGTCTGCAATCTTCCTTGCCGCGTCATATATCGCCTGTTTGTACCTTTCTTCGCATTCCCCGACAAACTCTGCAGGGTCAGCCTTCACTCTTCTGTTAATCTCACAAAGCTCTAAGGGCATCTCTTCCCCTCCTAACATTCAAAAAATTCGCGTATCTTCTCTCCTGTAATATCTATCTTTTCCTTTGCACTATTGTATTCGTATGGATATTTCGGGTTAAATATGCGCTCTATCTGTCCCTCATCTTTATTGATGAGCTTCGTAACTCCGCCTGCACCTGCAGAGAGAATTGTATGAAGCTCGTCCATAATGTAGTTGTTATAGTCGCTCTCAAATCCGGGCTTTGAATATCCGACATTCTCAAGGTTTCCCGACATATACTTCTGGCGATAAAGATAGTACGGCACATATCCCTTTTCCTCAACAGCGCGCATTGAGTATTCCACCATACGCTCTGTTTCATCCCCGTCGGGAAGCCTGTACTTTTCGTTTGAGAGAGTCGAGCCTTTCTTTATCGCAAGAGTGTGAACTGTCACGTTCTCCGGTGCAAGCTCGAGGACGCGGTCAACAGAGTTTTTAAAGCTCTCATACGTGTCATCGGGAAGCCCTGCTATGAGGTCACAGTTTATTATGAGTCCGCCGACGCGCCTTACGTCCGCAATCGCGCGCACTACATCCTCTGCTGTATGACGGCGATCCATAGCTCTCAATATATCATCATTCATCGTCTGCGGATTTACGCTTATTCGCGTCGCACCACAGTCGCGTATTGTCTTGATTTTTTCATACGTCAGGGTATCGGGACGTCCGCCCTCGACGGTGTATTCGGAAATGCCTGATGTGTCGAAGTTTTTCTCAATCTCCTGCATCACAAAGCGAAGCTCCTCTGCAGTAAGTGCCGTCGGCGTTCCTCCGCCTATGTAGATTGAAGTAAGGTTAAGCCCTGCCGCGCGCACAGCCTCACCGTAGCACGCAAGCTCATATTTAAGCGTTTCGAGATACGGTGCAACGAGCCCTCTCGCTTTTTCGATAGAGTGGCTTACAAACGAACAGTATCTGCACCTCGATGCACAGAACGGGATTCCGACATAGAGGGAAAAGTCGCGTTTTTTTGTCTTTCCTGCAATCTCACGCGCGCGCAAAGCGCACGCAACGGCAAGAGCTGCTCGTTCCCCGGACACGAAGTAATCGCGCATCATAGCTTCCTCTGCCGACTGCGCTGTCATACCCTCATCGAGGAATTTTGCCGCAACCTTTGACGGCCGGATGCCGGTAAGCGCGCCCCACGCAGGAGTTTTCGGGAGAAAGGCAAGCGTCGCCGAATAGAACGAGGTCTTTATCGCCCGACGTGCCGCGCGTTTCTCATCCTCTTCGGAAATTCCGTTCCACAGAGGAGCTTCACCGCGCGCGGTATTCACTTTTCCTTCTATGTGTATCTCAGTTTCGGATACAAACTTATCAGAAAGCTTCGAAAGCGATGATACTATAAAATCGCCCGACTGCGGCTTTTCAGCAACAAACTCCGCGTGAGAGTTCGGGAACATACACATATATATCTGCTGTGTTGCAAACTCAAAATCGTGTCCGTCCAAATAAAGCTTCACTGTCTCGCCGCCTCTGCCATATACATATTCGTCACGCGCTCACGTGAGAGCGTGGTTTCTGCTCCGTGACCCGAAAGAACTCGGAATTCGCCGGGAAGCTCATAAAGCTTCTTAAGCGATTTCATCATCTGCGCGATATCGCCACCTATGAGATCGCATCTTCCGCAGGAGCCTTCAAACAAGGTATCGCCCGAAAACATCGTGTCCTCGCATATAATGCAAACGCTTCCCTCGGTGTGGCCGGGTGTCGCCATAAATTCAAATATCATATTTCCTACCGTCATTTTTTCACCGTCGGAAACCTCAATATCCGCCTTAAGCGGAATAAACTCACGATGGCGAAGCATAGTGTGGCCTGAAGTTTCCTCATCGGAAAGACGAACTCTCTCACCTGCTGTTGAAACAAGCGGCGCACCTGTCGCGTCCTTAATTTCGCGCACGGCAAGAGTGTGGTCAAAATGGCCGTGAGTGAGGAAGATATATCTGATTTTTACGTTAAGCTCGTCGGCACGGGCGAGAATTCTCTCCGCGTCAGAGCCGGGATCTATAACTACTGCATCCTCGCCATCATAAACGAGGTAACAGTTCGTATTCAAAAAACCTACGACAAAGGTCTCTGTTTTCATCTTTCCTCTCCCCCGAAAACCTCTTCTGTGTCCATAACTATCGTTATCGGACCGTCGTTTACGGAATGAAGCTCCATATATGCTCCGAAAACGCCCGTTTCCGTCCTGTACCCTGCATCGCGGAGAAGCGAGACGAAGTATTCATACATGGGCCTTGCAAGCTCCGGACGCGCCGCATCAACAAAGCTCGGGCGATTTCCCTTCTGCGTGTTGGCGCAGAGAGTGAAGTTTGAAACAACCATCATTGAGCCGTTGACAGCAGAACAGGAGAGGTTCATTTTCTCCTCAGAATCCTCAAAGATTCGCATCATGGAAATCTTCTTTGCGAGGTATTCCGCATCCTGCGCCGTGTCATTTACGGACACCCCGAGAAGAATAAGAAGCCCGTTTCCTATCTTTGAGTGCGTCGCACCGTCTATTTTAACCTCTGCAGATTTTACCCTTGTTATTACTGCACGCATAACTTTTCTCCTTTTAGCTTCTTGAGCGTTTTACATCAATTATGCCCGGAACGCTGTGAAGCTTGTTCATAACAAACTCAAGCTGTTCCTTGCCGTTTATGTTGAGAACTATGTTTACTATGGCGTATCCGTCACCAAGGCGACGTGCATCCATCTGAAGAACAGGAAGCTTCAAATTGTTGAGAACCGCCGCTATATCCATAATAAGACCGCTTCTGTCTTTTGCAGAAAGCTGAAGAGATGTCTGGAAGTTTTCCTTTATATCGTCCGCCCAGAATACGCTTATCCAACGGTTTAAGTCCTCGGCAGATTTCATCGCGCTCGTTACGTTCTGACAGTCAGACCTGTGTACGGAAACGCCGTAACCACGGGTTATGAATCCAATAATTGAGTCGCCCGGGATAGGCGTACAGCAACGCGCAAACTTGACAAGGCAGTTTTCAACACCCGGTACGATGACACCTGAGTTCGAAGTGCTGCTGCGCTTTGCCGTTGTTATTGTGTCGCGTACGATCTCCTTGTCGCTCTGCACACCGCGCTCTTTTTCCTTTTCCGCACGGATACGGTTTATGACGCGGTTTAGTTTTATACCGCCGTAACCGAGGCTCGCGAACATATCGTCAACAATCTTAAACGACATTCTGTTCGCAATTGAGAGAAGGACATCATCTTCATCCTCGATAGAGAAGTTTATTCCCTCACGCTTCAGGGCAAGGTCAAGCTCACTCTTTCCGCGCGCGATATTCTCCTCGCGGCACTCTTTCTTAAACCACTGCTTTATCTTGTTTCTCGCTTCAGAGGTACGCGCAATGTTTATCCAGTCTCGGCTTGGGCCTTTTCCCGAATTTGACGTGATAATCTCGACAATTTCGCCGTTCTGAAGCTTGTAATCAAGCTGAACGATGCGTCCGTTTACCTTTGCGCCCGACATGCGGTTTCCGACAGCTGAATGTATCGAATATGCAAAGTCAATCGGAGTTGAGCCTGCAGGGAGATTCGTTACGTCCCCTTTCGGCGTAAAGACGAAAACCTCATCGCTGAACATATCTGTCTTGAGCGAGCTTACGAAGTCCTCATCCTCAACCTCCTGGCTTTCCATAAGCTGACGTACCCACGCAAGCTTTTCTTCAAGGTTGCTTCGACTTACTCCGGACTTGTATTTCCAATGCGCGGCGATACCGTATTCCGCGGTATGATGCATTTCGTGCGTCCTTATCTGCACTTCAAACGGGATACCCTCTCGACCTATAACCGTGGTATGGAGAGACTGATACATATTAGCCTTCGGCGTACTGATATAGTCCTTGAAGCGTCCCGGAATCGGACGGTACATATCGTGAATAAAGCCGAGGATGTTATAACAGTCGGCAACCGTATCGACTATAACACGCATGGCATAAAGGTCATAGACCTCGTCGATTGTCTTATGCTGAGTGTACATTTTCTTGTAAATGCTGTAAATATGCTTTACGCGGCTGTGAAGCTCTCCGTGTATTCCTGCCGCCTCAAAACGTTCAACGAGACGTTCCTTGATATGTTCGAGAAATTCGCGGCTCTCCTCGCTTCTCTTCTCAAGCTCTTCCGTAATCTCGGCATAGCCTACGGGGTCAAGACAACGCAGAGAACGGTCTTCAAGTTCCCACTTTACCTTCTGCATACCGAGACGGTGTGCAAGCGGGGCATAGACCTCCATCGTCTCAAGAGCCTTCTCGCGCTGTTTCTCGGGCTTGTGGAACTCAATTGTTCGCATATTGTGAAGTCTGTCTGCGATTTTTATGAGAATAACGCGGATATCCTTTCCCATCGCAAGGAACATCTTGCGCAAGTTTTCAATCTGCGCTTCTTCCTTGCTTGTATATGGCATTCTCGTAAGCTTTGATACACCCTCGACGATGTCTGCAACCTCTTTGCCGAACTTCGCTTTTATCTTATCGTATCCAAGCTCCGTATCCTCGATGCAGTCGTGAAGGAGCGCGGAAATAAGAGACTCCGCATCGAGTCCCATTTCAGCAACAATTTCGGCAACAGCTATCGGATGAGTTACATAATCACTTCCGTCACGGCGCTTCTGACCCTCGTGAGCCTCTGTTGCACAGTCGTATGCCTCATGTATTTTTATTTTGTCAGTCTCGGACATATCGCCTTTAATCTTTGCGATAAGCTCCTGATATTTTGATTCAGGCATCATCTTAAATCATCTACTCCCACAACTTTTATATATGTTATAAGTTTTCGAATCGTTAATGTCCACTTTGTTATTATGCTCTGCTATGTCAATCGATGCTCGGAAGTTTTCACACTCAAAGCTCATAAGACCGACCTCAGAGAAAATGCGAAATGCAAGCAAAAGCTTTTTGATTCCCTGCTCACCGAGAGAAGCTCTTATATTCCTTTTCATTTCAAGAATCGGAGCAGACTTCGGAAACTCCGTCCGCGTGATGCTCCTCCATATAAGACCAAGCTCTTCGTATGTAACGGAAACTCCGTCATCACGCTCGCCGCGTTCTGCCAGCGCAAGGGTACCAAGTGCACTTTCAAGGTGTGCGAGATCCTCTTCGCAGGGACGCGCGTCCTTTATGTGGAGCTGAACGCTCTCTCCCATATAATTATTTATTTCAGGTGTGAAAACAATGTCTGCATAGTCCCCCTCCGAAAACGGGAGGTCATTGCATTTTACACCGAAGTAAACACACTGAAATCTGGCACCATGCTCGATTACTATCTTTGTATGCCTGCCGTTTCCAATGGGCGAGATTTTCGAAATCTTACAGTTATCAAGGCGAAGCTTAGGAGCTTCGTTCATCTTTCCGTACGGCTCCATAAAACGAAGCGCGCGAAGCTGGGAAAGAGTAA
Organism: Oscillospiraceae bacterium; assembly: GCA_017532355.1. Next base: position 9,924 of record JAFXJK010000052.1, on the reverse strand, counting down.
GTTCGGACGGCGAAGCCTTGAAATCAATATCAAGTACCGGCACATAGTCGCGCATCTCATCACAAAGCGCTTCGTTGAGCCTGCGTCGGAATTCATCAATATCCTCGTTTTTTACAACAACGCCTGCTGCGAGGTCGTGCCCTCCGAACTTTGAAAGCACGTCACGGCACTCTGAAAGTGCGGCGTGAAGGCTTACACCTGCAACGCTTCTTCCCGAACCTCTGCATTCTCCGTCCTCAACCGAGATGAGAATTGTCGGTTTTTCAAACATACCGCATATACGCGACGCAACAATACCAAGCACGCCCTGATGCCAGTCTTTTCCCGAAAGCACGATTGCCGAGCCGTCTTTGAATTCGGGAATTTTTTCAAGAACTGCGAGTGCCTCTTCCATTATCTTGCTTTCGCAGAGCTGACGTTCGCGGTTCTTTTCGTCAATTTCGCGCGCAAGCTCCATTGCCTTATCCTCAGTAGCAAAAAGAAGCTCGAGCGCAAGCAGAGCGCTTCCCATTCTTCCTGCGGCGTTCATTCTCGGACCGATGAGAAATCCCACCGCACCCGAGGTAAGCTTTTCCTCGCTCTTGAATCCTGCGACTTCAAGAAGAGCCGAAAGACCGTGGTTTTCGCGTTTTGAAATAATTTCAAGTCCCTTTGAGACGATTATCCTGTTTTCAGCCGTTATCGGCATAACGTCTGCAACCGTTCCGATGCAGACATACGGAAGATACTTTTCCATAATCTCGCGGTTATTCTCCGAAAGTGCAGAGATAAGCTTAAACGCAACGCCGACTCCTGCAAGGGATTTAAAGGGATACCCGCAATCCTCACGGTTAGGGTTAACGACAGCGCATGCCGAAGGCAGGGTTTCTTCACACTTATGATGGTCTGTCACAACGACATCAAGACCAAGCTCTGCTGCATAGGCAATCTCTTCGGCCGCCGTTATTCCCGTGTCAACCGTAACTACAAGCGAAACACCGTCATCAGCAAGCGCGCGAAGTGCTGCTCTTGAAACGCCGTAACCGTCGCCGAAGCGGTCAGGAATATGGTACGTACAGTCAGCGCCCGAGCTACGGAGATAATCAACAAGAATATATGTTGAAGTAACGCCGTCTGCGTCGTAGTCTCCGTACACTGCAATCTTCTCGCCGGAATCAAGAGCCCGCTTTATTCTCTCCACAGCACGGTCCATATCCTTGAGAAGAAACGGATCGAATAGGTCTCCCAAATCTTTCTTGAGAAAGAGAGCGGCGCTCTCCGCATCCCGTATTCCGCGAACAGCAAGAAGCTTTGCCGTAAGCGATGGAACGCCGAGTTTATTCATAAGCTCGGACACTGTATTCTCGTCATATTTTCCTGTTATCCATTTTGTATTTTTCATATCCTAATTTCCTTTATTCTTTATCCTTATATTATAACAAACTTCCGCACAAAATACAACTTTCTCTTTTTAGTTTGCAAAACGAACAATTTGGTATATAATATAAGAAGGTGGTGAAGCAAAATGGCAAAACGCCCTGAAGAAACTCTGGCGCTCCCTGCTTTCATAACAAAGAAAATGTGGCGCCGCTTTATAGATCATAAAATAGCATATACGGGAGGTCAGCTCGCTTACTTTTTCATCCTTTCCATCTTCCCGTTTCTCATCTTTTTCAATGCCGTAGTCGCTTCTCTTGATATCCCCCCGAACTCCGTTATCTCTTTTCTCGACCCCATCTTTCCTGAGCAGATAGTGTCGCTTATTGCAAGCTACATTGAGTATATAAGCTCAAAAAGCTCGGTAACGCTTCTCTCATTCGGTATCGTTCTTGCGCTCTTTTCTGCATCCAAATCGGTTCGTTCTCTCATATACTCCTTCGACCTTGCCTACGGCATCAAGAAGCCTCGCAACTTCTTTGTCAATACACTCTTTTCAATGCTTTACATTTTCCTTTTTGCCGTACTTCTCGTCTTATGCATAATAATTGTCGCGCTCGGAAACGACTTCATAACCGAAACTCTCTCTGAAATCGTTGTACCGTTCGATTTCCTTGACCTTATTTCTTTTCTCAAATGGATACTTATGTCAGCAGTTCTTTTTTGCATTCTTTCTCTCGTTTATAAATTCATCCCATCCGTTCGTGTCAAGTTTTTGGATACCATTCCGGGAACACTTTTCTCACTTGCAGCGTTTCTCGTTCTTACATCGCTTTTTTCATTCTATGTAAATGTGTTGATGTCTTCGATCTCCCTCTACGGCTCACTTTCTGCAATAATTCTCCTTATGTTCTGGATGTACTTTGCAGGAATCATCCTCGTTATGGGAGCGGAGCTCAATAAATTGATTTCGGACATAAAAAGAATCCGCAGTGCTTAACTGCGGATTCTTTTTTGTTGTATAGAGAAAACCACGCGATGATAATCGCGTGGTTTTCATTATTACTATAACTTGTAAACCTTCTCGCCTGAAATGATGTTCTTCGTATCAAAAACAATCTTTCCTTCAAGGCTCTTTGCATTTTCCTTAATGTGGGTGTGAGCGGTAAGGATAACGACTAAATCGACTTTAGAAAGGAACTCGTCATAGTCAAAAACCTGACCGTCACAGAGGCGCGTCTTGACGAACGGGTCGTACGCGCATACCGTCGCACCGAGGTGACGCTTCATACTCTCAAGCATCTGGAGTGCAGGACTCTCGCGGACGTCATCAACGTCTTCTTTATATGTGAGACCGTAAAGACCTACTCTTGAGATATCGGTGATTCCGTTCTCCTCCATAATCTCGTGGATGCGGTCAAGAACAAATTCCGGCATAGAATCGTTTATCTTACGCGCTGCGAGAATGATGTTTGCAAGACCGGGATAGTCTCCAACAAGGAACCACGGATCAACTGAGATACAGTGACCACCGACACCGGGGCCGGGCGAGAGAATATTAACTCTCGGATGCTTGTTGGCAATACGGATAATTTCATAAACATCCATATTATCGCTTCTGCAGATTTTTGCAAGCTCGTTTGCAAAAGCGATGTTGATGTCGCGGAAGGTGTTCTCAACAACCTTTGACATCTCCGCAGTACGGATATCCGTAACGACGATTTCACCCTTGCAGAAGGAAGCATAGAGCGACTTTATCTTCTCACCGATTTCCTTTGAATCAGCACCGATTGTTCGCGAATTGTGCTCAAGCTCGTAAACCATATTGCCCGGTATAATTCTCTCCGGAGCGTGAACGAGGTTGATGTCCTTGCCAATTACAAATCCGTTTTCTTCGATAACGGGACGGACAAAGCGGTCAATTGTGCCGGGAGAAACGGTGGACTCTATAACGACAGTTGCGCCCTTTGGGCAAACATCCATAACGCTCCTGACCGCACTTACGACGTACTTCGCATCAATCTTCTTGCTCGCCTTATCATACGGAGTCGGAACGGAGACGATGTAAACGTCCGTCGCAATATACTCCGTCGTGAACTTTATTCCCCCACGAAGTGCTGCGTTAAAAAGCTCTTCGAGTCCTTTTTCCTCGAATGTGGTTTTTCCTTCGTTGAGCGTTGCGACAAGCTCCTTGTTATAGTCTGTACCGACAACCTCAACACCGTGTGATGCAAACATAAGCGCAGTAGGAAGACCGATATAACCGAGACCTACGACATTTATCTTTGACATTTTCTCCACCTCTTAAAAACTAATTTTTATATACTATCTGCTCGCGGTCAGGGCCTACACCGATAATGGATACCGGACATCCGCAAGCCTTCTCGACAGCTTCGATGTATGTCTTGATGCTCTCAGGGAAGTCCTCATACTTTCTGACGTTTGAGATATCCTCGTCAAAGCCGTCAAACTCCTCATAAACCGGAGTGCACTTTGCAAGCTCGTCAAGGTCTGCCGGGAAGTCATTTACAATCTTGCCATCCTTTTCGTAAGCTACACAAAGCTTGATTTTATCAAGACCGCGAAGCGGGTCAATCTTGTTGATAACAATGGATGTAAGACCGTTTACGCGGACTGCGTATCTTGCCATAACAGCGTCAAACCAGCCCGTTCTGCGAGCGCGGCCTGTTGTAACGCCGAACTCAAAGCCTGCCTGACGGATATATTCGCCGATTTCGTCGTCAAGCTCTGTCGGGAACGGGCCTTTACCTACGCGTGTTGTGTAGCCTTTAAAGATACCTACGATTTCATCGATGCAAGTCGGGCCGATACCTGCGCCGACGCATACGCCACCGGATACCGGGTGAGAGGACGTAACGTACGGGTATGTACCCATATCTATATCAAGGAGAGTTCCCTGAGCTCCTTCAAAGAGGACCTTCTTTCCTGCCTTGATAGCGTCATATACCATAACGCTTGTATCGCGGACGTACGGTGCAAGGCGCTCTGCATATACGCTGTATTCCTCGATGATTGCATCAAGGTCAAGAGCCTTTGAGCCGTAGTAGTTAACAAAAAGCTTATTCTTCATTTCGCCGACGCGGCGTACAGCGGCGGCAAATTTTTCTTTTGAAATAAAGTCATGCATGCGGATACCGACGCGCTGTGCCTTATCCATATAACACGGGCCGATGCCCTTCTTTGTTGTGCCGATGTCGCCCTTGCCGCGAGCGGACTCTTCAAGACCGTCCTGCTCAATGTGCCACGGCATAATGACGTGTGTACGCTCGTCGATAAAAAGATTATCAAGAGCCGCTCCCTTTAAGGCAAGCTCGTCCATCTCCGCGAGAACAACCTTCGGGTCAAGAACAACACCTGCGCCGACAACGTTCATGGTCTTCGGATATAAAATGCCTGACGGGATGAGATGAAGCTTATACACATTCTCCCCAACGATTACGGTGTGGCCTGCGTTGTTTCCGCCCTGTGAACGAACGACAACGTCTGCCTCCGATGCAAAAATATCTATAAATTTACCTTTTCCCTCGTCGCCCCACTGAGCACCGAGAACAACCTTTCCGGACATATTAAAGACCTCCTTATTTATTTCCACCGGTTATTATATCACAAAAGTATTTCTTTGGCAACAAAACTATTGCTGTTTTTCAGGCTTTTCCCGACTTAATACCAGGACTGATCCGAGAATAAGAACGATTCCGCAAATTGCGAAAATGTCAAGCCGCTCACCGAGGAACAGAACACTGTAGAGTGTTGCCGCCATAGGCTCGATAATACCGAGAGACGCCGCCGTTCCTGCAGGAATAGCGCGAAGCGCAAGAGTGTAGATAAAGTACGGTATTACGCAGGTACACACACCGCAGGCAACAAGCAAAAGTCCACCCACGGGATGGTCTGCGATAATCTCTGCTGCCTGCCACGGTTTTGAAACAATAAGTGCAGAAATCGCCGCAAACATAAAGCAATACACTGTCGCAGTTTTGGGGTCGCATTGCTTTCGCATCTCAATTTTTGTAACTATGTTATACATGCTGTATGCAAGGCCTGCGCCGATACCGTAAAAGAATCCGACCAGGTTAATGCTGAAGCCCGAAACGATTCCGGAGACGAGCCCACATCCGACAAGCATTGCAACGACGGCAACGGTTTTCATCGGTGTAAGCTTCTCGCCGAAAAACGCAATTGAATAAACCATGATAAACACGGGCGAGGTGTACATAAGCACAACCGCCGTTGAAACCGAGGTTATTTGCATCGCTCTGTAATAGAATGCCGCGGCGAGAAACATCGAAATACCGCTCATCGCATAGAGTGCTATCTCTCCGAAGCTTGCGCGGAAAAGCTTTCTGTTTGAGAAGAAAATATATGCTACCATTGCAATCGCCGCACTCAGCTCTCTTCCGAGCGTCATCTGCATCGAAGAAAAGCCGAACGGTTCAAGAAAATGAACGAATATTCCCGAACTTCCCCAAAGAAGCCCTGCAAAAACTATGTAAATAAACGCTTTTTTCATAACACTTTTCCTTCTGTTTATGACATTTTCAAACAAACAGGAACATTATAGCACAAATCACCCTATCTTACAAGATTTTTGTACAAAGGGGTGGAATTATTTTTCAAAATACTTTATAATATTGTCATAACATGTTAGGGAGATAACTATGATTTATTTTGACAATGCTTCTACAACCTGCGTTCTTCCCGAGGCGGCGGATGCGGCAGTTTCAGCAATGTGCGAAAACTTCGGGAACCCGTCTTCACTGCACGGACTTGGTATCAGTGCCGAAAAGCTCGTTAAATCCGCGAAGGAAACTGTTGCGGCTTCTCTTCACTGCTCGCCTCGCGAGATTTTCTTCACCTCGTGCGGAAGTGAGAGCAACAACCTCGCAATCTTCGGTGCTGCCGCAAGAAGCGGAAAGAAAAAGCATTTTATAACGACAACATTTGAGCATCCGTCGGTGCTTGAGTGTGCAAAGCGTCTTGAATCGCAGGGCTTCGAGGTCACATATATCGAGCCTCGACCGGATGGCGTGGTGCTGCCTGCCGACGTTGCAGAGGCAGTTCGTGAGGACACCTTCCTCGTATCCGTAATGAGTGTAAACAACGAAGTCGGCAGTGTTATGGACATCTCCGCGATCGCAAAGGCTGTACATATAAAAAACCGCGAGACACTCATCCACACCGACGCAGTCCAGGCATTCGGAAAGATTCCGATTGACACACGCCGCTACGGTGCGGATATAATCTCAATAAGCGGTCACAAAATCCACGCTCCGAAGGGCATCGGCGCGATATACATAAGAAACGGCGTGCGGCTCGCACCTCAGCTTCTCGGCGGCGGTCAGGAGGGCGGTCTTCGCTCCGGCACGGAAGCAGTAGCTCAGATTGCGGCATTTGAAGTTGCCGTACGCGCGGCTGTGAAAGACCTTTCCGAAAGCTCCGGGCGCATGAGAGAGCTCACGGAAAAGCTGATATCCTCCCTTGAGCTTCTTCCGGGTGTCCACGTCTTCGCACCAAGAGAGCGCGCACCACACATTTTAAGTGTCGCTTTTTCAAAATACCCGAGCGAAGTGATTATGCGTCTTCTTGAGGAGGGCGAGATCTACGTTTCCGCAGGCTCTGCCTGCAGCCGTGGCAAAAAGAGCCACGTTCTCCGGGCTCTCGGTGTTCCCGATCACCTTATCGGAAGTGCCGTCCGCATAAGCCTCTCCCGTTTTTCAACAGAAGAAGAGGTCGGCAGATTCATCGACTCGGCACGAGAAAAACTTATCTAATTTTTAAATTTACTATTGCAAAAATTGCCTAATAATGCTATTATACGGATATACCAAACAAATTCAGGAGGTAACCCCTATGACTCTCGATGCTTTAAAAAACATTATCGAAGCGCAGCTTGATATTGACCCGTCCACAATAAACGAAAACACAAGCATAACGGAGGATCTCGGTGCTGATTCTCTTGATATGGTCGAGCTTATGATGACTGTCGAGGAAGAATTTGACATCACCATCAAGGACAGCGACGCTCACCTTTTCAAAACGGTTGGCGACGTCGTAAATTATATTGACGCAAACACAAAATAGTCTTTACAGTATGCATAACTCAAGGTTTTTCCGACGGTTATGCATATTTTATATATATATATAATAAACGGAGGAATAAAAAATGAAATTTACAGCAGCAGGAGATGCAATCATCCAGAAAAGGATTTATCCTGATTATGAAGGTTATTCAGAGCTCACACCGTTTATCGAGCAGGGCGATGCCCGCTTCTTCAACCTTGAAACCACCCTCAACCACGAGGGAACAACCTGTGCTTCTCAGTTCAGCGGCGGTACATACATCCGCACAAACCCCGAAGTTCTTGACGACCTCAAGAAGCTTGGTTTCAATATGACAAGCTTCAACAACAACCACGTTCTCGACTTTTCTTACGGCGGTCTTGAAACAACTCTCAAGGCAGTTGAGGAAAGCGGACTTGTCCACGCAGGCGTCGGCAGAAACCTCGCAGCAGCTGCTGCACCGCGTTATCTTGAGACAAAGAACGGACGCGTTGCACTTATCGCCGTAAACTCTACCTTTAATGCTCCGATGATGGCAGGCGAGCAGTCTCCGCTCTATCCCGGACGCCCGGGCATCAACGGACTTCGCAAGGAAAGCTATGTTGAGCTTCCGCAGGAGGACCTCGACATTATAAAGCGTATCGCCAAAGATACAAATATCAACGTTGCAACAGAAATCATCCGCAAGGAAGGCTACTATGCAGAGCTTGCTCCGGACGAGGCAGAGTTTGGCTCACTGAAGTTCAAAGCAGGCGAAACCGCAAAAGTTGTCACAACGATTAACGAAGCTGACATCAAGCGCGTCGAAAAAGCTATTTACGAGGCAAAGTTCCAGGCGGACTACATTATGATTTCCGTCCACTCACACGAGCTCAGCGGCGACGCGAAGGAAAACCCCTCGCAGTTCCTCATCGACTTTGCTCACCGTTGCATTGATGCAGGCGCAGACGCTATCGTAGGTCACGGACCGCACCTTCTCCGCCCCGTCGAAATCTACAAGGGTTGCCCGATTTTCTATTCACTCGGCGACTTTATTCTTCAGCTTTACAGCGTTGAGTCCGCTCCGGATGACTTCTTCACAAAGCACGGCCTCACTTCACAGTCAACCGTTCATGAGCTTCTCAAAAACCGCTCAAAGAACTTCACTGTCGGACTTATGGAAGATCCCCGTATGTTCCGCGCAGTAATCCCCTACTGGGAAACTGACGAGGACAACAAGCTCACGCGTCTTCTCTTCATGCCGGTCGAAATGTCCATGAAGGGCAACAAGTCAGAACAGGGTCTCCCGAGAAGGGCTCACACACCTGAAATATTCGAATACTACAAAAAGATGTCCGAACCGTTTGGCACAAAACTCACACTCCGCGATGACGGCATCATCGAGTGCCAGCTGTAAAGCGACAAGAAAGCGACTAAAACAATATAACTTAAGAACGAAAAACAGCCGGATTTTTCCGGCTGTTTTTCGTTTATTTAATATGCAAATGTTCCATAAGTACATTGACTTTTTTCTCTTTGACATGCTATCATATTATTAATAGTATGGTGAGGATCAACCCTTCCCTTGCCATAGCATTTTAAAGGAGGAATTTAAAAGTGAAAAAAAGAATTTTAGCTCTCATTCTCGCAGCAGTTCTTGCACTCACTCTCGTTGCTTGCCCGAGTGGCGGCAGAAACCGTGGCGGCATCGAAAAGATTGAATCCGATACCGATCCGCTCACAAAGGACGACGTAGTCAAGGTTGTATTCTATTCTCATCCGAGCTGGCCGTATCAGGACTCTTGGAAGGTTATGGATTACATCAGAGAAGGCGTTGGCGCAACACTTGAAATCAACGCTATCCCGAACTCTGAAATCTACACCAAGTATTCAGTTATGTTCGCAGACCCGGAAACCCTTCCGGACATAGCTCCGGCAGACGGTAAGTCTTTCGGTGATACACACGGTGCTGACGGTTCAGCTGTTTCTTTTGAAGCTGTAGCTGACTATATGCCGAACTACACAAAGTGGGTTGATACCCTCTCTGAGGACGATTACGCTAACTTCGTTCAGGCGCGTAAGTCTGCCGACGGCAACATCTACTACTCACCGTCCTATGGCCGTGACACAACAGAAGGCGTTATGGCCTGGATCTACCGTGAAGACATCTTCGCAAAGCACAATCTCAAGGTTCCGACAACCTTTGACGAGCTCTACGAGGTATGTAAGGAACTCAAAAAGCTCTATCCGAACTCCTATCCACTCTGCATGAGAAGCGGTATAGGTATGAACCTCACCGTTCAGGCTCCGAGCTGGGATGCAGACTGGTACGGAATGGGCTACTACTACAGCGAAAGAGACGGCAAGTGGAAGCACGGTGCTCTCGACCCGGCAATGAAGGAATACCTCGAGTTCTGCCTCAAGATGATTGACGAAGGTCTCCTCAATCCGGACTTCGCTACAATCAAGGCTACTGAATGGCAGCAGCTCATCACCACAGACCGTGGT
>JAFXJK010000051.1 GCA_017532355.1 Oscillospiraceae bacterium | reverse complement strand
GGGTTCATTGTCTGACCGCCCTCGACAAGAGTGTTTGCGCCAAGGTCACGAAATACGTTGAGGATACCCTCACCTGCTCCTACAACTGCAAAACCGTACTTGGTCTCAGGCTCTGCTATAACAGGAGCATCGTTTGCCTCTGCAACCTCTGACATATTTTCGCTGTGCTGATAGCGCATATTGTCAATTTTGATATTTGTGAGCTCGCCATAAGTAAGAGCACGTCCGATAGCACGGTCAGGCTCATTTGTATGAACGTGAACCTTGATGATATCGTCATCATCAACCACAACAACACAGTCACCAATCGTCTCAAGGAAAGCACGGAGCTTTGATGGCTCAAGCTTCTTTCCTGCGTCGCTTAAGTTTATGATAAACTCAGTGCAGTATGCAAATGTGATTTCCTCATCGGAATCAGCAAATCCTGCAGCGGACTTAGCAGGCACAATCTCCTCACCCGACATAAGTTCAACATCTTTTCCGAGAAGAGATGACTGCATCGCCTCAAGAACGAGAACCCATCCGCAACCGCCGGCATCGACAACGCCAGCTTTCTTGAGAACAGGGTTCTGCTCCATGGTATTTTCAAGTGCTTCCTTTGCCGCAACTATAAGCTCTGCGAAAATCACATCAATGTCTTTGTTCTTCCCTGCAACAGCTGTTGCCTTTTTTGCCGCAACACGTGAAACAGAAAGGATCGTACCCTCTGCCGGCTTCATAACCGCGCGGTAAGCCGCATCAACACCCGATGTAAGCGCACCTGCAAGGTCAGCTGCCGAAAGGACCGTCTTGCCTGCGCAAGCCTTTGCAAAACCGCGGAAAAGGAGCGAAAGAATAACGCCTGAGTTACCTCTTGCTCCGCGAAGAAGAGCTGAAGCCGCAACATTTGCCGCCTCACCTATTGTTTCCGGATTTACTCCGGCAAGAGCCGTTGCAGCCGCGCGTGCAGTAAGCGACATATTTGTTCCCGTATCTCCGTCCGGAACCGGAAAAACGTTAAGATCGTTGAGTTTCTGTTTGTTGTTATCAATCGCCGCAGAGGCAGAGATCACCATTCGTTTAAACTCTGCGGCCGTAATCTGTTCTCTCAAAGTAGCACCTCCGTTATTCAGCCATAATCGAATCTACTTTGACATTAACGCTTCCGACAGGAACGCATGTGACGCGCTCAACATTGTAGCGGACCTCGTTCATTATAGATTCGCAGATTGCGGTAATATTCACACCGTGCTCGATGATTATGTGAACATCAATATTTACTTTATCTCCATCAAATGTGACATTTACGCCCTTGGACATATTTTCACGCTTAAGAAGGCTAACGATGCCATCCTTTACATTCTTATATGCCATTCCGCGCACACCAAAACAGTTAGTTGCAGCGTCTCCTGCAATAACAGTAAAAACCTCATTGGTAATCTCGATTGTGCCTTTTTCATTATTGATTAACATGAGCAGTCCTCCTTACTAAAGCAGAGGGACACCATCCCTCTAACACTTTTATACATTATATATTATATTATATTTTCCCCAATAACTCAATAGAAATTTTTAAAACCTTTCTTTATATAGAAATATTTATTGAATATCCCCTCTTTTTTTGATATAATCATTTTGAAGAAAAAAACACAAATGGAGGCGATTTCCAATGATAGAAATCAGCGAAGTTAACTACGCCCCGTGGGGCAGATGCGTCAGGGTTTCCGACGGCAAGAACGAGCTTTTTGCAACTCTCGACTTTGGCCCGAGAATCATACGCTTCTCCGCAGTCGGTCGCGACAATATGTTTTTCGAAGATAAGAACGATGTTATAAACGCAGATGCTTTTGCAAAGGAAAGTGCAGAGCTTTTCGGAGAAGATAAGGGTGTATGGCACATAAAGGGCGGCCACCGTCTCTGGATAAGCCCCGAGTATGTCCCCGAGACCTACTACCCCGACAACGAACCGGTTTCTTACGAAAAGATTGAAAACGGCATCCGTCTTCTTCCCCCGGCGCAAAAGGGCACAAATCTTCAGCTTTCCGTTGAAGTTACTATGCCCGAAGACAACTGCACCCATATTATCCATAAAATAGAAAACATTGGCACAAAGCCCACCACACTCGCACCGTGGGCACTTACAGTGCTCTCCCCCGGTGGTGAGGAGATTATCCCTGTTCCTGACCGCGAAGAGCTTCTCCTTGAGAACCGCCACTTTGTTTTCTGGGCATATACAAAGATGAACGATTATCGCGTCACATGGGGCGATAAGTACATCCGTCTCCGTCAGGACCCTGATGCAACATATAAGTTCAAGTTCGGTACACTTTCTCAGCACGGCTGGGCGGCATACTTTAACCACGGCGATTGCTTTGTAAAGTACTTCGACACTACCGAGGACAAACCCCACCCCGACCGCAACTGCAACTTTGAAACTTTCACAGCTGCTCCGATGCTTGAGATGGAGTCTATCGGCGCGCTTACAGAGCTCAAGCCGGGCGATTCGGTTACTCACAGCGAATGCTGGAGTTACTATACTGACATAGCTCTCCCTGCAACGGACGAAGAGACAGACGAGTTCGTCAAAAAAATCGTCGAGTAGTCCTGTTTCTGCTTTGCGCGAAATTTACAAAATAAAAATTGTTAAATCTCGCGGAAAGTTATTGACAAAACTAAAACGATTTAGTATAATTAACCCATAATCCAAAAATTTAATCAGGAGGCGACCATTATGGCAAGATCAGGCGGTCCCGGATCATTCGTATTCGGTGACGAAGAAAGAAAAGAAGTTATGGAAGTCCTTGACGGAAGATATCTTTTCCGTTACGGCGCAATAGGTGACGAAGGCTACACACATAAGGTTGTAGATTTCGAGGATGAACTCAAGAAGGTTATGGGTGCTAAGTACGCTGTTGCTACAACAAGCGGCACTTGCTCACTCCTCGCTTCTCTTGCAGCTCTCGGAATCGGTGGCGGCGACGAAGTAATCGTTCCGGGTTACACATTCATCGCTTCTATCTCTACAATCATGATGGCAGGTGCTATCCCGGTTCTCGCTGAAATCGACGAGTCTCTCACAATTGACCCGACAAAGATTGAAGCACTCATCACTCCGAAGACAAAGGCTATCCTCCCGGTACATATGCTCGGTAACCCGTGTGACCTCGATGCTATCATGGCTATCGCTAAGAAGCACGGCCTCTACGTTCTTGAGGACTGCTGCCAGGCTGTTGGCGCAAGCTACAAGGGCAAGAGAGTCGGTACTATCGGTAACATCGGTGCTTTCTCACTCAACGTATTCAAGACAATCTCCACAGGTGACGGCGGTGCTGTTATCACTAACGACGAGAACCTCTACGAGAGAGCTTTCGGCTACCACGATCAGGGCCACAAGCCGAACCGTACAGGTGTTGAAGTCGGCAACCGTTCCATCCTCGGTATCAACATGAGAATGAACGAGCTCACTGGTGCTGTTGCTCTTGCTCAGACACGTAAGCTCGACGAAATCCTCGCTACACTCCGTGCTAAGAAGGCAATGCTCAAGGGTCTCCTTGCTGACCTTCCGCACATCTCCTTCAGAAAGATCAACGACGAGGGTGAGTGTGCTACACTCCTTACACTCCTCTTCGATACTAAGGAACTCGCTGAGAAGTTCTGCGAGAAGACAGGCGGCAGACCGATTGCTTACTCCGGCTGGCACGTTTACAACAACATGGAGCAGGTTCTCAACAAGATGATGCCGGCTCCGACAATGAACGTAAACGACAGAGAGTACAAGAAGCACATGCTCCCGCAGACAGACGCTATCCTCGAGCGCGCAGTCAACATCTCCGTCGGTGTTGTTGACAAGGGTCTCGGATCCGGTTACGGTATCAACATCCTCTCAACAGAGGAAGAGATCAAGGCAGTTGCTGCAAACCTCAGAGAAATCATCCTCAGCCTTTAATTTTAAAAATTAAAATATAAATTACAGGAGGTCAATTATTATGTCAAGATTTAAGTATTCAGTAGGTCCCTGGAACGTTCACGAAGGTGCAGACGCTTACGGCCCGGCCGTTCGCGATTCTATCCCCTTCGAAGAGAAGATCAAAACTTTCAAAGAAATCGGTTTTGATGCTATTCAGTTCCATGATGACGATGCTGTTCCGAACATCAACAACTACACAGAGGCAGAAATCATCGAAGAAGCTAAGAAGGTAAAGGCTCTCCTCGATAAGTACGATCTCGCTGCTGAGTTCGTTGCTCCGCGTCTCTGGTTCGATCCGCACACAACAGACGGCGGCTTCTGCTCCAACAGCGCTGAAGACCGCGAGTACGCAATGTGGAGAGCATACCGCTCAATCGACATCGCTAACGTTCTCGGATGCGACAAGATCGTTCTCTGGCTTGCTCGTGAAGGCACACTCTGCTACGAGAGCAAGAGCCCGGTTGAGTCCACAAAGCGCCTTATCGAAGCTATCGACAAGATGCTCGACTACGACAAGAACATCAAGATCATGATTGAGACAAAGCCGAACGAGCCGATCGACAGAAGCGTTTGCCCGACAATGGGTCACTGCATGGCTATCTCTGCTGCTTCTAAGGATCCGTCACGTGTTGGTGGTCTTCTCGAGTCTGCTCACGCAATGCTCGCAGGCCTTGATCCGGCAAGCGAAATCGGCTTTGCATCAGCTATGGGCAAGCTCTGGGGCGTTCACCTCAACGACCAGAACGGCATTAAGTACGACCAGGACAAGAGCTTCGGCGTTGAGAACCTCCGTGCTGCATTCAACCAGATGAAGGTTCTTATGGAGACAGGCTTTGGTAAGAACGGCGAGTACATCGGCCTTGACGTTAAGGTTATGAGAACTCAGAAGCAGGAAGGCAGCTACCAGCACCTCATCAACAGCCTTAAGATCGCTAAGGCTCTTGAAGCAAAGGCTGAGAAGTTCGATTACGACTATCAGGCAAAGTGTGTTGCAGAGCGCGACTACGAGAAGCTCGAGATGTATGTCATGGAGCTCCTCATGGGCCTCAACTAATCCACCTGCTTTAAAGAATTAAATTCAAATTGAGGGTGGGTTAAAACCCACCCTCTGACTTTTTACAAAGGAGCAAAAAAGTATGAATATTCTCGCTATTGGCGCACATCCGGACGATATAGAAATCAACTGTGCCGGTACTCTTGCTAAGTACGCTGCAGAAGGCCATAAGGTTTTCATCGCTACAGCTACAAACGGCAACATCGGTTCCGCTACTCTCCCGAAGGAAGAAATCGGCGCTATCCGTAAGGCAGAAGCTGCAAAAAGTGCTTCTATCATCGGTGCTGAATACATCTGCCTCGACTACGATGATGAGCTCTTCTATGAGGATGTTTCTGTCCGCATGAAGTTTATCAACCTCGTTCGTCACTGCAAGGCAGACGTTATCCTCACTCACAACCCGCACGACTACAACCCTGACCACATGCTTACATCAAAAATCATAAACGACATTCAGGTTATGATTCCGATTGCAAAGCTTGAGACAGAAGAAGAGCCGTGCCCGACTCTCCCGATTATCTACTACTTCGAGCCGGCAAAGGGTATGGGATTCATCCCGACTGACTATGTTGACATCACTGACTACTTCGAGACAAAGAAGAAGATGTTCCTCTGCCACGAGAGTCAGCAGCAGTGGATGGCAGACAACTATGCAGGTTTCTCAGCTGAGGATACCTTCACAGAAGATATGACCATCACAGCTAAGTACCGTGGCATGCAGTGCGGTGTTAAGTATGCTGAAGCATTCGTTCGTTGCAACGACGCTTACCGTATGACACCGGGAAGACTTCTTCCGTAAATTGCATAACGAAAGCCGAGTGGACTTTCCACTCGGCTTTTTATTATACGTTTTAGTTTTATCGTTTTTTTATTCTGAAAGCACCAACACCGATAAGGGTAACACTCATAAACAGAGCTGACAACAAAATGATAAAGAGAACATTTCCGCTCGTGTACTGTTCCCAGTTGTTGAAATTAACCTGATAATAGTTTTCCGAAAGGTTAAACAAGCGGTTCACGATATGCCCTGTAAAGTAATACGCCACAGTGCAAAACAACGTACAGATACCTGCTTTAAGAAACGAATCAAATCGCAGTATGTAGATAAATCCACAAAGAAAAACGGGTGCAAACCCGAAGCATGTCATCTTTATTGCAGAGGTAAGCATAAACGGAGAAAAAGCGTTTATGGCAAGAAACAAAAGAAGAACAAGAGTAAACTCCAAGACCGATACGATAATAAAGCTATACTGTTTGATCCTTGTTTTTGACAGCAACAGAGGAGCAAAGAGCAATATATATCCCATTAAAACTCCGATACATGCCGTCGGAAACCAAAACAAAGTTTTTCTATATGCCGAACAGGTAAATAAAAGAATGCAAATTGAAACAAAGCTTGTCGATACAAAACCGAGAAGCTTCTTTTCCTTAAAAAACGAGGTAAACGTCGGCACGAAAGAGTAAGCGCATAGAAGTGCGGTCAATACCACAAAAAACCACGACAAAGTACCATTCACAGCGAGATTGCAAATAAAACAGACCAAAAGCGCAACGGCATAGGATATTGTCGGAATCCAGAACCATGTAGCTCGAATTGTACGGAACTTGCGCGCTTCGTGCTTTATTTTTCTTGTGTCTGTATCGGTTGATGCACTAAGAAGCTCATGTTCACTTATATCAAGAACTCGACAAATGTCGGAAATGAGAGTTATATCGGGATACGACACGCCTCTCTCCCACTTACTCACGGCACCTTCCGTGACAAAGAGCATCTCAGCCAAATCTTTTTGTGAATAGTTTTTCTCGGTTCGTTTTTCCTTTATAAACGAGCCGAATGTTTTTTTGTCAGTCATATTCGAGCACCTCCGCCCACCATGCTACAACAATCAGCGTTAATCGTCAATGGACAGTCAAGCCACCTCTTATTTTACGTTCCTTATGCTCAAAACCTCTTCGGTAGGGCCTTCCTTACCGTGTTTGCATCTGCTATGAGGGACTCGAGCGTTCCGCCTTTTACGAACTCTATCATAAGATTGTATTCCTTGTCTGCGTCTTTAAAATATCCGCAAAGGTCGTCGTATATCTCTTCAAGCGGTTTATAACCCGTTTCATCACTGTAATTATTAAGATGCACATTCCCGAAGACGTACGGTTTCACCTTTTCAAAATCCCTCTTATTCTCCTCAAAAGAGAGTCCTCCCTGCATCTGCCAATAAAGACCGACGTTATCGCAATTTATTCTCTTTATGAGCTTTACCGCTTCGTCTGCATTATCCGTAAGCGTGTTCGGGTGATACTCAAAACAGAGCTTTATCGAATACTCTTTTGCAAGGCGAGCCATTTTGACGGTGTTTTCCACAATAAGGTCATACTCTTCCGCACTGCAAACGGCACTTCCCTTTCTGCCTGCCCAGATTCTGATTACGGGCGCGGTGAGCTCGCGAGCTGTCTCGAGCGTCTTCACGCACTCGTCAAAGTCATACATATAGCAATACGAGGCAAGAGAAAAGATTTCTATCCCCGTTTCAGACGACAGCTTTTTAATGAGAGATGTACGCTCCGCATCACCGATCACAACGTGATTTTCTCCGACGCTCCAACCGATGCCCTCTATTCCTGCCGTCTTTGCATATTCAAAAACAGTCGGAATGTCCTTATTCCTGAAAGTCACCGACACAATTCCTGTTTTCATAGTAATACTCCTTTAACAAAACACAGTGTTTCTGTTCCTAAAATCCTACACTTCCGACCACCGCCGAAGAAAAGATCTTTATTCTTCTGTCAAACGCTGATGCATCTTCATAAGCTCGGCAACACATTCGCTCTCGGAATTGAGTTTGCCCCAGAAGCCGTAAGCCTGCATAACCGCCTTGTCGTTTTCCTGATGCGCGCGTCGAAGTTCAGGTGGCATAGTCAACTCGTCATAAAGGTCAGCGAGAGAGCAATCATGATAGAGAGCACGGGCATCAAGTATAGCCTGCGCTGTCTTTTCTATCTTCGCTTTCTGCTCCGCCGTCGGTGTCGGCCACGGGAAGTTGTTGTAGACAATTGCTAGCGAATAACTGTAGTCACTTTTCATTCTCATTGACACAACTCTCATCCACGCATTATGAACATTAGAAGTCAATATTCCAAAATCATATATCGTACCATTAGGAATCATACTCACTTTATTATTTGCAATCACAGAATCATCAATATATCCTATAGGAATATATCTTCTACGTTCAGAAGAAACCAATGGAACAATTATAGCTGTTTTGGGATTATTTCTATCCCTAAACAGAGACGGAGTATCCGAAAGTATTTGTGCCTGCTTATCGCTACTCGCTAATCTCTCTTCCCTAACTGCTTGTACTCTTTTCATCACCAATGGCATTTTTCTTAACTCGCTAGGCGGACAATCAACTAACCAAAGACAATATCTTTGTATATCATTGATAAACTCTGCCGAACCAATCATTCTTTTAATATACTTTTCTGCTTCTGGTTCTTTCTTGCACAATTCTTCTTTTTCCTCAACACTCAGCATAAGAGGAAGACATTTTACCCCTTTATTCCCCGCAACCATAACATTAACATCGCATATCGGTTTATTTCTTTTTTCTACAAGAATGCTCGGTCCCTCGACTAAATATGGGGATATGTTATCAACTTCTTTTAGCTGCGAATTACTCGAAAAAAGACTTTTCTTTCTCCTTCTCACTGCGTTAGAAAACCCTATAATAACGCAATGCACCGATGCCTTTTCATTTGCTTCGCTGTTCCACACAAATGTTTTATGAGCAAAATTAATCGTCGTTTCAAAACGATTGATGAGATATTTCCATAATATTGCAGGAGCACCACCTTGAGTAATTGAATTTGTAGAAACAAACGCAGCTTCTATCCTTGCATTAGACATATATTGAGATGCCTTAATATACCAACCACCTACATAATCTAGCAATCCAATATCCTTTATTCCTGTATTCAATTCAATCAGGTCTTGGTGTTGATTTTTAGTTTGATATTTCGCCCCCACAAACGGTGGGTTACCCATAATATAGTTGAGTTTATTCTTCGGTACAACCGATTCCCAATCTATACGAAGGGCGTTGCCTTCCACGATGTTCGCGTAGGACTTTAGTGGAAGAAAATCAATACTCATATGGATAATATCTTCTGTCTTTTTGAGCATCTGGCTTTCCGCTATCCAAAGAGCAGTTTTTGCGACAGTTACGGCAAAGTCGTTTATCTCAATTCCGTAAAACTGACCGATAGATACTTTTATCACATTATCCATATCAAGAAGCATCTGTCCCTTTGTTTTGACAAGCAAAGCTTCATTTTCGAGTTTACGAAGCGACATATATGTTTCAGTCAAGAAATTTCCGCTTCCGCAAGCAGGGTCAAGGAAAGTAAGACTTGCAAGCTTGTCCGCAAACTCGTCAAGACAAGCGTTTCTTTTTTTATCTACTTTTATTTCCTTTATCTCGTCAAGCTCTTCGCGAAGCTCATCCAAAAACAACGGATCGATGACTTTATGTATGTTTTCGATTGAAGTATAGTGCATACCTCCGCTTCTTCGGGTTTCGGGGTTTAATGTGCTTTCAAAAACCGCACCGAAAATAGTCGGGCTTATTCCGCTCCAATCGAAATCCTCGCTCGCCTTTTCGAGAAGTAAATTTACAATTTTTTCGTTAAACTGCGGTATTTCAATATTTTCATCCGCAAAAAGACCACCGTTAACATAAGGAAACGCAAGGAGCTCTGCATCAAGATACTTGTCACGCTCTTCTTCCTTTGTATCAAGAACGCGAAAAAGGTCAATAAGCGCACGTCGAACATCTTTTATTGCTACCGATTTTAAGTAATTATGGAACTTGTTATGTCCACCGAATATTCCTGCATCCTCTGCATATAGACAAAAAACGAGTCGAACACAAAGCTGATTCAAACTCTTGAGCGTTTCTTCGCTCTCGGGGTTTATGTACTGCTTTAAAAGCTCATCATATAACACTCCTACAATGTTTCCAGCTTTTATTGAAACTTCCATTTCTTGTTTTATATTTTCATCATTCTTATCAACAAGAAACTGCAGGCGGTAGTAGTCCTTCGCAAAATCTTTCAGCAAGATACTCTCAGGCTCACCCGTCGGTTTTTCCATATCATAAATCAAAAACTCTTCAAAATTGCAAGTGATTATCCAACGCGGACGCTGGGAATACGGAAGGACAGCAGAATACCTCTGCGCCTGCTGAAACGGAGTGAGCAAGCTTCCGTCAGACTGCTTTATCGCTTTTCGCAAGTCCTTACCTGCCCCCTTTTGTTCTATGAGAACATGGGTATCGGGGATAAAACCGTCAATAAAGCTCGTGTGGTCTAAATGAACCTGTTCTTCAAACTTTATATAATGGGCAGGATTCTCAACACCGAAAACATTTTCAAGGAGTTCGAGCCAAAACGGCTGACTTTCACCTTTTTCATATCCTTTTCCCGTCCAATACTCGGCAAACTTCTTTGCCGCCATTCTCTGTTCTGTATCTCTCATTTTTCTGCACCTATCCTCTCTTCTTCACCGAATCGCGGACGATAAGCTGCATCGGGATTGAGTAGCTCTTAACGGGACGACCTGCTATCTGACGGCGGAGAAGGTCCATCGCAGCAACGCCCATCTCCGTTTTGTCAATCTTTATAGTGGTCAGGCTCGGCTCGATATAACGAGCAAGCAGAATATCGTCGATACCTATAAGCGATACATCATCAGGAACAGATAACTTCATCTCCTTGATGCACTTCATAGCGCCAATTGCGAAGCTATCCATCGCGCAGAGGATTGCCGTCGGAGGATTGTCACGAGAGAGAAGCTCTTTTGCCGCGAAGTATGCACTCTCCTCGTTATATGCCGTCTGCTCGATAAACTCGGGAAGTACTGCAATTGAGTTCTCAAGGAGCGCGTTCGCAAACCCCTGAAGAGTCTGCTTATAAAAATCGGGGATTATGTTTGATGCGAGAAGAGCTATGTTCCTGTGACCATTCTCGACAAGGTAATTAGTCGCCATATATGCCGCTTTCGTATAATCGGCACTTACGGAAATCAATGACGGGTCTGCATCATGAGCATCGACAACAACAAAAGGAATGCCTGTCGCAAGCGCTTTTTTCTTCATCGCAGGGGTGATGTCCTGCATGAATACCATACCGTCAGCATCGCCCGAATAGACAGAGTCGGGAAGCTCTCCTTTTCTTATTTTATTGATAACAATATTGTAGCCGTGCTTTGTTCCCTGACTTAAAATGCCGTTCATTATCTCGAAGTAAAACAAATCTTCAAACGGAGACGAATACGGGTTTACAATAAGACTAATATTAAAGCTGCGGTTTAATACAAGCCGTTTTGAATTAAGGCTCGGTTTAAAGCCCGTTTCTTCTATAATCGCCTGAACTTTTTTGCGCGTTTCTTCACTTACACCCGGCTTTTCGTTGAGTACAAACGATACGGCAGTTACCGAAACACCTGCCATTTTGGCTATTTCCTTAATAGTCAGCTTCTTCATTTTATCACCTGTAAACTTACTAAAATAAAACTTTTGTTTTACTAAATTATATAATGTTTCAAAGCTTTTTTCAAGAGGCAATCGTTTCGCTAAAACAAAAAAGCTTCTCCAAAAGAAGAAGCTTTTACAAACTTTATTTCTTTGTATCAATACTCTTTCCGAACACAAAAAATCGCTGATAAAGAAACTCTAAAACAAAGTTTAAAATCATATTCATCGCGGTTACGAGATACTCGTTCCACAGAAGCTTCTCAACGAGGTAGTTTCCGCCGAGTGTCGTAAGCGGTGTGAACACTGCATAAAAGAGAAGCATTTTCGCCATTGCTATCGGAATGTTGTTCGCAGACTTGAACGTAAAATTCCGATTCATCGTAAAGCACCATACTATCGAAAGCAGGAGCGACGGCAAATAGCACGCCCAATAATTCCAACGAAAAACCTCGTTAAATAAAGTGAAGCTCAGAATCTGAATAATTGCCGCGCTCGCAGAAAAGAATGCGAATTTAATTACCCTGATAAATTCCTTTTTCCTGTTCATTTTTCCTCTCTCCTGTACATAATAAATTTACTCGTTTTCCTTGACTATATTTTCCCCATTTGGTATAATGAAATAACTTCTCGAAAGGAAGTTTTGCTTATGGAATTAAAAGCTAAAATTATGGACGAGGCGAGCCTTCACCGCTCCGTCGCCCGAATCACGCACGAAATAATCGAAAAGAACCGCGGTGCTGAGGGAATATGTCTTCTCGGTGTTAAACGCCGTGGCATTCCGCTTGCGAAGATGCTCCGCGATAATATCAAGAAGTTTGAAGGGATAGATGTCCCCCTCGGACACACCGACATCACGCTTTATCGCGACGACCTGACAGAGCCGCTTCCGCTCCCTGCGACAGAGGGCTGCGAAATCCCCTGTGACGTCAGCAACTACAACATCATCATCGTCGATGACGTTATATACACAGGCCGCACTGCTCGTGCCGCAATCGACTCGGTTTTCCGTTTTGGCAGACCGAAGTCCATCCAGCTCGCAGTCTTAATCGACCGCGGTCACCGCGAGCTTCCTATTCGCCCCGATTTTGTCGGCAAGAATATCCCGACCTCTAAAAACGAGCTTGTCGCAGTTCACCTTGACGAAATAGACGGTGAAACGGGAGTTTCTCTCTACAGTATTTAGCTTTCAAAACCGCCCTATATGCATAGACATACAGGGCGGTTTTAGTTTTATACGCGATCTTTGATTTCTTTTGTAATTTTTTCGATAAATGCGTCGAGTGACATTGTCTCGTTAGCCGCAGTATCGCGGTAGCGGATAGAGACAGTCTTGTTCTCAACTTCCTGCTGACCGATAATTACCATATACGGAACACGACCTACAAGCTGTGCCTCACGAATCATATATCCAATCTTCTCGTTGCGGTTATCCATCTCAACGCGGACGCCTGCAGCGCGAAGAGCCTCGTAAACTTCACGGCCGTACTCTGCGCTCTTCTCGGAAACAAGGAGAACCTTTGCCTGAGTCGGAGCGAGCCATACCGGGAACTTACCTGCGAAATGCTCTGTGAGAACGCCGATGAAACGTTCAATCGAGCCGAAGCATACGCGGTGAATCATAATCGGGCGCTGCTTCTCGCCGTTTTCGTCGATATAATCAAGTTCGAAGTTCTGCGGCATCTGGAAGTCAAGCTGGATTGTTCCGCACTGCCATGTTCTGCCGATAGAGTCTTCAAGGTGGAAGTCAATCTTCGGGCCGTAGAATGCACCGTCACCCTCGTTGATTGTATAAGGAAGTCCGAGCTTCTCAAGAGCGTTCTTGAGGCCCTCTGTTGCTGCCTCCCAATCCTCGTCTGAACCCATGCTGTCTTCAGGACGTGTTGAAAGCTCAACGGAATACTTAAATCCGAACTTCTCGTAAACTTCATTGATGAGGTTTACAACGCCGACGATTTCGTCCGTAATCTGCTCACGACGCATAAAGATATGAGCA
Source organism: Oscillospiraceae bacterium (assembly GCA_017532355.1). Next base: position 9,067 of record JAFXJK010000051.1, on the reverse strand, counting down.
TCGTCCTGAGTGAAGCAACGAACGCGGAAGAGACCGTGGAGCGCACCGCGAAGCTCGTGGCGGTGGACTATGCCGAGCTCACCTGCACGAATCGGAAGGTCACGGTAGCTGTGCGGCTGAGCGCGATAAACCATAACGCCACCCGGGCAGTTCATCGGCTTTACGCAGAAAGTTTCTTCGTCGATTGTTGTCGAATACATATTGTCTTTATAGTGATCCCAGTGTCCGCTCGTCTCCCAGAGGTGACGGTTCATGATAAGCGGAGTGGAGATTTCGACGTAATTGTCGCGTGTGTGAATCTCTCTCCAGTATTCGATGAGAGAATTCTTAATCTGCATACCCTTCGGGAGGAAGAACGGGAATCCCGGAGCCTCATCCGCAAACATAAAGAGGCCCATTTCTTTACCGATGCGGCGGTGGTCACGCTTTTCTGCCTCTTCGAGAAGCTTTAAGTAATCCTCAAGCTCCTGCTGTGATGCAAAGGCAATGCCCTTTACACGAGTGAGCATCTTGTTGTTGCTGTCATTCTTCCAGTATGCGCCTGACTGGTCTGTAATCTTGAAAGCCTTGAGAGCCTTTGTATAGCAGAGGTGCGGACCGACACACATATCGATATAGTCTCCCTGCTGATAGAAGCTTATCTCGGCATCCTCTGGAAGGTCACCGATGTGCTCGACCTTGTACTTCTCGCCGCGCTCTTCCATAAGAGCTATAGCTTCATCTCTCGGCAAAACAAACGGCTTTATCGGAAGATTTTCCTTAACGATTTTGCGCATTTCCTGCTCAATCTTCGCAAGATCTTCTTCGGTGAGCTTTGCATCGCCGAGGTCAACGTCATAGTAGAAGCCCTTATCAGTAGCCGGACCGTATGCAAAATGAGCACCCGGATAGAGACGGCCTATCGCCTGTGCCATGATGTGAGCCGCGGAGTGACGAAGAACGTGAAGCTCTTCCTCCTTCGGACATTCGGCAACAGTACCGTTGCTGTAAATTATTTTCATATTCCATACCCTCTTTCGGATAGTTAATCTTTTGCCAATAACAACGCACACAATACGCCATTATTACCATAATATTGTATAATAAAACAGGGTGCATTGTCAATGATAAAAAAGAAAAAGTCGGCTTTCTTTACAGAAAACCGACTGGCGCGCTGTGGAGAATTCGAATCCCCGACCTTGTGGTCCGTAGCCACACGCTCTATCCAGCTGAGCTAACAGCGCATATCTTTCTTGACAGCTTTACTATAATACCATATACAAAAAGAAAAAGCAAGCATTTTTTTCATTTTTTTGCAAAAATTTTTCTCGCGTATTTTTGACATATATGTTATACTATAAGCAGGTGATTTCCGATGAAACACAGATTGACAATACACGATGGCGCGACACAGCGCACTGTCTACATAGACGAAGGAAAGAGTCTTCACTCTCTTCTTCTCGCAAACGGACAGTTTATCTCTTCCCCCTGTGGCGGAAACGGCCGTTGCGGCAAGTGCAAGGTCACGGCTTCGGGAGATTTTCTTTCTCCCTACGGATGCGTATCAGAGCCCTCCGAGCTTCTCGCCTGCAAGGCGTATCCTGCAGGCGACTGCGAAGTTTTCTGCAAAACCTTGCCGCGTACCGTACGTCGCAGGAGTGATGGCAGGACAAGCTCACTCGGCATAGCTTTCGACATCGGAACAACGAGCATTTCTGCCGTTATGTGTGACCTTGACACAAAGGAAGAGCTCGCCGCCACTACCGAAAGAAACGCTCAATGCGCTTACGGTGCAGATATCATAACGCGTCTGACTTATGACTACAAAAAGCTTTCAGACGTTCTGATCTCGCAGATAAACGGCATAATACAGAGTCTCTGCGATAATCCGCTTTCAGTTTCAAAAATCACCTTTGCCGCCAATACCGTTATGTCCCATTATATCGCACGTCTCTCCCCCGAGGGGCTCTCACGCGCGCCGTTTGAGCCGAGCGATACATTCGGCAAGGTATATTCTGCAAAAGAGCTCGGAATAATCGCCCGAAATGCAGATGCTTTTATCTTTCCGTCGCTTGCCTCTTTTGTAGGAGGAGATATTTCCGCAGGAATTTTTGCTTTGGATATTCTTTCAAAGGAACACCCTTCACTTCTCCTTGATGTCGGCACAAACGGAGAAGCGGCACTTTGGAAAGCCGGCGTTCTTTACGTCACCTCTGCCGCTGCAGGGCCTGCCTTTGAGGGCGCAGAGCTTTCCTGCGGTATGACAGCAGAGCGTGGTGCTGTAATCGCTTTTGACGGTAAGGAATTCACAACAGTTGATGACTCTCCGCCCTGCGGAATCGCAGGCAGCGGCGCGATAGATATACTTTCAGAGCTTGTAAAAACAGGCGCAGTCGATAAGGGCGGAAGGCTTCTCCCTCCCGACGAGACTCCCGCTTTTTCGGATAGAATTTCGATGCGAAATGACGAAGTATGTTTTGACATTTCAAATGAAGTTTTCCTCGCGGCATCCGATATCCGCAAACTCCAGCTTGCAAAAGCCGCGATACGCGCAGCTCTCTCGCTTCTTTTAAAAAAGAGCGATACTTCGCTTTCTGAAATCGGCACTTTTTACCTTGCCGGCACTTTTGGTTCTGCCATCAGGACCGACGCGGCGTCGGATATAGGACTCATCCCCGAAGAGCTCACATCCGTTTGCAAGCCGTCAGGAAACTCCGCTCTTCGCGGTGCAGTCATTGCCCTGTTTGAAAACGATATATCAGACAAGCTCACGCAGATAACAAATTCGGTGACGCACATTGAACTTTCCGGAGCTTCTGAATTCGAAGACGAATTTTTGAAATTTATTCCTATGTAAAAGGCGGAGAGCTCTCCGCCTCACAGAATCGACTGTATGCTGTCAATGACACTTCCTGCTCCTTTAAGAAGCTTGCCCGTTTTATGCTTCACGCAACTACAGGTCTTTTTCTTTGGTGTCAAGGAAACCGCGAGAGTTGTGCCTACAATCAATCCTGCCGTCATTCCCTTCCAGAAGGGCGTCATCATAAAACCACTTCCCTTTCAACATTAGTATCCCCAAAAATAAACATTTTTTCACGGAAATATTTAGAAAACATTTCACAAGGAGACTCTTTATGAAAAAACTCATTCCGATCTTTTTGCTCATTCTCTTCACCCTCACGGGATGCTTCTCTTCAATTTACGATGATATCGAGAATACTCCCGACCCCGATCTCCCTGCTCCGCAGAGCGTTGAAGAACTCTACTCTCTCTACAGCGCAGTTGAACAGGGCATGACAAAAGCCGAGCTCACCGAGCGCTACGGAGAACCTACCCCTGCCGACTACAAAGGCGAGATAATGTATTATAAGTATTTTAACGAGACAAAATCCGCAGGCGTGGCAGTATATTTCAACGATAACGACAAGGTCACGGGAAAGACGCTTTTCTACAACAACAAATCAAACCTCATTCCTTTCTCAGGCCGTTATTCCTACGACAAACTCTCAAACCTCAAAGAAGATATGACCATAGAGGCCGCAATCGCGGAAATGGGCTCACATCCGCTTGAAGTTTCCTGCACATACGGAACCGACGGTCCTGAAAGTGCCAAAAACATTTACGTCTGGTACAACGAAGACGGTTCGACGCTTATGATAAACACTGACAACGGCGTCATTGAGAGCATCATCCGTTACGAATAAGACGTGCTTGGCTTATGCCTTCACATAAAATAAAAAAAGAAAGGATAAAGAAAATGAAAAAAATCAAATTCATTGAAGAGTTCAAGGAATTCGTAGCACGCGGTAATGTTCTCGACATGGCAATAGGTGTTGTCATTGGCGGCGCATTCAAAGGAATCGTCGATTCTCTCGTAAAAGACATCATTATGCCTCTTGTCGGTATGATTACCGGAGGACTTGACTTCTCAAGCCACGCGATCACGCTTTCCAAAACCATCGCTGAAGACGGCACAGAGGTCGTCAACGCCCTCACTTACGGCATGTTTATAAATGCAATTATAAACTTCGTCATCATCGCTTTCTGCCTCTTTATTGTTGTTAGAATCATCAACAATTTCCACCGTAAGAAGGAAGAAGCTCCTGCAGAGCCGGAAGCTCCTGCAGCAGCTGAGCCGAGCGCAGAAGAAAAGCTTCTCACAGAAATCCGCGACCTTCTCAAGGAAGATGCAAAAGCAAAATAAAACGCAGGCTTGTGCAACAAATTGTTGCACAAGCTCTTTTTTTGTGTTATACTTGTTATGTCACAAAAAGGCAGAGTAGAAAACATCGGGCCAGTGCCGCGCGAACGGGGAGTTGTCGCTCGGACGAATTACACATTCCTGTGTTACCGTGGTGTTTTCGCATCCCGCTGCTTATAATAAACAGTCTTGCTGACCTCTTTGTGATAACCATATCACAAGGAGGCTTTTTTTATGAAATTAAACCTTTCAGAATCAGCGAAGGAACTGAAATCGATATATTCGATTGTTATGTGCGCCCTTCTCATTGCGCTTTATATTGCGCTCGATTCTCTATCCGTTTTCACTCTCTCAACGCAGAAATTCACTCTCGCATTTATCTCACTTGGTCTTTTGGGATACCGTTTCGGAATCATCCCATCCTCGCTTGCGGCGTTTGCCTGCGACCTCATTGCATATCTCATAAAGCCTATGGGGGCATACCACCCGGGCTTTGCAATTTCCAAAATTCTCACGTGCATAATCTTTGCTCTCTTCCTCTACAAAAAAGAAGTAAAGCTGTGGAGAATAATTGCATCAAGGACTCTCATAAACATTTTAATAAACATCCTTTTGAATGCCTATTGGCTTGCATCGCTCTATTCTTCAAAAGGCTACGTCGTTATTCTTCTTGAGCATTTTTACAAGAACATAATCCTTCTCCCCTTTGAGATTGTTGTTCTGTTCTTCGCACTCAAGGCATTTGAAAAGATTTCAGGCAAACTCAACAGAAACAGGAGTTGATTCACTTGGATATTTTAAAATCTTTTATTCTCGGCATCGTTGAGGGAATCACCGAATGGCTCCCGATAAGCAGTACGGGACATATGATTCTTTTAAACGACTTTATGGGAATTGATGAGTCTCACTTCTTGAATTCCCAGATTTTCCTCTACGTTATACAGCTCGGTGCAATCCTCGCGATTGCGACGCTGTACTTCAAGAAGCTCAACCCCTTCGCCCCGTCAAAGACGCGCGAAGAAAAGCGTGATACATGGCAGATGTGGTTTAAGGTTATCGTTGCCTGCATCCCTGCCGCCGTTCTCGGACTTCTCTTTAACGACGCGATGGATGCAATCTCAACTCCGCTCGTTGTCAGCATTATGCTCGTAATCTACGGTGTAGGTTTTCTCTTCGCAGAAAAGCTCCGCAAGAGTGAGAAGGTAGTTTCCGTAAAGGATATGACCTATAAGACTGCGCTTTTAATCGGTCTCTTCCAGGTTCTCTCAATCATCCCCGGAACATCACGCTCAGGCGCGACAATCCTCGGTGCGATGATACTTGGATGCTCTCGCTCGTTGAGCGCAGAGTTCTCATTCTTCCTTGCAATCCCCGTTATGTTTGGCGTAAGCTTCTTAAAGATTGTCACAAACGATGTCCCGGTTGCCGGAGAACAGTGGCTTTTGCTCGCCGTCGCAATGGTTGTGGCTTACATCGTTTCGCTTCTTTCCGTAAAATTCCTCACAAACTACGTCAAAAAACATGATTTCAAGGCATTCGGCTGGTACCGAATTATCCTTGGCATCGCCGTTATTGTCTATTCCCTCGTATTTTAAATTACATATAAGCATAAACCGCGCTCATCTGAAAGGTGAGCGCGGTTTCACATTTCCGGAGCAAATTTAATATAATGTAGCGGACTTCAAATTCCAGACAGAACCTGCACCGGAAAGGATAGATTTATATGTCAAGAACTCTCGACTTTGCAATCGTCGGCGGAGATAACCGCCACGCAAGACTCGCAAGGCTTCTTTCAGAAGACGGACACCGTGTTTTTGCCTACGCACTCGAAAAAGCAGAGCTTCCCGACGACATAATACGCATACGCGATATGTCCACGCTTTCCAAAAGCATCGACTGTGTTATTCTCCCCATCCCCCTCAGAGGACAAAAAGGGCTTCTCAACACTCCGCTTTCGGATTCCCAGCACGAGATAAAAACTCTCTTCTCTCTGTTCCCCACAGGACAGACTGTAATTGGCGGAAAGATAGGCAATGATATGTTTGAGCTTGCAGGGAGATGCGGAATACGTCTTTTTGACTGTCTCGAGCGTGAAGACTTTACCGTTATGAACGCAGTTCCCACTGCAGAGGGCGCAATCGCCGTTGCAATGCAGATGCAGGAAAAATCGCTCAACGGCTCAAATTGCCTTGTTCTCGGTTACGGGCATATAGGCAAGCTCCTTGCTGCATACCTGCACGGCTTGGGCGCAAAAGTAACCGTTTCCGCCAGAAAGCCCGGTGATCTTGCCTGGATATCGGCATACGGGTATATTCCAACAAGCACATCCGAAGCAATAAAAAACCTTTCCGGTTTTGACGTAATATTCAATACCGTGCCGGCAAAAATTCTGGGAAGAGAGGAGCTTTCTACAGCAAAAACAAACGCTCTGATCTGCGACCTCGCCTCCCTCCCCGGAGGCACGGATTTCGACGCGGCACGCGAGCTTAACCTCCGCACCGTCCACGCACTTTCCCTTCCCGGCAAAGTTGCGCCGGCAACGGCGGCTGAAAGTCTCCGCAGTACTGTCTACAATATTCTCGACGAATGGGGGAAACAATAAATGGATTCTATTTCGGTCGGCTTTGCAATGTGCGGCTCATTCTGCACTTTTGCCAAGGTCGTCCCTCAAATCAAACACTTGACAGATACGGGATACGACATTCTTCCGATTATGTCCGAAACAGCTTACTCCACCGATACGCGTTTCGGCAAAGCTTCAGATTTTGTGAACAGCATTGAAGACATCTGCGGCAAAAAAATCATCCATACGATACCCGACGCCGAGCCAATCGGCCCAAAAAAACTCCTTGATGCGCTTATAATCGCGCCATGCACAGGAAACACGCTTGCAAAGCTTGCCTGCGGAATATGCGATACATCCGTCACAATGGCGGCAAAAGCACATCTCAGAAACGGAAGACCTCTTATCATCGCAGTCTCCACAAACGACGGTCTTGCGATGAATATGAAAAACTTAGGTCTTCTCGCTTCCTCAAAAAACATTTACCTTGTTCCATACGGTCAGGACGATGCAATCGGCAAGCCTACCTCTCTTGTCGCAGATATGACAAAGATTGAAGATACGCTCAAAGAAGCTCTTTCAAAATCACAGATGCAGCCGGTGCTTAAGTAGAAAAAGCCATCCGTTCTACCGAACGGATGGCTTTGAGTTGTTACATTATACGCCCCAGACGAGCCATGTAAATACTGCACCGACAACAACGGCAGCAATCGTAAACGGAACACCGATTTTGAGGAAGTCGCTTGTTTTTACCTCCTCGCCGTTCTTGCGGAGAATGCCGATTGCGGCGATGTTTGCGGAAGCGCCGATGGGAGTGAGGTTTCCACCAAGCGTTGCACCGATGAGAAGACCAAAGTAAAATACGTTCGGGTCAAGTCCCATTCCGTTTGCAATACCGGTAACAACAGGAAGCATCGTCATAACGTACGGGATGTTATCGATAAATGCGGAAAGAATAACCGATGCGCCTACCAAAAGTATGTAGAGCAATAACGGATTACCGCTTGCGATGGATTTGAAGAGGCCTGCGATTGCATCGATGACGCCTGCGCTCTTTATGCCGCCGATGACAATAAAGAGACCGAAGAGAAGAATGATTGTATCTCGGTCAAAATCCTCGGCAACCTTGCGTACCATCGCACCTGACTTTGTTGCAATAAGACTCTTGACAATGCCGATAAGACAGAGAGCAACACAGATTATACCGTTGCGAAGCTCGTAAACCTTATGAATAAATGTATCTGCCGCAGGTTCGGGAATAAACGACGCCGCGATGAGAAGAACAACTGTTCCGATCATAAGCCATGACGGGAAGTAATCTTCGACCTTGGTTTCAACCTCGCCCTGAACCTTCTGAGTATCCCTTCTGAAGATAAAGAGGAGCACGAGAATTGAAGCAATAGCCCCAAGCTCTACACCCCAGAATATGCCCGGGCGACCGTTCATCCAGAAAAATTCAAGGAAGTTCATACCTGCTTCGCCGCCGAGTAGAATACTTGTCGTATCACCGACGAGCGTTGCCGCACCCTGAAGGTTTGAGGAAACTGCAATTGAGATGAGCATAAGGACAGGTGAGAACTTAAGCTTCTTTGCAATTGCAAGGCCGACAGGCGCAACCATAAGAACCGTCGCAACATTATCGACAAATGCACTGATTACACCTGCGAAAAGCGAAAGGATAGCAACAGTCCATTTGACGTCAGGGACTTTCTTTATAAGCATTTCTGCAAGGCGTGCAGGCATCCTACTCTCTATAAAGAGCGTTACCGTGCCCATCGTTCCTGCTATCATGAGGAGAACGTTATAGTCAACCTCTGAGAGTGCCTTTAAGAAAGAATATTCAAACACACCCACACTTCCGAGTACGATAAATATGACCGCGCCCGTAAGAGCTATCCACGGTCTGTACTTCTGCAGTGAAAGCATAAGTACGTACATTACGATAAAAATAATAAGTGCCGTTACCATATTTACCTCCCCAATGTTTTTAACACAACGTGCATTATACCACAATCTTCGACAACATTCAAGAAAAAATACCGATTGCATACGGCGGTGCTTCATAGGGATAAAACGCCCTGAAACCACGATTTTGGCACATAACTGCGTTAAAAAAGCTCCCAACCCGTCAGGTTGCGAGCTTTTTTGCCTTGTTCTGTACTCAAACTTATGATTTCAGGGTGCGAAGCAGTTTTGGGTAAGGTGTTTTTCGTCTTAGAGAAATTAAAAAATGCGGGCATACTGACGTATGTCCACATTTTTTTGTGCACTATAAGCGAAAAACAGCAAGCCAAAACCGTATTCTCCCTAAGAAGCACCGCCGT
>JAFXJK010000050.1 GCA_017532355.1 Oscillospiraceae bacterium | reverse complement strand
TGTACTGTGAGCCGAGGTTCGTTTTGAACGAAAAAATATAACAAAATGCAGAAAAATAAGGAGGCTCGCCTCCTTATTTTTCTTCTTCATTATATTTGTTTGTTTTATTTTTCGTGCTCTGTGCCTTTGTCAGTGGTCTGAAAGACTGTGTAGAAAAAATCTGCACAGTCTTTTGTCTTTAGGGTGATTTGTATTTACTTTAGATCTCTACGCTCCAGCCGAATTCGTCCTCGATCTTGCCCCACTGAATACCCGTAAGGGTATCGTAAAGCTTCTGAGAAAGCTCGCCTATCTTGCCGTCGTTTATAATTATCTTCTTGCCTTCTACGTTAAGCTCGCCCATGGGAGATATAACTGCCGCGGTACCGCTGCCGAACGCCTCCTGAAGCTTGCCTGAATCAGCCGCCGCACAAACCTCTTTTATTGAAAGTCTGCGTTCGCTGACCTTGATGCCCATATGGCGCGCAAGGTTTATAACGGAATCTCTCGTAACACCGGGAAGGATGTTGCCCTCAAGCTGAGGAGTAATAAGCTCGCCGTCAATAAGGAAGAATACGTTCATAGCGCCAACTTCATCGATATACTCGTGGTGAATACCGTCAAGCCAAAGCACCTGCGTATAACCCAAAGCCTCTGCCTTTTCCTGCGCACGCAAAGATGCCGCGTAGTTACCGCCGGTCTTTGCAAAGCCCATACCGCCCTTTACAGCGCGGACGTAATCGTCCTCAATCCAGATGCCGACCGGAGCAAGGCCACTTGCGTAGTATGCACCCGACGGAGAAAGGATGATGATAAAGAGATATGTCTTTGACGGAGCAACGCCGAGGAACTCGTCAGTTGCGATAATGAACGGGCGGATGTAGAGCGATGTTCCGGGAGCTGTCGGGATCCAATCCTCGTCAACCTTTACGACTGCCTTGCAAGCTTCAACGAAAAGCTCTTCGGGAAGCTCCGGAATGCAGAGACGCTTGTTTGTAGCGTTTGTACGCTTTGCGTTCATATCAGGTCTGAAAAGGCGAGCCTTTCCATCCTTGCCCCTGTATGCCTTAAGGCCTTCGAACATTTCCTGACCGTAATGGAAAACCATTGCGGACGGGTCAAGAGAAAGCTTCTCATACGGAACGATTCTGCCGTCGTGCCAGCCCTTGCCCTCGGTGTAGTTCATCATGAACATGTGGTCGGTGAACACTTTACCGAAGCCGAGCTTTGACTCGTCTGCCGGACGTGCTTTCGGAGAAGTTGTCTTTACTACTTTGAAATCATACATTTTGTTTCTCTCCTTTATGTGAATTAAAATTAAAGCTTGTTTCTCTGAATCTTTCCGCTTACCGTTTTCGGAAGTGAATCGCGGAAGACTACAAGACGCGGATACTTATAAGGTGCTGTATGTTCCTTGACATAGGTCTGGATTTCCTTCTTGAGCTCTTCTGTCGGCTCTGTGCCCTTTGTAAGGACGATGCTTGCCTTGACAATCTGACCTCTTACCTCGTCGGGAGCAGCGGAAACACCGCACTCGAGAACATACGGAAGCTCCATAATAACACTTTCAATTTCAAACGGACCGATGCGATAGCCTGAAGACTTGATAACGTCGTCAACGCGTCCGACGTACCAGTAGAAGCCGTCCTCATCACGCCAAGCGGTATCGCCCGTATGGTAATAACCGTCGTGGAGAACTTCGCGCGTCCTCTCCTCGTCGCGATAATAGCCTCTGAAGAGACCGCATGGGTATCCGTCCTTTACGTTAATGACAATCTCGCCCGTTTCACCGACTGCAACTTCTTCTCCCTTGTCATTGACAAGCTCGACGTTGTAAATCGGAGCAGGCTTACCCATAGAACCAATCTTATGCGGAGCGCCGACCATATTGCCGATAATCATCGTGCTTTCGGTCTGGCCGAAGCCCTCGATAATCTGAAGGCCTGTCGCCTTTTCAAATTGTCTGTAAACCTCGGGGTTGAGTGCCTCGCCTGCTGTTGACATGTGCTTTACGGAAGAGAAATCATACTGCGATATATCCTCTTTGATAAGCATACGAAGCATTGTAGGAGGTGCACAGAAGGTTGTTATCTTGTGTTTCGCAAACATCGGAAGAATTTCTTTTGCATCGAAACGGTCAAAGTCATAAACAAAGGTTGCCGCTTCACAGAGCCACTGGCCGTAAAGCTTGCCCCACATGGACTTTGCCCAGCCCGTGTCGGATATTGTGAAGTGGAGACCGTCAGGGTCAACATTGTGCCAGTACTTTGCTGTATGGAAATGGCCGAGCGGATACTTGTGGCTGTGAGCCGCAATCTTCGGATAACCTGTAGTACCTGACGTGAAGAACATAAGGAGAAGGTCATCACCGCAGGGCGAATCTTCCGTTCTGTCAAAATGGGAGCTAAAGAGCTTATACTCCTCATCAAAGTTTCTCCAGCCATCACGCTCGCCGCCTACGATAAGCTTATTGATAAGCTCGGGACAGCTTTTCTGCGCCTCATCAACATACGACGAAACCTCACCGTCTGCCGTGCAGATAATAGTGTTTACGCCTGCCGCCTGGAAACGGTATTCGATGTCGTGAACCTGAAGCTGGTTTGTCGCAGGAATCGCAATTGCACCAAGCTTATTAAGACCAATCATAGCAAGCCAGAACTGGTAATGACGCTTGAGGATGAGCATTACGCGGTCGCCTTTCTTGATGCCGAGCGACTTGAAGTAGTTTGCGCATCTTGCCGACTCACGGCTTATGTCTGCAAATGTAAATTTTCTCTCGACCTTGTTTATATCGATATGAAGCATAGCAAGCTTCTCAGGCTCGCGACGGCCAAGCTCATCGACAAGGTCAAACGCGAAGTTGAAGCTATCAGTATTCTTGAACTTGATTGAAGTCGGAGTTCCGTTTTCGTTGACTTCGGTATCGATATACTTGCGGTAGATACGTTCTTTTGTATCCCTCTTTACCTCACGCGTATCGGCAATTGCCTTTGCCGGAGCAAGCTCCGGAATCGGCTCTCCGTTCGGGTTTAGAACGATAGCGTAGAACACACAGTCCTCGCCGTTTGCAGCGATCATACCGTGGGGAGTTTTACTGTCATAATATATGCTGTCACCGGGGCCTAAAATCTCCTTATGATTTCCTATCTGCACCATAAGGTGTCCTTCGACGATGATATCACATTCCTGACCGTCGTGGGTAGTAAGCTCGATATTGTCCTCAGAAAGTTTCGGGTCGTATGCAATACGGACGTAAAGCGGCTCGGCGATACGGTTTCTGAAAGCATAAGCGAGGTTGTAGTACGTCATACCGTGTGCCTGGCTTATCTGCTGACCTGCACCCTTTCTCGTAACCGTGAATGACTGAAGCTTCGGGCTGTGACCCTCAATGATATCCGTAACATTGACACGAAGAGCCGCGGCACAACGGTAAATAAACGCAAAATTTAAGTCGTGCTCTCCCTTTTCGCAACGGAGATATTCAGAAAGCTCAACGCCCGTCTTCTCCGCCATTTCCTCGACGGAAAGACCTTCAATCTCACGAAGGTCGCGGATACGCGCCGCCATTTCACGAATTTTAAAATCAAGCCCTGTCATATTATCCATAATATAACTCCTTTTCATTGGAACAAAAACACTCGTCCCAAAGTCTTTAATCTTTGAGACGAGTGAGAAAAACAAAACACCCGCGGTACCACTCAAATTGTGCTCTCGCACCACTCAGGCTCCAATAAGCCTTATGCATTTACGCAGCAATCACGGGAAGGTTCTACTGATTGGGGCTCAGCCCAACTTTCTTCCTTCCGGCTCGGAAGCTACAATCACAGAAGACAGAACCGACAGCTCACACCAACCGCTGTCTCTCTGGAGGACCGTAACCCCTGTGCACTCTTCGTCAAAGCCTTTTATATTATTGTAGATATTATATACCTGTTTTGAGGTTTTGTCAACAGTTTTTGAGCGTTTACAGCTTGTTTCTCTGAATTTTTCCGCTGATTGTTTTCGGGAGTTCGTCGCGGAATACGACAAGTCTCGGATACTTATACGGAGCAGTATGCTCTTTGACGTAATTCTGAATTTCTTTCTTGAGTTCTTCCGTCGGCTCTGTGCCCTTTGTAAGAACGACGCTTGCCTTTACAATCTGGCCGCGAAGCTCATCGGGAGCGGCAGAAACGCCACACTCAAGGACGTACGGAAGCTCCATGATAACGCTCTCAATTTCGAACGGACCGATGCGGTAACCGGAGGACTTGATGACGTCGTCGATTCGGCTGACGTACCAGAAGTACCCATCCTCATCTCGCCATGCGGTGTCGCCCGTATGGTACATACCGTAGCGCATACATTCTTCCATCTTCTCATTATCGTCGAGGTACTGACGGAAGAGGCCGACAGGAGTTCCCTCGTCAAGTCTTACAACGATTTCGCCGACTTCGCCGTTCGGAACTGTATTGCCGTCAGGGTCAACGATGTCGATGTTGTACTGCGGAGAAGCCTTACCCATTGCGCCGACACGCGGTGTCGTGCCGTAGAGGTTTGCTATAACGAGTGTTGTCTCGGTCTGTCCGAAACCTTCCATAATCTTAAGTCCCGTCGCCTTTTCAAACTGCTTGTAAACCTCGGGGTTTAATGCCTCGCCTGCAGTCGTCATGTGGTGAATTGAGGAGAGGTCGTATTTTGAGAGGTCTTCCTTTATGAACATACGGAGCATTGTCGGAGGTGCGCAGAAGGTTGTGATGTTGTACTTTGCAAACATCGGAAGGATGTCGTTTGCCGCAAAGCGGTCAAAGTCATAAACAAACACAGCGCCCTCACAGAGCCACTGACCGTAGAGCTTGCCCCAGAGGGACTTTCCCCAGCCCGTATCGGAAATTGTGAAGTGGAGACCGTCGCGTTCGCAACGGTGCCAGTATTTTGCTGTTACGAAATGTCCGAGCGCATAAGTGTGCTTATGCTCGACCATCTTCGGGTTACCTGTTGTGCCCGACGAGAAGAACATAAGGGCGGGCTCATCTCCGCAGGGCGTATCTGCGCATCTCTCAAACTTACTTGAGAAGCGGCCGTATTCTTCATCGAAGTCATACCAACCGTCGCGCTTTCCGCCGACAAGGATTTTTGTCTTGAGATTCGGGCATCTCTCCGCCGCGACATCTGCCATTTCCGCCGCATAGTCATCCGCCGTACAGATGATTGCAGAAACATTTGCCGCCATGAAGCGGTATTCAAAATCGTGGTCCTTGAGCTGGTGCGTTGCAGGAATTGCAACTGCGCCGAGCTTGTGGAGAGCGACCATAGCAAACCAGAACTGATAATGACGTTTGAGGACAATCATAACGCGGTCGCCGCGCTTTATTCCGAGCGACTCAAAGTAGTTCGCACACCTTGCAGATTCGCGCTTGATATCTTCGAAAGTAAATCTTCTCTCCACCTTATTCTTGTCAACGTGAAGCATTGCAAGCTTATCAGGAGTTTTATCTGCAACAGCGTCAACAACATCAAAACCGAAATTAAATGAGTCTGTATTCTCAAACTTGATGCTTTCAAGAACTCCGGGTGCACTTTCCTTGCACTTTATAAACTTCTCGCAAGAGAGCTTTCCAAAGCTCGGTGCTGCGGTGAAGCTTTCGCGGACTTCTTCTTCCTTTACATCCTCGCCCGGAAGAACAACTGCGCAGAATGTGCAATCCTTGCCGCCGACAGCAATCATACCGTGAGGAGTGGAGCTGTTATAATAAATGCTGTCGCCCTCGTTGAGAACTTCAACATTTGTTCCGACCTGAACCTTGAGCGAGCCGCTCATAACAATATCGAATTCCTGGCCGCTGTGCTTTGTGAGATGAATCGGCTTTGACTGCTGATCTTCGGAATACTCGTACTTAACCCAGTACGGCTCTGCGATTTTGTTCTTAAACTTCGGCGCGAGGTTTGAAATCGAGATGCCATCCTCCTTCGCCGTATCCTGGCCCTTGCCTTTTCTCGTTACCGTGTACGAGGAAAGCTTTGCTGAACCACCGCCGAGAAGCTCGGTCATTTCGATGCCAAATATGAGAGCGCATTTGTGAATGAACGTAAACGGCATATCTGCCTTTCCACTCTCATAATCAAGATATTCTTTCTCGGAAATCTCACAAGCACCTGCCAGTGTTTCTGTGCTCATGCCCATAATTTCGCGCATCTCGCGAATTCTGGTCGCGACCTCCGACAATTCCTGTCTTGCTTTTTCCAAACTCATTGTAATTTCTCCTTTCTGAAAAAATAAAAAATAAAACCCGTCTCAAAGATTTCTTTGAGACGGGTTAATAAACAATACCCGCGGTACCACTCAAATTGTGCAAAACACGCACCACTCAGACTCCATCAAGCCTTATGCATTAACGCAGCAATCACGGAAGGCGCCTACTCATAACTTTTCGGACCTTCAGCTCGGAAGTGATGGGAAGAAACATTTCACTATCGGGATCACACCATCCCCGACTCTCTGAAAAGCTACCTTGTTTTTCCGTCTTCGTCATAGCCTTTATATTTGATTTAAAATGATTCTACACCCGACAAAAAGATTTGTCAAGCGTTTTTTTGAAATTTTTTAAAAAATTATTCAAGCCCCAAAATCTTTGCTGATTCTTCTCGCATTTTGTACTTGAGAATCTTGCCTGCAGCGTTCATCGGGAACTCGTCGACAAACAAAAAGTACCTCGGAACCTTATGACGCGCGATGGATGCGTTTCCGAATTCTTTCATCTCTGCCTCATCTGCCGTCTCACCCTTGTGAAGAATTATCCACGCACAGCATTCCTCGCCGTAACGCTCATCCGGAACGCCTACAATCTGCACGTCGCGCACCTTCGGATTAGTGAGATAGAACTCCTCAATCTCGCGAGGATAGAGATTCTCACCACCTCGGATAATCATATCCTTAAGACGGCCCGTGACCTTGTAATATCCGTCAGGAGTACGGCAGCAGATGTCGCCCGAATGAAGCCAGCCGTCCTTATCAATCGTCTGCGCGGTCGCAAGCGGCATTTTGTAGTAGCCCTTCATGATGTTAAATCCTCGGGCAACAAACTCTCCGCTTTCGCCGTCTGGAAGCTCCTCACCCGTTTCAGGGTCGATAATCTTGCATTCAACGCCGGGGAACGCACTTCCGACAGTTTCAACGCGGTGGTCGATATCCTCGTTGACCTCGCCCATCGTACATCCGGGAGAAGCCTCGGTCTGGCCGTAAACGCTGATAATTTCCTTCATATTCATCTCGTCTGCGGCGCGGCGCATGAGGTCTGCAGGGCAGTTTGCACCTGCCATAATGCCCGTGCGCATATACGAGAAGTCCGTCTTTGCAAAGTCCGCGTGGTTGAACATCGCGATAAACATCGTTGGAACACCGTTGAAACAGGTTATATGTTCATCGTTTACGCACGCAAGGGATGATTTCGGCGAGAAATACGGCATCGGGCAGAGTGTTCCGCCGTGAGTCATCATAGATGTCATTGAGAGCACCATCCCGAAGCAATGGAACATCGGAACCTGAATCATCATGCGGTCAGCAGTCGAAAGGTCCATACGGTCACCGATAGTCTTACCGTTGTTTACGATATTGCGGTGCGTGAGCATAACGCCCTTCGGGAAGCCTGTTGTTCCTGAGGTGTACTGCATATTGCATACATCATCCGGCTTGACGAGGGATGCACGTCTTCTTACTTCCTCATTCGGAACAAGCTTTGAGCGTTCAAGCATCTGCTCCCAGGTAAGGCAACCGGGCATCTCAAAGCCAACCGTAACAACATTGCGAAGGAACGGGAGATTTTTCGAATAGAGAGCGTCTCCCGGGTTCATCGATTTAAGCTCAGGGCAGAGCTCCGAGATAATCTCGCGGTAGTTAATGTCCTTGCAGTCCTCAATCATAACGAGCGTATGAGTATCGGACTGACGGAGCAGGTATTCGATTTCGTGAATCTTATACGCAGTGTTGACTGTAACGAGAACTGCGCCGATTTTGGTCGTTGCCCAGAAGGTTATAAACCATGCAGGAACGTTCGTTGCCCAGATTGCAACGTGGTCTCCGGCCTTTACGCCGAGTGAAATGAGTGCTGCCGCACATTCATCAACATCGCGGCGGAACTCCGCATACGTTCTCGTATAATCGAGCGTTGTATATTTAAAAGCATACTGGTCGGGGTAATTCTCAACCATCGTATCAAGAACCTCAGAGAATGTCTTCTCGATAACATCGTACTTTTTCCAGACAAACGTGCCTGTTTTTGAACGGTTATAATATGCGTGGTCATACTCCTTCTTCTCGCGTGAGAGGTTTGCAATGTAGTTCGCAAAATGAGTGAGAACGATATCGGCATCGTTGATCTCTTCATTCCACGCAACTGAAACAAAGCCATCAAAATTGAGCGATGTAAGAGCATTTATAAACTCATCAACGGGGAGAGTGCCCTCGCCGATAAGAACGGTTTTGCCGTCCTTCATATCGCCGAGCTTTACGTATTTAATATATGCACCGAGGCTCTTTATTGTTGTCTCTGCACTCTCGCCTGCACCAAAATACGTCTCGCGGATATTCCACGCCGCACCTACAGCCGCAGAAGAAAAGAGATTTATAACATCAATAACATTTTCCGTTGCAGAGAGATATCCCTTTGTTTCAAAAAGGACTTCAACATCTGCGTTTTCCGCGCGTTTTATTGCCGGCAAGAGCTTTTCAACAAGAGCTCCATCCTCCATTTTTTCTTCAATAGAGAGAATAATCCGTCCGACACCTGCCTGGTCCGCCATTGTGACATACTTGAAGATTTCGTCACCCGTCGCCTCTGCGCTGTCAACAGAATATGGATAAACAAGCGCAGAAACCGAGAGAGAACGGTTTCGAAGCTTTCTCTTTGCGTCTGCAACACGGTCACTTCTGAGAACGCTGTCGTAATGCTTCTTTCTTTCTTTTATCGCATCGTATATCTCAACCCCCGAAAAGCCGTAGTCATACGCATACCGGCAGAGGTCGAGAAACGTCGGTCTGTTTACATATTTTGTAGAGAACGTCAGTTTCATCGTCTTACTTCTCCTCAGCTACAATCTTATTGAGCGCATTTATATAAGCGCGAACGCTCGCCGCAACAATGTCGGTAGAAATACCGTTGCCGGAATAAAGCTTTCCGCGGTTGCGAAGCTTTACAACCGCCGAACCGAGAGCTTCCTTACCCTCAGTAACAGCCTGAATCTGGAAGTCGTCAAGCTCGTAGTGGTAACCTATACTCTGCTCGATTGCGCGGAATACGGAGTCGATCGGACCGTCACCCGTGCTTACTCCGCAGATGATTTCATCGCCGAGACGGAGAGTTACCTGAGACATGGATGCGCCGAGATTTGTACAGTTTGTAGTATAGCTCTCGAGGTGGTATGTGGACGGCGCCTGCATAGCTTCACTTGCAATTATAGCCTCAAGCTCTTTTGCGCTTACGGAGCTCTTTGTCTCGCATACCGAAGCGATAGCCTTCTTGACGTTTCCGTTATCTTCATCTGAGAGATCGTATCCGAGGACACTCGCAGCCTTTGCAATTTCAGCGATTGTGCTGTCAGCATCGAGAACTATCTTCTTCTTTTCGCTGACATCAGCTGCATCAAAGCTTTCGTGGCTTATCTTCGCGAGCATCTCATCAATGCTTGCGTGAATCTTTGTGTTTGCGAGAGTTGTCTCAGCTCCGATTGCATCGCCGCGTGCGCTGATTGCATCCGAAAGCTCACCCATAAGAAGAGCTTCTTTTCCTGCCATTGCACACTTGAGGCCGTCAGCGCCTGCACCGATTGCCGCAATCGCAGAAGCTACGGACATTCCGATTTTATCCGAAACCTGAACATAAACTTCACAGGAAACAGCCGCCTTTATCTTTGCAACAAGGAGCGCGATCTCATTCGGGAGAGACACGCCTGCATCGTCGCAAATTGTGACGATTTTTGCGCCGCACTTCTCTGCCGCCTTTGCAGCCTCGACAAGGAAAGCTTCATCTGCACGCGTTGCATCAAGGGCAGAAAATTCAACATCCTCGCAGAGCGCTTTGGCAGCCGTGACGAGCTCTGAAATCTTTGCGAGCATCTTCTCAGCCTTTACGTGGTGGATATACTCCATCTGCACGGTTGATGTGGGAACCTCAACCTGGAGACGGGGTTTTGCCGCATCCTTTACACACTCCCAGGCGTTTTCAACGTCCGAAGCCGTAAATCCGACAGGGATTGCAACAATGCTGTTCTTTATATTCTGAGAAATGGTTTTATAAACTATAGTGTCCTCTCGAAGACTCCTTATCGGAGCAAGCTCGACAGCGTTTGCGCCGATTGCATCGCTTGCTGCGGCAATCGCAGTCTTTTCACGGAAAAGGAGAGAATATTCTCTTTCTCCTGAAAGCTTCTTTAAAGTGATGTCTGTAATGCTGATTTTCTTCATTTTGGTATTACCCCTTTCATTTTCAACTTTTTCGGGAATGCCAACAAAAAAACACTTTCATCTCTTTGTTGACTTAAAGAGACGAAAGTGTAAAAAGCATTTTAACCTTCCGCGGTACCACTCTTTTTCATCCTGACGGATGCCCTCAGATGCTGACACATCTTAACTCTGTAACGGGAGTTCCCGTCTGCCCCTACTGGAGTTTCGCGACAGCTGCTCCGCGGCGAGTTCACCAACGCTTTCCCGATGCCTCGCACCACACGGCACCTCTCTCAAAGGCGAAAGCAAGTCAGCTACTATTCCGCTTCAACGCATTTCAATAATTTTTTATTATTATACCACTCGGACTATACTTTGTCAAGCATAATTTCTCGAAGTTTCTTTTCGAAAGCTTCGTTCTGCTCACGCTTGCGCGGTGGTTTCCCACGAAGGCGTCCTCCCGCGTTTCGTATTTTCTTCGCCGTATGTCGCGCAAGCAGAAGAGCGTCGATATTGAACTCAGTATATTCAAGCCCGTCCTGGTTTATGACGCGAGCTCCTCTTGAGAGTGCCATTGACGCAAGACCGTAATCCTGGGTGATTACAACATCGCCCGACTTTATGAAGTTCACGAGATAAAAATCCGCACTGTCAGCGCCCTTCATAACAGTATGCGTGATTGCACCATCGCGCTCAAATTCGTGCGCGCTGTCGCAGAATATGTGACACTCTGCCCTTGCCTCTTTTGAAATCCTTATCGTTATATCGACGACAGGACATCCATCCGCATCTATAAGAACTCTCATAAATTAAAATGTTATTGTATGTGTAAGAGTTTCCTCTTCGCCGCCTGCAAGGGTATGCATACGGTACTTTTCAGAAAAGTCGGAAACCTTTTTCCAACGAAGGTCAGGAGTTCCTGCCCACGGCTCGATGCAGACAAGCGGAGCACCCGGACGCTTCCAGACAAGAAGTGTATCAAAGCCGGGGAATGCAACGTGAATCTTCTCACCCGTTTTGTCGTTGCGAAGGGCGACTCCGCGCGATTTTACATCAAAGAAGATAAGACCGTCAACTGCAAAGAAATCGTCGGAGAGCTTAAGCTCTCTTGAATTTTCAAAGCAGGGCTTCGTCTCCTCTGCGATATATCCTTCAGGGACAACCTCATACTTGCGAAGAGTCTCAACCTCATCAAGCACAATGCTGTAATTCTCCGCACCGCCCTCGATATTATAACCCTCGTGAGCGCCGACGGAGTAGTACATATCTCCACTTCCTGTATTCTTCGTTGCAAAGTCAACAGCGAGCTTCTTTCCGTCAACACGGAACGCTACACGGAACTCAAAGTCAAACGGATAGCACTTTCTCGTTTCATCGTTTGCCCGAAGCAGGAAAGTTACAGCGCTCTCGGAATGAGCCTCAACCTCAAACTCCATATCCTTTGCAAAGCCGTGGATATCCATTTCATATTCCTTGCCGTTCAAAGTATATTTGCCGTTATCAAGGCGTCCTACGACAGGAAAAAGAACAATCGCCTGATCCTTCCAGAACTTGGGGTCACCCTGCCAGATGTATTCCTTACCTGCATTATCCTTTACGGAAGTTATTTCAGCACCCTTTGTCTTGATGCCGACAGTAAGCTCTGCGCTTTTTATTGTTACAACAGACATATAACTCATCCTTTCTTTTAGATAATTCTATCACATCTTCCTTATAAATAAAAGAATTATTTGCCTGAAAATCATTTTTTCTATGGACTTTACTTTTCAAAAATGATATACTTTACTTTATCAAGAGAAGGAGGTCACTAAAATGAAAGACTTTATTACTATGTGCCAGAAAATCGGCAATATGGCAGACTACGTTCAGGGCGGCGGCGGTAACGCTTCCGTTAAGCACGATGTAAACAAGATGGCTATCAAGGCATCAGGCTTTACTATTCGTGAAATCACAGAAACTGCAGGATATGCCGATGTTGACTACATAAAAATCAAGGAATACCACGCAGACGTTGAGCCGTCCGAAATTGCAGAAAAGGAAAAGAACTCTACTCCCTTTACTCTCTCCTGCGTTTTCCCCGCAGCTGACGGAAAGACTCTTCGCCCGTCCGTTGAGACAGGCTTCCATTCACTTTTAAAGAAATACGTTATGCACACTCACCCCGTTTATGCAAACGTTGTAACCTGCTCCATCGGCGGATGTGAGCTTGCAAAGAAGATTTTCCCAGATGTTGACTTTGTCTGGATTCCGTATATCAACCCCGGCTTTGAGCTCACACTTTCAATCAAAGACGCTATAAACGCATACGAGGCAGAGACAGGCAGATTCCCACAGGTTATCTTCCTCGAAAACCACGGTCTCGTTACAACAAGCGACGATGCAAAGGAGTGCACAGACCTCCACATCCTCATCAACGAGACAATCAAAAAATATCTCGGACTTTCTGACTTCTACACAGACCTTGTTCTTAAGGAAAAGGACGGTGCTTTCGAGAGCAACGCTTCCGTTATTGCAGAGTTCATCGGAAAATACGGCGTTGAGGAAATCGGAAAGACCATCCTCTACCCCGACCAGCTCGTTTACTTAAACGCAGGACTTAGCGACGGCAAGCTCGTATTCGACAACGGTGTTCTTACTCTCAAGACAGTCGCAAAGGAAGCTTCCGCAATCCTTGAGACTTTTGCAGCATACGCATACGTCGTAATGTCAGTAAGAAACGCAGGTCTCACAATCCAGACAATGGACGAGGCAGGCCGCGACTTCATCAACAACTGGGAAAGCGAAAAGTACCGCAAGTCAGTTGCAGAGCAGAAGTAAAATTATAATTTAAATAAAGTGAAGCATGCACAACCTCCCGAAAGGTCGTGCATGCTTCTTTTATTGTGGAGGAATCTCCGAACTGTCTTCACTGTTTTCCTGCGGCGTTGCTTCTTCCCCGACAGGAGTCTCGGCTACCTCGCCTTCTGACGGAGCAGGTGTTTCAGGCACCTTTGCCGCTTCGCTGAGGTCTATATTCGCATCGGGTCTGAAACGAGCCTCTTTTACCGCGCTTACGTTTATCGTACCCTTGTCAAACTCCGCAAGCTGCTCTATGACTACGCGGAGCATCTCTATCTTTCTTGAAAGCTCGCTCGTATCTCCGAGATTTACAAGGAATCTGTCTCCGTAAACAATTCTGATGTCATAAAGCTTTTCAACTTCAATGCGCGCTACTCTTTCAAGCATACCCGACGAAGAAAGCGCTCCCATTACCTCACGAAGAGGCTCAAGCTGTGCATCGTTTTTGAGAACAAGCGCGCCGCCTGCCTGCGGCGTGAGCACTTCCACTCCGCTTACCTTCGGCACAGTCACGTCATCCTCATCCGGGAGCATTTCGAGCAGGTATCCTTTTTTGTCTATAAGCCATCTGCTTCCCTCTGCTTCAACATAAGCCGCAGGCGATCTTTCCGTTATCTCAAACGTAAACGTATCCGGAAGGCGGCGGCGGATCTTTATCTGCTCTATATACGGATAAGTATCAAGAATCCTGTTTGCAACCTCAAATTTATTTATCATAAACATATTATCGCCGTTTTCAATCTGCGAGGTTCTTATGACCTCATTCGGGTCGTATTTCGTAAGTCCGCTTACCTCAATAGTCGCAACCTTGAGAAATACGGTAACCGACATGACAATGGCTGCAACGACTATGCAGAAGGTGAGAAATGACAGAATAACTCCGCCTCCCCTTCTTCCGCTTCTTCTTTTTATATACTTTCTTGCCGCCATTATTTTCACCACTTCCACTCTCTTGATATCAGCTCCAAGAGCTGACATACTTTCTTCTATCTTTTCATATCCTCGGTCTATGTGGAAAATCTCATCTATCTCGCTCTCTCCCTCTGCTGCAAGTGCCGCAATAACAAGTGCCGCACCGCCGCGAAGGTCAGTTGCCGAGACACGGCTTCCAACAAGCCTTTTCACTCCGTTTACAAGTGCGAGACTGCCCTCAACTCTGATATCTGCACCCATCCGCACAAGACCTCCGACATGTCGGAATCTGCCGTCAAAGATGTTCTCCGCAAACACAGAGGTTCCCATACACTTTGTAGTAAGCGCCATCATCTGCGGTTGTGCGTCGGTCGGGAAACCGGGATACGGCATCGTCCGCACCATGCGGATGGCGGAAAGCTCGCCATTCCTCTGCAACCTCAGAAAATCTCTTCCCTCTTCTATTTCACAACCTGCGATTGTAAGAAGCGCACGCACGTTTGAAATATGCTCGGGAATAATTTTTTCAACCGTAACATCTCCACCGCAAAGAGCCGCGGCACACATATATGTTGCGGCACAAATTCTGTCGGGAATAACAGAAAAACTTGCAGAGGAGAGCCGACGTCTGCCTACAACGGTTATTACGGAACTTCCTGCTCCGCTGACCTCTGCGCCAAGCGCTCGCAGGAAATTTTGTAAATCTTCAATTTCAGGCTCACGTGCCGCATTGATTATGCGCGTTTTTCCCTCACACGCAGTTGCCGCAAGCATTGTGTTCTCCGTTGCGCCTACGCTCGGAAATGAAAGCACAATATCTCTGCCACGAAGACGCCGCGCTTCGCAGTTTATCGCGCCACCCTCTTCGCTCACTTTTGCACCGAGCATACGCATCGAGGAGAGATGTAAATCAATCGGCCGCGCGCCGAGCTCACACCCTCCGGGTGTGAACATTGATGCCTTTCCGAGCCTTGCCAGAAGCGCACCCATAAATATCACGGACGAGCGCATTTCGCGCATAAGCCCGTCAGGAATCTCAAATCTTCGGGCATCTCTCGAATCAACCGTTACGACATCATCCCGAAAATCGACCTTACATCCGATACAGCGCAAAATCTCTATCGCTGCATTCACATCCGTGAGGTGCGGACAGTTATGTATTTCGCTGATGCCGTTGTTGAGAATTGTCGCGGCGAGAATCGGCAAAACGCTGTTTTTTGAGCCGTGCACCGCAATATTACCCGAAAGCTTTCTTCCTCCGTTTATAATCAATGTGCCCATTCAGGGAAAGCACCCCCTAATTCATTGTCACTTCAGTTTATGTCGAAGTGACAAAATGGGTTACTTTTCCTTTTTTCAGAGCTATTTTCTGATTACATTCATTATTTCCGAATATATCCGCTCCGATGCATCGAGCACCGCATTTTGTATGAGAGATGCGGACATCTCATCGCGCTTTTTCTTATCCGAAAGAAGCTCCTTTGCAGCCTTAAGCAAGGTACGCGGAGTTGCATCTTTCTCCTCAAAAACTATCGCGCCGCCGATTTTCTTAAGCTCAAGCGCGTTTTTATATTGATGATTGTCAGTAACATTGGGTGACGGAACAATTATAGCAGGCTTTCCGGTTGCACTTATCTCGGAAAGCGTACCTGCACCACCACGGCACATAACAAGATCTGCCGCCGCAAGAACTCTCGGCATATCGTCGATATACTCGCGAAGCCAAATCCCTTCCGTACCGTCTGCCGTAATGCCCTTTTCGGAAAGAAGTCCCGGCATCCACTCGTATCCGAATTTTCCGCAGGCGTGGATATGACAGAACTCACATCCTTCTTCCTTTTCAAGGCGCATAAACTCGGCAATACGCTCATTCATTTCCCTTGCACCGAGAGATCCCCAGAAGCTTACGAGAAGCGGTTTTGAAACACCAAGCTCCTCTCTCGCTTTTTTTCTGTCATACATGAGTATATCTCCGCGAATCGGGTTTCCGACAACGCAATGAGACGTCCCCTTTGGCAGGTGAGCCTCACTTGCCTCAAAGTTCAGAAGAACCCTTGTCACTTTTTTCGCGAGACGGCGTGTCGCAAGGCCCGGGTATGCGTTGGACTCGTGCACCACCGTCGGAATACCGAGTCGCGTTGCAGAGCGAAGTGCAGGATAGCACGCATATCCCCCTGTTCCTATAACTACATCCGGAGAAAATCTCTTTATAATTTCCTTTACTTCTTTCTCTGCAGAAATGACTTTTTTTAATGCCTTTATATTTCCAAGAAGTGCCGAAAGGCTCTTTTTTCTTGAAATCGAGCTTACTTTGACCGTTTCGATCTCAAAGCCTGCATTCGGAACGAGACGCTCTTCCATTCCACCGAATGCGCCTACAAACAGAATTTCGGCATCCTGCCTTTTTTCTTTAATCAATTTCGCCACGGCAATGGCAGGATTTATGTGACCGCCGGTGCCGCCGCAAGCAAAGAGAAAACGCATAAAAATCTTCCCTTCTATTTTTCCTCTTTAACGGGAATATATCGCGAAACGGACAGAACAACGCCCATCTCAGCAAGCAGAATCAAAAGTGCCGTACCGCCGTACGAGAAGAACGGAAGCGCAGCTCCCGTAACCGGCAAAACGCCTGTTACAACACCGATATTGAGCACGGTCTGCAACGCTACCATTGTAGATATTCCTGCCGCAAGAAGCGAGCCGAACTTATCTCTCGCGTGGAGTGCAATCCAATAGCCTCGCATGATAAGAAGAGCAAAGAGAACGAGAATTATTATCGCACCAATAAAACCAAGTTCCTCACATACGATTGCGAAGATAAAGTCGTTATGCGCCTCAGGGAGATAAAGGTACTTCTGACGGCTGTTTCCGAATCCGAGGCCGAGAAGACCTCCCGATCCGATTGCGTAAAGCGACTGTATTATCTGATATCCATCGCCCTTCGGGTCGAGAAACGGGTCAAGCCACGTCGCAACGCGCTGGCGCGCATAATCAAGGAAGCTTATCGCGGCCGCACCGCCGACACCAATCGCACCGATAGCTCCGGCAAACCACGCCCAATGAGTTCCGCCAATGAACATAAGCGCGGCACCTACACCGAAAATAAGTATCATTCCCGAAAGGTGCGGTTCGAGGAACATAAGTCCGCCGACCACTGCAAGAACAATGACAAATGGCAGAACTCCGTATTTAAACGTGCTCATCTTCTCTGCATTGACAGAAATCATACTTGAGAAAAAGAAGATGACCGCAAGCTTTGCAACCTCAGACGGCTGGAACTGAAAAACTCCAAGGTCAATCCATCTCTTTTCGCCGTAGTTACCCTTACCTACGAGCAAAACAACGACGAGAAGAACTATCGCAATTATCATAAGAAGCGGAGAAAGCTTCCTGAATTTTCTGTAATCCATAAAGCTTACAACGAACATTATCGCAAGACCCGCGACGGCAAAGATGCCCTGTCTCATGAAGTAGTATGTAGATGGCAAATTTTCATAATATGCGGTCGCATAGCTCGCCGAGAAAAGCATGAGAATCCCTATTCCCATAAGGACTATTACGAGAACAAGAAAAGGAATATCCATTGTTCCGCCTGCTCCGCTCTTGACCTCAGTTTTTGCTCTCTGCGGCCTACGAAGAAGTTTTTGAATTGGTTTTCTCGCCATTTATCCGCACTCCCTGAAACTAAAATAATTTTCCCCATACTCCGGCAAATCCGATAAGTGCGCCGATTGCCGAAACTGTCATAAAGATTGCACAGACCTTTTTCTCGCTCCAGCCACCCATTTCAAAATGGTGGTGTATCGGAGACATACGGAAAAGCCTTTTGCCGTGCGTGAGTTTGAAATATCCCACCTGTAAAATAACAGACAAAGCCTCGACGATATACACGATACCGACAAAAAGAAGCAGAAGCGGCATATCGTAAGCAAACGCTATTCCGCAAACCGCGCCGCCGAGAAACAGCGACCCCGTATCGCCCATAAAGACTTTTGCAGGATTGAAGTTGTAAATAAGAAACGCTAAAAGTGCTCCGAAGAGCGCTGCAGGCACAAGGCCAACTATTGAATATGACATATATGCGCCGATGATTGCATAGACAAGAACAACCGGAACGGTTACACTCGTCGCGAGCCCATCAACACCGTCTGTAAGGTTAACTGCATTTACAGTTCCTACAATAGCGAGGAGCATTATGACAAGATAAAGCACCCAGTCAAGGGATAAGGTAACATTAAAAAACGGGATATAAAGCGTCGGGGTAAGGTCTCCGAGCCAGCGGAGAAGAGAAAGATATACTGCCGCCGACACGAGCTGAAGCAAGAGCTTCTGGATTGCGGTAAGACCCTCGG
>JAFXJK010000049.1 GCA_017532355.1 Oscillospiraceae bacterium | reverse complement strand
TCTTGCGCTTTTTCTCGGGCTCTGCCACATCCTTGAGTAGGTCAAGGAATCGGTCGGTTGCGTCGATGTAGATGAGGTTTGCGTCAAGAGCCTTACCAAAGACCTCAATAACCTGCTCACTCTCGCCTTTTCTCATAAGGCCGTGGTTAACGTGGACGCAGACGAGCTGCTTGCCGATAGCGCGGATTAAAAGCGCCGCGACAACGGAAGAGTCAACTCCTCCTGAAAGCGCGAGAAGAACTTTCTTATCTCCTACCTGCTCCCGAACTGCTTTTACCTGTTCTTCTATAAACGCATCCGCCAAAGCTCGGGTTGTGATGCGTTCCATTGTTTCAGGGCGTACATTTGTCTGCATAATAATTCCTCCATTTATATTTTCTTTTGTTTTAATCAAAAAGCGGTGTTGAGAAATATCTCTCCGCCGTGTCGGGAAGCACGGTCACAACCGTCTTTCCCTCTCCGAGGTGACGCGCAAGCTTTATCGCTGCGGCAACGTTAGTTCCGCTTGATATACCGCACATAATTCCCTCGCGCGATGCAAGAAGCTTTGAGGTTTCAATCGCCTCTTCGTCCTTGACTATGCATATATCGTTATAAATATTGCAGTTTAAAATTTCGGGGATGAGCCCGTCGCCGATGCCCATCTGAACATGAGTTCCGATTGAACCTCCGGATAAAATCGCCGCATGTTCAGGCTCGACCGCCCAGATAGTCATATCAGGGTTTTTCTCCCGAAGTGCCTCTCCTATGCCCGTAATCGTTCCGCCCGTACCGATACCGGAGCAGAAGCCGTGAATCGGGCCGTCCACCTGCGAAAGAATCTCCTGCGCTGTCTGCGAACGCTGAATAGCCGGGTTTGCAGGGTTTTCAAACTGCTGGGGAACAAAGACGTTTTTATCCTCATCACGCATACGAAGCGCGAGGTTTAAACACTCCTCTATACAATCGCCGATGTTGCCTGCGTCGTGAACAAGGATAACCTCGGCACCGTAGTGCTCAACAAGCTTCCTTCTCTCTTCGCTGACAGAATCAGGCATGATTATCTTCGTTTTATATCCGCGTACCGCGCCGACAAGAGCAAGGCCTATGCCCTGGTTTCCGCTCGTCGGCTCGACGATGATTGTATTCTCGTTTATAAGTCCGCGAGCCTCCGCGTCGCAAATCATATTGTACGCTGTTCGCGTTTTTATTGAGCCGCCGACGTTTAACCCCTCAAACTTCACGAGGATTTCCGCGCACCCCGGCTCCGACAAGTGAGAAAGACGAATAATCGGAGTATTTCCCATTGCCTCCAAAATATTGTTAAATACCATCAAATCATTCCTCAAAAAAACTTACTAAATATTATAGTCCAATTTCATTATAAAATCAATATTTTCCTCAAAAAAATAAGTCGGAATTTGACAAAAGATGCTGTAGATACTATAATTGCTTTGACTTATTTTTATTCGGAGTGATTATATGACATTTCGTCTCAGGCCCCGTGAGTGTCTTCTTGCCGTTATCGGCGGAATAATCCTTGCGTTCGGGCTATATAACGTGCATTCGGTTGCGGATATTTCCGAAGGCGGAGTTCTCGGGCTTGTTCTTCTCTTTGAGCACCATTTCCGCCTCTCCCCTGCGATAACGGGACTTGTCCTCAACGCACTATGTTATTTTATCGGTTGGCGTTCTCTCGGCTCGGATTTTATAGGATACTCTATCTTTGCAGGCGGTTCATTCTCTCTTTTCTATGCGATATTTGAAAAGTTTCCGCCGCTTTTCCCCGAAATCGCAACATACCCAATCCTCGCCGCAATAGTCGGTGCCGTCTTCGTCGGCGTCGGCGTGGGAATTGCAGTAAAAGCAGGCGGCGCTCCAAGCGGCGA
This sequence comes from Oscillospiraceae bacterium, assembly GCA_017532355.1. The sequence continues at coordinate 27,193 of JAFXJK010000049.1, read as the reverse complement.
TGACGCGCTTGCGATGAGTCTTTCAAAGCTCCTTCACATTGACATCAAGTGGACTTATCTCATAAGTGACATTACCGTACTTGCGCTGTCACTTACGTATATCCATCCGTCAAAGATTCTGTTTTCTCTCATAACGGTTGTTCTTTCAGGTCAGATTATCGACCTGATACAGAAAATAAAACCTCGCACAGCCGAAGATGTAGCAGACGAAACGCGAGACGTTCTCTGCGGCACAATGCGAAGCACTATGCAGCTTGATATATGTCTTGCAAAAAAGTTTTATCACATCCCTGCCGCACGCCTCAAACCGGGTGATTTTCCTCTGCGGTACATCGCGCTTTATCAGTCGCTGCACAAATTTGGCGACCGCGCCGGCATTATATACTATGGCGAAATCGAGAAATATGCGCTTGTAAAACGGCGCGATATTGCTGAAATTCCGCGATACTCAGACGAGCTCTATTACCGATTCGACATAAAGGAATGGAGAAAGCTTCCCTCGCCCATTCTTCCCGATAACGGCGACTTTATAAATCTCACAACGTCGCTCTTTCTTCTCACTCACAGCCGCACTACGAGCGAGCTGACTCTCTTATCAAGCCGCGAGCTTCTGCTTTATCGGAAGCTTGAGAGACTTATCTCGGGCGAGGTTTCGGAAATCACCTCTGAGGGCGGAAAGGGCGTTCTCCGCTTCTCCCACGACACGCTCTCCGTTTTCTTTGACGGCAAGGAAACTTTTTCAATGCCGATTGGCGAGTATAAGAAAAATCCTCTTTCTTCGTTCCGATACATCCTGCGTGAATTTGAAAAGTAATATCAAAAGCTCTCCGAAAATTCGGAGAGCTTTTTGTTTTACAGATTTTCGCTTGTCTGCAGATATTTCTTTACGTAATCGGGAAGCTCCGCTTCGTTTATCACAAGCGCATCGTGCGGTATCCACATATCCTTGAAGTCAGCTCCTGAATACAGGAATACATAATAGTTCTTGCCGGTTTTTTCCTCTCCGCGAGGGCTTTCGAGCATCGCCTCAACTGCCGCTCTGCCGTCCACGCTGTAAATATGGACGCAATCACTGCCCAGAATTCCGTAGTCCTTTCGCGGAAGAGTTTTTTCGTCATAGTGATAAAACTCACCGTCAAACTCTATCGGCTTTTTGCAGAGCCATACGGCGTTTGACGCCTGATGCACGAACTCTTCGTAATATCCCTTTTCCCGGAGAAGAGCCATGGTGTTCTTGTAGTTTTTATTTATTGCGAGGTCGAATGTTTTCAGAACATTGTCGTCAGGGAAGTTGCGGTTTGCAAATGCTTCAGACTCTGATTCCTTGAAAATCTGAAGCTCGCGATTCTCCTTTACAGTGCAGGAGATATCTATGCGGAAATGAAGAAGTGAAGCACCGTAGGAAAGCTCATTATACGAGAGTTCAGAGATGTCTTTCTCCACTGCGCGCATAAATTCCACTGCATCCTCATCTCTGAGAACCTTTCGCCAGCTCATTCCCGACGAATCGAGATAAAGCTTTGCTTCATTTATGTTCTCGATATTGAGCTCGCAAATGCCCGTAACCTTTTGCTTGTATTCCTCATTTTCAAACATTTTTGCAAGCGCTTCGTCAAAAATCTCTTTTTCGGTTACATACTGCCTCCTCATTACTTTTCCGTCACGCAGTTTATATGTAATATAGAAGATTCTTCCCGATTCGAAAAGTCTGTCCGTTCTGCGAGGAATGCTCTCAAGCATCTTTGCATGAGTTGCACGGACATCCTCAATAAGCTTCGCATCCGACACTACAATATTATCGAAACGGTAGTTTTCATGCACTGCCGCGCTCTCAATCTCCTGCGGATCGGGGATGTGCGTTTCATAGCCGAAAACAGACGTATTTGCAACAAAAAGAAGTACTGCGACGCTTGCTGCGAAGAATATGAGAAGTCCTTTATACGAGCCGAAAACCTTGAAGCTCTTATTTATAAGCATTTCGCAAGCAAAATAGACTATTGCTGCGGCGACCGCAACCTCAATATATGCAAAGACGGGCGCGATGTTGGTCTCGCAAAGGATTGCAAAAACAAAGATTGCAACCGATGCCGTTGCCATGTACTTGAATATCGGACGGAATACGGAGAACGCGCATACATCGCCCGAAAGCTCAACCTTTCTTACGCGATAGAGAAGATATCCTGCAGCATAAAGCACAAGGCTAACTGCGATATATACCCAGAACATCCCTTGAGAGAATATGCTTATCTGGAACGCGCGGTAGTTCAGCGCACCCGAAAACAGCCAGATGAGAGGAGTATGTGTCATAATTTCATTTGACACGAAGTTCTCCGTTGTCATAAAGCCATAGAGAAACTCCTCGCTTATTATTGCGATAAACAGTGCGACTATCATCGGGAGAATATGAGCAAAAACGTTTAGCCCGATATGAACTGCCGCATTGCCTGTCAAGAACGCTGTTGCACTTGCTACCGAGAACATAATAAACAGCACCGAGAGGTTTAAAAACGTCCAGTATATTACGGAGCCGGGAGTCATTATCACGCTATAATCGGTAAAGCTCATTATGAGAAGGATTATACCGTTTGCAACGACCGGAAGCGCCATAAGCGTAAGGCCTAAAAGGATGTCCGAAATGTAGTTCTCAAGCCGGCTTACGGGAAGCGAATGGACAAACACGCTCTGCTTTGGTGAGTGAACGTTATGGAAAATCAACACCGCCGCGACGGTCGGAACGACAATCGCAAACAACACCGGTAGTATTATGTAGCTGTCCGTAAGTATCACCGGAACATTGTCCGTCTGAGGCAGGAAGCGATTGGAAAGATAGTCCATATCCTCAATGAGAAACATGAACGGAACGGCAAAAAACAAAACTATTCCGTAGAGAAAGCTTCCCCACTTGAAGCGTTTTAAGTTATTTAAATATATCGCGAGATTAAAAAACGATTTCTTTGAAGTCATATCCCAAACCTCCCAACTCATAAATGAAGACTTCCTCAAGCGTGAGGCTTACCTTGTCAAACACTAATGGCGAAAAGCTCTTTGCCTTTTCTTCGAAGGCAGAAGCGTCGCCTTTTATTATAACTGTATATACCGAGCCGACCTTTGACGTATGAAGGATTGACTCGTCCATAAGTTCCTCAGGAATCTCTCCGTCAAAGGCAACCTGAATCTTGCAGATATTGCCCTTGAGGTCCTCAAGCGGTTTTTCCGCAACAAGTGAACCCTTGTGGATTATTCCCACATAGTCGCAGATGTCCTCAAGCTCACGAAGGTTATGCGAGGAAACGAGCACCGTCATCTGCCTTTCCGCAACGTCGGAGATAATTACATTCATAATCTGCTTTCTCATAACGGGGTCAAGTCCGTCGAGCGGCTCGTCAAGGATAAGAACCTCAGGCATACACGAAAGGACAAGACGGAAGGCAACCTGCTTTTTCATTCCCTTTGAGAATCTTCTTATCTGACGTTTCTCATCTATCGGAAGAATTTCCGCAAGCTTTTCGTATCTTTCCCTGTTGAACGTGGGATAAAGGCCTGCATAGAGTTTTGCCATCTCTTTCATTGAAAAGCTCGGATAAAAATACCACTCATCATTTATGCAAAGCACGCGTTTTTTTAGCTCCGTGTTTTCCCAGACGTCCTCCCCATTTATCGAAACGGAGCCGGAATCCGGCTTGTATGCTCCCGTAAGGTGGTTTATTATCGTCGTTTTTCCTGCCCCGTTAGGCCCGACGAGACCGTATATGCTTCCTTTTGGAACCTTCATCGAAAGCTCTGCAAGAGCGTGGACAGTGCCGAAGCTCTTTGAAATGTTTTTTACTTCTATCATTTTTTACCCTCCGTTTCGGTGATTACACGATTGAGAAAATTGAGGATCTTTTCCTTTTCCTCACCGTAGAAAATAAGCTCACGAAGCGAGATTTCAAGCGTATCATAAAGCTTTTCTATTGTCTTTTTGTCGGCACACGTCTCTCCCGAGACGAAATTTCCCTTTCCCTTTACGCTGTATATGATGTTTTCAGCTTCAAGATTCTTATATGCGCGCTGAACGGTATTGGGGTTCACCGTAAGGCTTACGGCGAAATCTCGCACCGACGGAAGCTGTTCGTCGACTTTCAGCGCGCCGCACATAATAAGCTCTTTTATACCCTGGGTTATCTGCTCGTGAATCGGGCGTGGATCTTTATAGTCGAGCTTTATCACATCATCACCTCCAACTGTATTACGTGTATTAGTACAGTTACATTATAGCGTGCTGTTTGCAAATTGTCAACTGTTTACTTTTAAATTTATTTTTGATATAATAATTAGTTGAAAATATTTCGTTTTTAATCTGTTTTATCAGGAGAAGTGACGTATGAATTACACTGATGTTAAAAATTATGAAACTCTTCGTACTTTACGAGAATGGCTCCCGTTTTCGAAAGGAAGCCCCAAGGAAACAAAAACAGCTGACAATCAGTACGACAGAGCAAACTTCGTTTTCTTTACAGACAGCCACATTGACCATATAAACACCGAGCCAAGTCTTGAAAACGTGTCTGACACCATTGATTTTATAAACTCCTCTCCCGTTCCGTTTGACGCAGTTATCCACACGGGAGATATCATAACACCATTTTACATAGTTGATAAAAAAGAAGCTTTAGCCACCGCTAAACAGTTTTTTGATATTGCAGAACAAAGCTCCTCGCCGTTTTTATTTTCAAAGGGAAACCACGACCTGAACGATTGGGAAAATCTCCCGGAAAACGTTTTTACCGACAAGGATTGGGGAAATCTTTTTCTTGACAACGCCGAAAAAAAGCACGGCATCGTCCGAGAAGCAAAAAAGAGCGGTGACAAATCTACCTGGCATTATTTTGATGTTGAGAAGCACAAAATCCGCATAGTAATGCTTGATATTCAGGATACAGACAAAGTTACCACCACAGAAGACGGAACCGTTAAATACCACGGAGGAAAGTCATTCTACTTCTCAAACGAGCAGATGACATGGATTGCAAACTGCGCTCTCAACTTCGACGATAAGGAAGAAAAGGACTGGGGCGTCATCTTTGCATCTCACCTCCTTATTGATACCGATACGGGATATGAAGCGATTTCGCCTAAATTTTTCGACCTCTGCAAGGCTTTTCAGGAGCAGGGCAGATATACGCACAAGTACGTATATCCCGAAAACGAATTTTTCAATCTTGATATTGATGCCGACTTCTCCCGCTATGCAAATTCAGATAAGAAACCACACATGATCTGTTGTCTTTTCGGACACGTACACGATGATAATTACAAGGTTATAAACGGCATAAACACAATCTGGACAACCAACGCATCCGCAACCAACGTTTCGGGTGACGCAAGGACTGTCCGCATTCCCGGAACTTCTACACAGAACGCATTTGACATTATAAATATAGATACGCAAAAGAGAAAAATCCGTCTTTTCCGCTTTGGCGCAGGTGTAAACTGCCACGGTGTCGGTGGAAGCCGTTTTCTCCCTGACGGAATATCGTATTAAAGGATTTTTATTATGATACAGATAGGAAATATAAAGCTTTCGCTTGAAAGTGACGAAAAAAAATTATATTCGCGCGTCGCCCACATTCTCGGCATAGCTCCGCGCGAGATAAAGACACTTAATATCACAAAAAAAGCAGTTGATGCGCGCGATAAGCGAGACGTTCACTTTGTCTTCTCGGTCGAGGTTTCGGTTGCCTGCGACGAAGCGAAACTCTTAAAGAGAATTTCGCGCCGCGATGTTACGATAAAGCCCGAGGCAGAAAAGCAGCCTTTGCCGACACCAAAGCTTTCAAAGCTTCGTCCCGTAGTCGTTGGCGCCGGCCCTGCAGGACTTTTTGCCGCACTCACGCTTGCGAGATTCGGCGCACGCCCCATTCTTATCGAGCGAGGCGAGGCGGTTGAAGACCGCGCAAAGAGCATTGAGTCCTTCCGCCGCGGCGGTGAACTGAACACGGAATCAAACGTGCAGTTCGGCGAGGGCGGTGCAGGAACTTTCTCTGACGGAAAGCTCAATTCGGGAACGCACGACAAGCGCCGATTTGACGTTTTCTCAACCTTTGTCCGTCACGGCGCGCCAAGCGAAATTATGTATATACGAAATCCTCACATCGGTTCGGACAATCTCCCGAAGGTTGTTTCGGGCATCCGCGAGGAGATAAAGGCTCTTGGCGGTGAAGTTTTCTTCAATACGCGACTTTGCGACATTCACACAAAGAACGATGCAGTTTGCGGTATCACCTGCAAAACTGCAGACGGCGAAATTTCCTTTGATACCGACAAGCTCATTCTCGCGGTAGGGCACTCGGCTCGCGATGTGTTTGAGCTTCTTCTCAATATGGGCGTTACAATAACTCAGAAGCCTTTTTCTATGGGTGTTCGCATCGAGCATCTCCAGCGCGACATTGATAAATGCCGTTACGGCGAGTTTGCAGGGCACCCCGCTCTCGGTGCGGCGGACTACAAACTCTCAAACCGCCTCTTAAGTGGAAGATGTGCATATACGTTCTGCATGTGCCCCGGCGGCGAGGTTATAAACGCCGCGAGCGAAGAGGGTGGCGTTGTCACGAACGGTATGAGCTTATATGCAAGAAACAAGATAAACGCGAACAGCGCGCTCTTGGTTAACGTTGCTCCCGAAGATTTCGGCGGAGAGCACCCGCTTGCAGGAGTTTTTATGCAGCGTGAAATTGAACGTGCGGCATTCAGACTCGCAGGTGGCGATTATTCTGCCCCTGCCCAGACGGTCGAGGGCTTTCTTACGGGAAAGAAAACCGGTTTTGGAAAAATCAAACCGTCGTTTTTGCCGGGTGTACGTGAATGCGACATTGCAGACCTCTTCCCCGAATATATAAACGAAACCCTAAAGGTCGGCATAAAGCAGTTTTCACGTCAGATTTCCGCATTCGCCGACGGTGAAGCTGTTCTCACCGCTCCCGAAACGCGCTCATCCTCACCCGTTCGCATAATGCGCGACGAAAAGTGTGTTGCCTCGCTCCGAGGTCTTTACCCTTGCGGAGAGGGTGCAGGATACGCAGGTGGAATCCTTTCCTCGGCAGTTGACGGCATACGCGTTGCAGAGGCAGTTTGCGAAATATACTAAAGGAAGATTATCTATGACAGGCACGGCACAGAAGAAAAAACAATTCAATATCATAAAATTTTTAAGGCAGAATGTTGTTATGACGATTGCGCTTATTGCCGCCGTTATAACCTGCTTCTTCGTCCCCGTTGACAGGCAATATCTCGGGTATTTTGACTTAAAGACTCTTACCTGTCTCTTCTGCGTTCTCGCCGTTGTCTGCGCGCTTCGCAACATCTGCTTTTTCTACGTGCTCGCGCAGAGAATTGTCGTTCTTTTCAAGAACGCGAGAATGTGCGTTCTCGCTCTTGTATATATAACATTTATCGGCTCTATGCTTATTGCAAACGATATGGCGCTTCTCACTTTCCTTCCTCTCGGGTACTTTGTTCTCACAGAAACTAAAAAAGAGAAGTACATGGCGTTTACTTTCATTATGCAGAACATTTCCGCAAACCTCGGCGGTATGCTGACGCCCTTCGGAAATCCGCAGAACTTATATCTCTATTCTTACTTCAACATCCCGAATCTCGAGTTTATGGGAATTATGGCATTCCCCTTCGTTCTTTCAATTACTCTCATAACGCTCTGCTGCTTTATCTTCGTAAAACCCGAAGAGCTTACGCTTCCCGACAGCGACGTTGTTCTCGACCGCAAAAGGACAGTGATTTACCTCATACTTTTTGCACTCTCAATCGCAATTGTTTTCCGCGGTATTCCCTACTGGATAGGACTTATCATTATTCCGCTCGTTCTCATCTTTGCGGATCGCGATGCACTGAAAAAAGTTGACTACCCTCTTCTTCTTACTTTTGTTTTCTTCTTTATCTTCTCGGGAAATATGGCGAGAATTGATGCTGTCCACAAGCTTTTTTCGTGGTTGCTTGCAAAAAACACACTTGTTGTTTCGATTCTCTCCTGTCAGGTTATAAGCAACGTCCCCTCGGCAATTTTGCTTTCACAGTTTACAGGTGACTACGCCGCTCTTCTGCGCGGTGTCAACATCGGCGGTGTGGGTACGCTTATCTCATCCCTTGCAAGCCTCATAACGTTCAGGACGTATTCTCACCACAACCCGGGGAAAACTAAAAGCTATATACTCAAGTTTTCTCTCTTCAACTTCGCTTTTCTGATTATCCTCACGGCCGCAATGCTTATATTCAACTTTTAAATGAAACTTAAAAAGGAGGTTTGGTCGCAATGGCAGAATTTAAAATACATGCTCCCTATTCACCGACGGGCGACCAGCCTGCCGCGATAGATGCGCTTGCCCGCGGTATCGAAATGGGCCTTTCCGAACAGACACTTCTCGGCGTTACGGGCTCGGGAAAAACCTTTACTATGGCAAATATCATCGAGCGCGTTCAGCGCCCGACGCTCGTTCTCGCCCACAACAAAACTCTCGCCGCCCAGCTCTGCTCGGAGCTCAAGGCATTCTTCCCCGAAAACGCGGTTGAGTATTTTGTTTCCTACTTTGACTATTATCAGCCCGAGGCGTATATTCCGCACACGGACACATATATAGAGAAGGACTCCTCGACAAACGAGGAGATTGACCGTCTCCGCCACAGCGCGACGGCGTCACTCGGGGAGCGTCGCGACGTTATCATCGTCGCGAGTGTTTCGTGCATATACGGTCTCGGCGACCCGATTGACTATTCAAGCATGGTTATCTCGCTCCGCCCCGGTATGGAAAAGGAGCGCGACGAGGTTATCAGAAAGCTTATCGAAATCCGCTATGAGCGAAACGATGTCGCATTTGAGCGAAACAAGTTCCGTGTGCGCGGTGATACGGTTGAAATCTTCCCCGTTTATTCAAACGACAGTGCTATAAGAGTTGAGTTCTTCGGCGATGAAGTTGACCGCATATCGGAGATAAACGTCGTTACGGGAGCTGTTAAACGCGAGCTTTCGCACATTGCAATCTACCCTGCGTCGCACTACGTCTCAACACCCGAGAAGATGGAAAAGGCGTGCCGTGAAATGCTCTGCGAGATGGAAGAGCGCGTGAAATACTTCGAGAGCGAAGAGAAATACATCGAGGCTCAGCGAATCCGCCAGAGAACGGAATACGATGTCGAAATGATCACCGAGCTCGGCTACTGCAACGGCATTGAAAACTACTCGCGAATCATAAGCGGACGCGAGCCCGGAAGTGCCCCGTTTACGCTTATGGACTACTTCCCCGATGATTTTCTCCTCATTGTTGACGAGTCGCACGTTACGCTTCCGCAGGTGCGCGGAATGTATGCAGGCGACCGAGCAAGAAAAGAAACGCTTGTAAAATACGGTTTCCGTCTCCCCAGCGCATTTGACAACAGACCGCTCAATTTCGAGGAATTTGAAAAACATATAAATCAGGTTATTTACGTCTCCGCGACACCCGGCGATTATGAGCGCGAGCGTAGCGCACAGATAGCAGAGCAGCTCATCCGACCGACGGGGCTTCTTGACCCTGAAATTGAGCTTCGCCCAACAGAGGGGCAGATTGACGACCTCATCGGCGAGATAAACGCAAGAGTCGAAAAGAAAGAGAGAGTGCTCGTCACCACACTAACAAAGAAGATGGCAGAGGACCTCACGGCATACCTTGAGCGAGCAGGAATCAAGGTCAAATATCTCCACCACAATGTTGAGACGATTGAGCGAATGGAGATTATCCGCGACCTCCGACTCGGCACGTTCGACGTGCTCGTCGGCATCAACCTCCTCCGCGAGGGACTTGACATTCCCGAAGTTTCGCTCGTTGCTATTCTCGATGCAGACCGCGAGGGTTTCCTCCGAAGCGAAACCTCGCTCATTCAGACGATGGGACGTGCCGCACGAAACGACCACGGCAAGGTCATTATGTACGGCGACACTGTCACGGGCTCGATGCAGCGTGCGATCGATGAAACCATGCGCCGAAGAACGCTCCAGAAAAAATACAACGATGAGCACGGAATCGTTCCGAAAACCATTATCAAGGACGTTGCAGACCTTCTCGAAATATCAAAGGATGCAACCGAAGTAAAGAAGGAAAAGCTCACGAAGACCGAACGCGAAAATCTTATCAAAAAGCTTGAGAAAGATATGCGCGAGGCATCAAAGCTTCTTGAGTTTGAATACGCCGCAATCCTCCGCGACAGAATAATAGAGCTTCGCGGAAAAGACTGATTTTTCAAAAAGGTGAAAAGAAATGAACAAGAACATTTTTGTCAAAGGTGCAAGAGAGCACAATCTCAAAAATATTGATATTGAAATCCCTCGCGACAGCCTTGTTGTAATAACAGGACTTTCAGGCTCGGGAAAGTCAAGCCTTGCCTTTGACACGATATATGCAGAAGGACAGAGACGATATGTCGAGTCGCTCTCCTCTTACGCGCGAATGTTTCTTGGGCGAATGGACAAGCCTGACGTTGACTACATCGAGGGTCTTTCTCCCGCTATTTCCATCGACCAGAAAACGACTTCAAAAAATCCCCGTTCAACCGTCGGAACGGTTACTGAAATTTACGACTATCTCCGCCTTCTCTGGGCAAGAGTCGGAACTCCGCATTGTCCCAAATGCGGAAAGGTTATAAAGCAGCAGACGATTGACCAGATTTGCGACAAGGTTCTCTCGCTCCCCGAGGGAACGAAGTTTCAGATTCTCTCTCCCGTCGTCCGCTCGCGTAAGGGCGAACACGAGAAAGTTTTTGAAAACGCCAAAAAATCAGGCTACGTCCGCGCACGCGTTGACGGCAATATCTACGACCTTTCCGAAAGCATAAAGCTTGAGAAAAACAAAAAGCACAACATCGAAATCATAATCGACCGCCTTGTGATTAAGAGTGGCATCGAAATGCGCCTTACCGACTCTCTCGAAACTGCGCTGAAGCTTGCAGAGGGTCTTGTCATTGTCGATGTCATCGGCGGCGAAGAGCTTACATTTTCCCAGAACTACGCCTGCGAGGACTGCGGAATAAGCCTTGAGGAACTCACTCCGAGAATGTTCTCATTCAACAACCCTCACGGCGCATGTCCCGAGTGCACGGGGCTTGCAACGCTTCTTCGCGTTGACCCTGACCTCGTAATCCCCGACAAGTCAAAGTCCATTCTTGAGGGTGCAATCTGCGCAAGTGGCTGGAGAAACGCAGAGCCCGGCACGATTGCGAGAATGTACTACGACGGTCTTGCAAAGCATTATAAATTTGATCTCGCAACCCCGATTTCCGAAATACCGAAGGATGCATATAACGCGCTTCTCTACGGAACAGGTGGCGAGAAAATTCCGCTTCACTATGACAAAGCCTACGGCAAAGGTGACTATACGCAGGCTTGGGAAGGTCTTGTCGCAAACCTTGAGCGCAGGTATCACGAAACTGCAAGCGAATATTCAAAAGCGGAGATTGAGGACTGCATGATTCATACCCCCTGCCCTGCCTGTGGAGGGAAGAGACTTCGCCCCGAGGCCCTTGCTGTTACCGTCGGCGGCATGAACATCTCCGATATGTGTGACCTTCCCGTAAACGATGCTCTTGCCTTTATAAACGGCGTTGAATCCTCGCTCACTGAGCGCGAACGCTCAATCGCAGAACTCATTCTGCGTGAGATTCGCGAGCGTCTCGGTTTCCTCGAGAGCGTAGGTCTTTCTTACCTCACGCTTTCGCGTTCTGCAGGGACTCTCTCGGGCGGTGAGAGCCAGCGTATCCGCCTTGCAACGCAGATCGGCTCATCCCTTATGGGCGTTCTCTATATCCTCGACGAGCCGTCAATCGGTCTTCACCAGCGTGACAACGAAAAGCTCCTTGCGACTCTCAAGCGTCTCCGTGACCTCGGAAACACTCTTCTTGTCGTCGAGCACGACGAGGACACAATGAGAAGTGCGGACTACGTCGTTGACGTTGGTCCCGGTGCCGGCGTTCACGGCGGTGAGATTGTCGCGTGCGGCAGTATCGACGACATTATGGCAGAGCCGAAGTCAATCACAGGTCAGTACCTCTCCGGCAAAAAGAAAATTCCCGTTCCGACAGAGAGACGGAAAGGGAACGGAAAGTATCTTGAAATAATCGGAGCTAAAGAAAATAACCTAAAAAATATCAATGTAAAAATTCCGCTCGGAAAATTCACCTGTATTACAGGCGTTTCCGGTTCGGGAAAATCCTCGCTCACAAACGAGATTTTGTATAAGCACCTTGCCGCGGCACTCAACGGTGCAAAGACACATCCCGGAAAGTTTGAAGCCTTCCGCGGAATTGAGCATCTTGACAAGATTATCGACATCGACCAGTCTCCCATCGGGCGCACTCCGCGTTCAAATCCTGCAACCTACACGGGTGTTTTCAACGACATCCGAACGCTCTTCGCGCAGACACCTGATGCGAAGATGCGCGGATACACCGCAAGCCGATTTTCATTCAACGTCCGCGGCGGTAGGTGCGAGGCGTGCGCAGGCGACGGTGTGAATAAGATTGAGATGCATTTTCTCCCCGACATCTACGTCACCTGTGACGTCTGCCGTGGCCAGCGTTACAACCGCGAAACACTCGAGGTAAAATACAAGGGCAAAAGCATTGCAGATGTCCTTGATATGACATGCGAGGACGCATACGAGTTCTTCCGTCACATCCCGAAAATCGCAAGCAAGATTGAAACTCTCAACGAAGTAGGACTCGGCTATATTAAGCTCGGTCAGGCCTCCACCACCCTCTCGGGTGGCGAGGCGCAGCGCGTAAAGCTTGCGACAGAGCTGTCAAAGAGAAGTACGGGCAAGACTATCTACATCCTCGACGAGCCGACAACAGGTCTTCACGTTGCCGATGTTCACAGACTGGTCGAGATGCTTTCACGTCTGACGGATGCAGGAAACACGGTTATCGTAATTGAGCACAACCTCGATGTTATAAAGTGTGCCGACCACATCATCGACCTTGGTCCCGAGGGCGGTATCGGTGGCGGTGAGATTGTCACAACCGGCACACCCGAAGAGGTTGCAAAGTGTGAAGAGTCGTACACGGGGCAGTATCTTAAGACCGTACTTTAATTTCCCCGTCTTCAAAAAGCACAGTGCATTTTCCGCAATCTCCGAAAAGGAAATTTTCGGCGAGACGAGCAGAAAGCTCCTGCTTGAGTTTTTTTATAACCTCACGCGCGCCGTACTTTTCATCATACCCCGATGCGAGAATCTCCTCACAAACACTTATATCAACATCAAGCTCTATCCCTCTTGCCTTGGCGCGGGATACGAGCTTTTTTGTTTCGGCAAAAAGAATTTTGAGGAGATTGTCCTTTGACAACGGAGAAAAGACAATTATCTCGTCTATTCTTCCGATAAGCTCGGGAGAGAGGCGCTTTCCTATCTCCGAGCGCACCTCGCGCTTTTTCTCGTCAAATTTCTCACTCTCGCTGCTTTCTGAAAAGCCGACAGGAATGCAAGAGAGCTTTGACGCACCGATGTTCGACGTCATTATAATGAGCGTATTGCTGAAATCAGCGTATCTTCCATGTGAGTCCGAAAGGCGTCCGTCATCAAGTATCTGCAGAAGAACATTGAGAACTTCAGGGTGTGCCTTTTCAATTTCATCAAAAAGCACCACAGAGTACGGCTTTTTGCGCACCTTGTCAACAAGCGTGTTCCCGTCGCCGTAGCCGACATATCCCGGTGGCGAGCCTATTAGCTTTGATACAGAGTGCTTCTCCATATACTCCGACATATCGAGTCGTATTATCTTCTCCTCGCCGTCAAAGAGACTTTCGGCAAGAGCGAGCGAGAGCGCAGTTTTGCCAACTCCCGTGGGGCCGGCGAACAGAAATGAGCCGATTGGCCGACACTCATCCGAAAGACCGAGACGCGAGATTTTTATCGCTCGTGCAAGCGAAGAAATTGCCGTGCTCTGCCCTATTACCTTTCTCCCGAGTTCCTCTTCGAGATTTCGAAGACGCGCCCCCTCTCCTTTTGTTATCCTTGTCACAGGGATTCCCGTCTGCTCGCTGACAACCTCGGCTATGTCCTCGGAATCAATTTTACCGCTTTCTTCCGACACTTTCTGCCAGCTCTCGCGAAGGGTACAGAGCTCTACCTTCAGGCGCTCCTCCTCGTCACGCAACCTCGCAGCTTCTTCAAAGTTTTCTGCATCTATACACCGACGCTTCTCTTCAAAGACTTCTGCTATTTTCTTTTCAGTCTTCTGCATATCCTGCGGCGGATTGGATGCCTTTATTCTCCTCTTTCCGAGAGCTTCATCAATCAGATCAATTGCCTTATCCGGAAGCTTTTTGTCCGCAATGTACCTTTTTGAAAGCGAGATTGCCGCTTTGATTGCTTCATCCGCAATAGCTATGCCGTGGTGCTTTTCGTACCTCGGCGCAATCCCTTTTATAATCTCAAAACACTCTTCTTCGGCAGGCTCGGCGACGGATATCGGCTGAAATCTTCGGGAGAGCGCGGCATCCTTTTCTATATATTTGCGGTATTCATCAAACGTTGTCGCGCCGATTATCTGTACCTCGCGCCGCGAAAGTGCAGGTTTTAAAATGTTTGCCGCATCTATCGCGCCTTCTGCGGCACCTGCGCCGACGATGGTATGGATTTCGTCTATGAAGAGTATTATGTCCTCGGCTTTTGCGACCTCGGAAAACATCGTCTTTATCCTCTCCTCAAACTCTCCGCGGTACTTTGTGCCTGCAACGACAGATGCTATATCAACGGAGTATATTTTCTTCCCACGAAGATTCTCCGGCACTCTGCCGCTTACAATTCTCTCGGCAAGCCCCTCTGCGAGCGCCGTTTTACCGACTCCTGCATCGCCGATAAGCATAGGATTGTTCTTTGTTCTCCGCGAGAGCGTTTGTATCATTCTTGAAATCTCACGCTCACGGCCTATGACCGGGTCAAATTTCCCCTCGCGGGCAAGCGAGCACATGTCGCGTCCAAAGCTTTTGAGCGTGCGCACATCTCCCTTTTCCTTGGTCTTTCCCTGGCTCTCCGCCCGACGTGAGGTTTCATCCTCACCACCGAGAGCAAGAAGAATCTCTGAAAGTTTTTCTCTGTCTGCACCGAGCTTTTCAAGAACTGCGGTGCTTTCGCTCTCCACGTCACAGATAAGCGCCCTGAAGATATGCTCCTCTCCTATAAAGCTCTTTTTCTCGCGTTCTGAAAATGTATACGCCCTTGTTACCACTCGTCTTGCGACTGCCGTGAGTCCTTGCGGCGTAGCGCGGTTTTTTCTTCCTCTGCCGCTTCTCTCGCATATTGCCTGCTCAATTTTCTGCGGCGTTATTCCGACTTTTTCAAGCGTTCTGGCGCCTTTTCCTTCCTTCTGGTATGCAAGCGCAAGCAGAATATGCTCGCTTCCGACATAACCGTGGCCAAGCTCTGCGGCACATTCATGAGCGCGCTTGAGCACATTTTCCGCACGTAAGGTAAACCTGTTTTCAAAAGACATTTCAGCCGCCGCTCCTTTCTTTTCCTCAGTATTATTCCCTTTTTTTATATCTTTTAATATTCTTTTCTTTTTTTACAAATAAAAGTTTTTTAAAAATTTTAAAGATTTTTAGTTTTCCCCATTGATTTTTTCTTTATTCATTGTTACAATATATACATCAAATACTTGGAGGTGTTTTTCCCATGGCATACGTAATCAGTGACGAGTGCATCCAGTGCGGCTCTTGCGCTTCTGAATGCCCCGTAGGTTGCATTTCTGAAGGCGATACAAAATATGTTATCGACAAGGATGCTTGCGCAGATTGTGGCGCTTGCGCTGCTGCTTGCCCGGTTGAGGCTATCAGCGCTGAATAATTTTGCTTATTAAAAGAAACGGTGCAAGCTTCTTGCACCGTTTCTCACTTTAACGAGGTGAAATCTTATGACAGGTAAAATTTATCTCTACGAAGAGCTTTTTGAGAGAACTCCGAAGACCGTTTTCGAAAGCGACAGCTTTTCCGCGGAGATTTTTAAATATTCCACGGGCGTTCCTGCCGTTACGATTGAAAACAGCAAGGGTTATATAACCTCGCTTCCGTTTATGGGGCAGATGATCTGGGACGTAGAATTCCTCGGTCGCAATATGGTTATGAAGTCCATATTCGACGAGCCTGAATTCTGCCGCGATGCTTACGGTGAGAGCTATGGTTGTTTCCTTATGCACTGCGGCCTTACCGCAGTCGGCATTCCGTCAGAAGGTGAAAACCACGCGCGCCACGGAGAGCTTCCGTTTGCAAAGTACCGCGAAAGCTACATTCTCCTCGGCGAAGACGATGGCGGCAAATACATTTCAATCGGCGGCGTTTACGGCTACAAGCGCGCATACGTCGCAAATTATGACTTTACCGTCGAGTACAAGCTCTACGAAGATGCGTCCACCTTTGAGATAATCACGAACATCAAAAACAAGAAGGATTCTCCCCTTGAGTACTTCTACCTTTCACATATAAACTACGCTCAGGTTATCGGCTCAAAGCTTCGCGCAAACGCAAAGGCGAGAAGCGAGGCTGAAAAAGCAGCCATCCCTTCGGCATATCCTGCAGGTGCGGACGGCAAGACGCTTGCATATTTAAAGTCGCTTGAAGATGCGCCGTCAAAGATGGATATCACAGCAGAGAACGTAGCTCTTTGCACGCCCGAATTTTCATTTCTCTATACCTGTGAGGAGGATGAGGACGGCTTTGCGCACACGCTTCAGATTATGCCTGACGGTCACGCATTCTACGTACGCCACCGACCTCTTGAGCTTCCCGTTACAATCCGCTGGATAGGAAAAACAGGCGATGAGTCTTCAATGGGAATGGTGCTTCCGTCAACCGCACCGCACACGGGGTATAAATCGTGCGTTGAGAACGGCTACGCGAGATACCTCGCAAGCGGCGAGGATGTGACATTCTGCATCACGGCAGGCGTCCTCTCCCCCGAAGAAACCGCAGAAATTGAAAAGAAGATATAAATTAGAAATAGCAGAGGTTAAAACCTCTGCTATTCTGTTTGGCGACAACCGGAGCCCATTGCATAAATTATATTATACACTCTTAACCTTTGCTAAGTGGGCTATATATAATACTTTTTGCCTTTTTTCACTATGTAGCCCTGCCGGGCGGGCCTACTTTTAATTGCAAAAGCAGCAAAACCGGGGAAAACTCACGCCGCACCCCTCCGCACGCATCGACGCCGATTTCTGCAATGTGTCAGTTTGTTTATCAAAATCCGGGGATTTCTTTTACAAAAAACGAAAGGTCGCAGCTAATTGCTACGACCTTTTTATTACACAAAAATGCTTATAACCAGAATTACCAGAATAAGAATCAGAATAATCGGTGCAAACAGAATTATGAGAATAAATACAGGGATAATCCAATCATCGTTTAAATCCGCTGTTGCTTTTTCACCTGCAATATCTATGTAGAGCTCAACATAGCCTCCCTGATCTATATCAATTTCATTGGTTAGTGCAAGGATGTTTCCGTTGTTATCTACATATGCAAACTTTGCTTTTCTGTATTTTTCTCCAAACTCATCACTCGCTCCGAATTCGTCCTCTCCATAGTTTTCGCTCTCGCCTGCCACATAAAAGGTGACCGTCGCAATTTTCGTGTCAGACTCATCTGGAATAAGCTTTATGTCCGAGCGTGCTGTGTTTCTGTGGAAGGTGTAACTTGCAAATCCGTCTTCTTCGTAAGCGACGATTTCACTATCTTCCGATATGCCGTACTTTTCACCGTTTTTATCATTGTATGGGGTGAACTCATCCGCAGACTCGTCAATCGGAATGAGCAAATCTACATACACCGTACCCTCAGGCATCTGACTTCTGTGAACATCGCAAGAATAGTAATACGCCGGCGCTCTCGCAAATGCGGAGGTTGCGCAAAAGATCAAGCACGTAATTGCAAGACACATCCGTTTCACTTACTTTACCTCTGTGATTTCGAAGGTGTCCTTTATAATCTTTCTTCCTTCGGCGAGGGTGAGTTTTTTATGGTACATTATCTGCGAGATAAGATTTCCCGTTGCCGTACCCTCGGAAAGACCGATAAAGATCTTCTTGCCGGTAATTTCACCTGTGAGGCGGTTTAAGTACATATCGCGGCTACCTCCGCCCACGATGTGGATTTCGCGGATAACCTTTCCGCTGATGCTCTCAATCTCTTCTACTGCCCTCTTGTAGGAGTTTGCAAGAGAAAGATATACGCTCTTTAAGACATCCCCAAGCGGAAGGTTCTCATCACCGAGAAGACCGCGGATAGCGTCAATCATATTCTCGGGAGCAAGAAGCTCACGTGCATTCGGGTCGAATGTTTTTGTATATGTGCTCTCCTCAGCCATGTACATCATTTCATCGTATGTTTTTGACTTGTCGATGTTCTTTCGTATATTCTGGAAGAGCCACATTCCCATAATGTTCTTAAGGAAGCGGAAGCGGTAATCAATGCCGCCCTCATTCGTGAAGTTTGCAACCTTTGCCGCATCGGAAAGCTGTGGCTCGAGGTTTTCCGTTCCGATAAGACTCCATGTACCCGAGGAAATGTAAACACCATCATCTCCGATAGGACATGCACATACCGCAGATGCCGTGTCGTGTGACGGGCAGAGGACTACCTCTGCGTCAAAGCCTGCCTCTTCCGCAAATTCAGGCGAGAAGCGTCCGAGCGGAGTACCCGGGCAGACGGGAGTGGAGAAGATTTTTTCGGGGATACCGAGCTTCTTTAAAATCTCGCTGTCCCAAGTCTTTTCCTTTGCGTTTAAAAGGTTTGTCGTTGATGCGTTTGTATATTCGTTCTTCATAACTCCCGTGAGTCTGTATGAGAGATACTCGGGAATCATAAGGAAATACTCAGCATTATCAAGTCTGCCATTTTTCTTATCACGCCAGAGCTGATAAATCGTATTATAGCACTGCTTCTGGATGCCCGTTTTTGAATAGAGCTCGTCCTGCGAAATAACTTCGAGAACTTCCTTTTCTGCGATTTCGTTCTCAGCTGTGCGGTATGCCATTACGGGAAGGATTTCCTTCTTGTTTGCATCGAGGAGGACGTAGTCAACGCCCCATGTATCGATTGCAACAGTCTCAGGGATTACGCCGAGCTCCTTACAGCGTTTGATACCGTTCTTAACCTCCGCTACAAGGCTCTCGATATCCCAGATAAGGCTTTCGCCGTCCTTCTTCATACCGTTTTCGAATCTGTAAATTTCGCGAAGATTGAGTTTTCCATCCTCAAGAGTTCCGATAATGTGACGTCCGCTGGATGCGCCGATGTCAACTGCAAGATAATTCATTTTTTCTTCCCCTTTTATCCAAGCTTTTTTATTTCTTCAGCGGCACGGAGAATTCCGAGACGACCGCTTTCATAAGTTATTCCGCCCTGGAGATATACGCGATAAGGCTCGCGCATCGGAGCATCTGCCGAGAGCTCAATCGACGAACCCTGAACAAACGCGCCTGCCGCCATAATTACTTCGTCATCATAGCCGGGCATCGCCCACGGCTCAGGCGTGACGAAAGAGTCGCAAGGAGCACCCGATTGAATACCGCGGCAGAATGCCTTGAGCTTTTCGGGAGTGCCGAGCTCTATTGTCTGAATGATGTCGTACCTCGCGTCGTCTGCCTTCGGAGATACCTCAAAGCCCATCTCCTCAAAAGTCTTTGCCGCAAAAATCGAGGTCATAAGCGCCTGCGCTACGATATGCGGTGCCATAAAGAAGCCCTGAAAAAGAAGGCGGTTGTTTCCGAGTGATGATCCGCATTCGCGACCGATTCCCGGAACGGTAAGTCTCTCTGCGGCACGCTCGACAAGGTCGTGACGCCCTGCGACGTATCCTCCCGTCGGTGCGAGACCGCCGCCGGGGTTTTTGATAAGCGAACCTGCCATAATGTCTGCTCCGACGTGGGTCGGTTCTCTGGTTTCGCAAAACTCGCCGTAGCAGTTGTCAATCATAACAAGTGCTTTCGGGTTTATTTCTTTAAGTTTTTCTATAATGTCTCCGATTTCGGACACGGAAAGCGCACGGCGGTCACCGTAGCCGCGTGAGCGCTGTATGTAAATAAGCACGTTTTCCTCTTCGGAAACAGCGCGCTTTGCGGCCTCAATGTCAACCCCGCCGTCCTTCATCGGGACTTCGCGGTACTTTACGCCATACTCGGTAAGCGTACCGTGAGAAGAGTTGTTGACTCCTATTGCGCCGAGGAGCGTGTCGTACGGCGCGCCTGTAATCGAAAGGAGCGTATCGCCCGGGTTGAGCGCACCGAAAAGCGCGCAGAACAAGGCGTGAGTTCCGTTTACGAACTGGATGCGGCAAAGAGCGTCCTCTGCACCGAAAACGTCCGCATATATCGCATCGAGCGTGTCGCGGCCCTGATCGTCATAGCCGTAACCCGTCGTGCCTGCAAACATGGTATCTGACACTCTGTGCTTTGAAAAAGCCGCGAGAACTCGTGCGGAGTTTTCCTCGGCGACTTTTCTTATATGTTCAAACTGTAAGGCTTCACTCATTCTTATTTAACCTCGCGAATGATGCCCATCGGGGTCTGCTGTGCGCTCTGACCGAGGGGGTTATCCTTGAGGATTCTCGGAAGAAGCTCACGGTCAAGAGTTTCATCAGATGCACCGAGAATCTTACCTGCAAGGTCATTGATGTCAACAATGATTACGCGATGTCCGATCCTCTCTGCCGTGTCGCGTGCTACCTTGTCGGGGTTCTCGGGGCCGAGAACAACGCACTTGTTATACGGCGGAAGAGTGTACGGTGTCGGGCCGTCGATGGATTCTGCGCGATAGCCTGCGACTGCATAGAACCAGCCGCGGCGACGGAAAAGCTTGCCGATTGCACTTACAAATGCCGCGCAGAGAATGCGGAATGTTCCGCACTCGCGAAGAGCCATTTCCATAGTTTCGGGGATACCGAGACCGATGCCGTGCGGAGTTTTGAGAACAAACTTGCAAAGAAGCTTTGCAAGCGGACGCGGATTTATCTCGTCAAGCGGAACAGCTCTCTTCTGTGAGCAAGCAACGCACTTTTCGGAGATAAAGAGGATATCTCCCTCCTGCATGTGCTCCATAGCGTATTTTTCCGCAACGTCTGCAATTACGTCTTTATCCGTAACGACGTGCGTTTTTATCGGAAGGCGCATATAGTCCTTACCGTCAACTGTGATTATCGTATTCTTTCCTTCATTTGCACAAAGCTCTGACATTTTTAAAACCCCTTTGTATGCGTTTTTTAATATTATACATCAAATTTAAAAATAAAGAAACCCTTTTTTAAAGTTCTCGCACGTTTGCCCTGTCCTTTAAATATTCCGCCTCGCGGCTGTGGCACGAGAAGAGAATTATCTGCCGCTCACGCGACTTTTCAAGAAGAAGGTCAAGCGCACGCTTCATTCGCTCGTCATCGAAATTTACAAACACATCATCAAGCACGAGCGGTGGTGAGTTCTTCTCCGGGACAATCGTCTCAAACAGCGCAAGTCGGAGAGCAAAATAAAGCTCGTCAACCGTTCCCTGTGAAAGTGAGAGACATTCTCTCGGCGCGGACGCCGCGCCTTTTGAAACCTGCATATCAAAGTCACTGTTTTTTATTCTGACAAGAGAGAAGCTTCCTCCGCAGAGATGCTCAAAAATCTCCGACGTTCTCTTCTCTATCTCGGGCGAGAATCGGTTTTTGAGCTCAACCTCCGCCTCGTCGATTGTATCAATCGCAAGACTTAGGGCGTCGTACTCAAAATTTGCCGCATCGAGCTTTCTTATGAGATCTTCCCTCTCAGCATCACGCGCGGCGGTTGAGAACGAGGATAACGTCGCTCTCTTTGTTGCAACTGCGATTTCGAAATTCTTTATCTCATTGCGAAGCGCAAGAAGCTCTGCCGAAATCTTCTCTGATGTCTCTCCGGGTATTTCACTCATCTCATATTCAATTGCCGTTTCAGCTACGTCGCTTGCAGCGCGAAGAGCTTCAACTGCCGCACGTGCCGCGGCCTCGGCGGTGTATGCTTCCTCGCGGAGCGACGAAAGCTCACGCAATACCCTTTCCGCCTCGTCGAAATCGTCGCCGCTCATAAAGCGTGAAGAGATACTTTTCATATCAGACGCGCAGAATTCAACTATCGCGGTTCTCTTTTTATCTTCCGCTTCTTCTGAGGAGAGTTTTTCCGAAAGCTCGCGGCCTCTCACGCAGGCCTCACGGTAATCGGAAAGCAACCGTCGGATGGAAGATTCCTCTGCCGTACCGTATTTCGAGGTAATCTCAACTTTCTTGCTGTCATCCTTCTTCGGCGGAACGAGAAGAATAACTATACCTGCCACGGCAAGAAGAGCTGTGGGAATAAATATCAGGTAGTTTATAACAACTCCGAGGACTGCGAGGACTGCCGCCACGGCGAGAAGGATAATACTCGGCACGGGAGATTTTTTCTTTTTCCCGAAAGTCGCGAGCGCTTCAATATCGCGCTCGACGGTGAACGCGGCTTCCTCCTCCGTCATATTTGCAAACGGAGAAGAAGATATCTCGTTTTCCGATTTTGAGAGCTCGTCGCGGAGAAGATTTAAAACCTTCTCGCCCTGCTCTTTTTCAAACATCGCTCTTTTCCACTCGGTCTTTTTCTCCAAAAACATATCAAGCTCGCGGCGAGTGGGATATTCCGCGACCTCGACAAGTCGTTTTGAAGCCGAGGCAAACTCTTCGTTTGCAGAATTTATAATGCTTCGCTTGTTCTTCTCTTCTTCAGCCTTCGCAATCAAAAGTGAACGTGCAAGCTTTTTCTCCTGCACTTTCTGCGCATCAAGGCTCTCTGTGAGGTCTGAAAGCTCTTTCTCGCGGCTCTCGCGCTCGAAAATCTCATTTGTAAGTGATGCAATCGCCTCTTCAAGCTTCGGGATTTCTCCGTTCTTACCGACAGAGCGAAGTGCACGCTGGCGCTTCTTTAAGCGGTTTATGACCTCGCCTGCAGAAACCGTTTCATCTCCGCTTGACGCTATGGAGAGAATTCGCCTCTCCGTCTCCGCGTCACCCGTGACGCCTATTGCCGCCTGACGGATGAATGCCGTTTTTTCGTACACGCTTTTTGATACTCCGACGAGCTCTTCTCCAACGGGAGCTTCTTTTCCGTTATCGTCGTAGGTTGAAGTTACCTTCGTGAAGATACCCGTTCTCGCCGAGGTTCGCTCAATCGTCATATCTCCGCCACGCTCTGAAAGCTCCATTTTACCGTACATCGGCTCACCGTTCCACGGCAGGAACTTTTCCTTATCAGGCAAAAAGCCCTCTTTCCTCTGCTCACGGGTTGATATCCCGTAAAACATAGCTCGGATAAAAGAACTCCAGGTAGATTTTCCCGATTCGTTTTTTCCGTATATGACGTTCAGCCCACGGTCGAGTGTGAGCGTTTCGTTTGAGAGTTTTCCGAATGTTGCATAGAGTTTTTTTATCCACATACAAAAAACACCTGCTTACTTTTTTCCTCCCGACGATGTTGCCATCTGGGTGAGGTATTCGTTGATAAAGCCGTCAATATCGCCGTCCATAACTGCGCCGATGTTGCCGTTTTCAAATCCTGTTCTGTGGTCCTTTGCAAGAGTGTAGGGCATGAATACGTATGAGCGGATCTGGCTTCCCCACTCGATAAGCTTCTGCTCACCCTTGATGTCCTCAATCTTCTCGAGGTTTTCGCGTTCCTTAATCTCAACAAGCTTTGACTTGAGCATACGAAGCGCAACCTCGCGGTTCTGATGCTGGCTTCGCTCGTTCTGACACGCGACGACGATGCCCGTCGGGATATGCGTGATACGGATTGCAGATTCCGTCTTATTGACGTGCTGTCCGCCTGCGCCCGATGCGCGGTAGGTATCAACCTTTAAGTCTTCTGTGCGGATTTCGACCTCGACATCCTCGGTAATTTCAGGCATAACTTCAACGGCCGCAAAGGACGTATGACGTCTTCCCGATGAGTCGAACGGAGAAATGCGGACAAGGCGGTGAACGCCCATTTCGCTCTTTAAGTAACCGTAAGCGTTCTCTCCCTCAATGAGGATACTCGCACTCTTAAGACCTGCTTCGTCACCGTCGAGGAAGTCGAGAATTTTATACGAAAACCCGTGTCTTTCCGCCCAGTGGGTGTACATACGGTAGAGCATTTCTGCCCAGTCCTGCGCCTCTGTTCCGCCGGCACCTGCCTGGAAGCTCATAATCGCGTTGTTTTTATCGTACTCACCTGAAAGGAGCGTTTCGATTCTTGCATCGGCAAGAGATTTTTCAAGCGCTGTGAGAAGCTCTCCGACCTCGCCTGCCGCGTCCTCATCGTCTGCCTCTACTGCGAGCTCGAAAAGAGCCTTTATATCGTCATAATCGCTCTCGAATTTCGCAAAGCGCGCAAGCTTTTCTTTTATGCGCGAAATTTTTTTGAGGACAACCTGCGAATTTTCAAGGTCACCCCAGAAATCCTCTGCCTCGCTCTGCCTCTCAAGAGATGCAAGTTCAGCTTTCGCACCATCTATATCCATAGCCGAGGAAAGCTCCTTTATCGGAGCCGCAAGCGCATTTATCCGAAGCTTATGTTCATCAAGTTCAAGCATTTTTCAACTCTCCTAAATTCAAAATTTATGCAATGAAGCTCTTTGCAAGAGCCGCTGCCTCGGATGCGTCCTTGGCGTATCCGTCCGCGCCGATTGAGCGCGCAAATTCCTCCGTAACGGGAGCGCCGCCGACAATGACCTTGACGCTCTCGCGAAGGCCTGCCGCAGTCAGTGCCTCAATTACGGTTTCCTGATTTTTCATAGTTGTTGTGAGAAGTGCAGAGAGTGCAACGATGTCGGGAGCCTTTTCGCGCACCGCGGAAACAACCTTGTCCGCGCTGACCGAAACGCCGAGGTCTGTGACCTCAAAGCCTGCACCCTCAAGCATCATTTTTACGAGGTTTTTGCCGATATCGTGGCGGTCACCGTCAACAGTGCATATAACGACCTTTCCGCAAGGCTTTGCGCTCTCGCCGACAAGAAGCGGACGGATTTTCTCAAGAGCGATTGTCATCGTCCTCGCCGCAAGCATGACCTCGGGAACGAAAATCTTATTTGCGCGGAAAGATTCCGAGACTTTCTCCATACCTGAGAGCAATCCGAGATTTAAAATATCCTCGGCAGAGACACCCTCGCTCATAGCCGCATCAACCGCCGCCGCTATATCTCTTGCGCGTCCTTTTTCTACCAGAATTGCGATATCTTCAAAGTTTGCCACAAAAAAACACTCCCCGATTTTACATATATATTATATATTACCATAAATGGTGTTTATCGTCAATTTATAACTTTATTGACATATACAATAAAATGTACTAAAATATTATTAACAACATACAGGAGGTAACAGTATGATTAACAGAGTTCAACTCAAAGAAGCAGCAAAGGCGCAAATCAAAGGAAAGATAGGTGTATTCTTCCTTATCTCCCTTATCTATTACGCTATTTATTTTGCCGCTTCATTCATCCCCGTTGTCGGAGGCCTTGTCGCATCTATTTTCCTTTTGCCTTCATTTTCCCTCTCCTTCGTCCTTATTTCACTGAAGTTCTATTCCGGTGATAAAATCGAGGTTGGAAATGTTTTTGACGGATTCCATTACTTCTGGGGTGCTTTTAAAATCACGTTCCTTTCCGGTCTCTTCACTTTCCTCTGGTCTCTTCTCCTCATAGTTCCGGGCGTAATCAAGGCGTATTCTTACTCTATGGCGCTCTTCATCTATGCAGAGAATCCCGAAATGGGTGCGCTTGAGGCTATTAAAAAGTCTCAGGAGATGATGAACGGAAACAAGATGGATCTTTTTGTTCTCGAGCTCTCCTTCATAGGTTGGGCGCTTCTCACTGCCATAACTTTTGGCATTGTCGGAATCTATTTAACACCGTACATGCTTGCGACAACTGCAAACTTCTACAAGGCTATAAGTGCTCCTGCTTGCTCATGTGGCTGCAGCGAATCCGGGCCTGAAGCAACAAAAGAATAATCTGATACATAAAAAAGGAAGTTGCCTGCGGCAACTTCCTTTTTTCTACTTTATCTTCATTTTCTTGCTCTGGACGGTATAGACTACTCGTGCGAGAGCCTTATCTGAAAGGAGATGGCGGAAAAACACCGCAATTTTCATAAGTACTCCCGGAATAATTACTTCTTTTCCTCGAAACATCTTCTTTATTGCGTATTCCGCAACATCGCGGCTTTCAAGAACGACAAGCTTCCCGAGCTTTTCCGTTCCGTTTCCGAAGTTTACCTTTGCCGTTTCCGCAAAGCCCGTATGCGCAGGTCCCGGGCAGAGAACAGATATCTTAACCTTACTTTTCTCGCGGCGAAGCTCCTCGGAAAGTGCCTGCGAAAGACGGAGAACGTATGCCTTTGTTGCATAGTACGCGCCAAAAAGTGGGCCTGGGAAAAACGCCGCAAGGCTTGCAACGTTTAAGATATGCCCATAGCCGCGCTCGCGGAACTTCTTTGCCACAAGCTTTGTCAGAATATGTACGGCGCGGACGTTTGTATCAAGCATTTTAAGCTCATCCGAAAGCTCCGTTTCACAAAGCGCGCCAAAAACGCCAAAGCCTGCGTTGTTTATAAATATATCGGCATCAATTGCACGTTCAGAAAGTGCTGCGCACTGCTCTGCATCCGACACATCACAACAGATGATTTCAACGTTCGTCGAAAGCTCTGATTGAAGCTCTTTTAGCTTCTCCTCGCGCCTTGCGACAGCTATGATGTCATATCCCTTTTCGGAAAGAATGTGTGCCATATCCCATCCGAAACCTGAGCTTGCGCCCGTAATAAGTGCTTTCATAGAAAAACCTCCAAAAACTAGTATGAAATAAGTTCTTCACTATTCACTATTACTTATTATCTTCCAAAATCGACAGTAACTTCAGTGAAGAGTGAAGAGTGAATAAGTAATAAGTAAAATCGACAAGATTCATTTTGAACCTTGTCGATTTTGGTGATCCACCGGAGGCTCGAACTCCGGACACCCGCCTTAAAAGGGCGGTGCTCTACCTACTGAGCTAGTGGATCATATTGGCTGGGATGGCAGGACTCGAACCTACGAATGCCAGAGTCAAAGTCTGGTGCCTTAACCAACTTGGCTACATCCCAACGGACTTCCCAAGATAGGAAATGGG
>JAFXJK010000003.1 GCA_017532355.1 Oscillospiraceae bacterium | reverse complement strand
GGTTTTGCCTGGTGGCAAGGAGGAGTATATCGAAAACCCCGTTACGGGCGAAGAGGAGTTGGTATTGAACGAAGAGCCGAACCTCGGAAAGTATCCTCAAGGAGAAGCTTTTTTGCTCTTTTTGAAGCGGAGCTTAATTTGCGACTTTTACGATTGCGGGGCGGATAACGCGCTCACCGAGCTTGAATCCCTTCTGGAACACCTCAGAAACCGTGTTCTCTCCGAGGTCTTCGTTGTCCTCGTGCATTACCGCGCTGTGGAAGTTCGGATCAAACGCCTCACCCTCGGGTGCAATCACTTCAACCTTGAGCTTTTCAAGAGTTGAGTTAAGCTCGGAGAAGATCAGCTCGACGCCCTTTTTGTAGCTTTCATCGGTCGAGGGAGTTGCAATCGCGCGCTCCATATTGTCATAAACCGCGAGGAATGCTGAAACCGTCGCCGCGGTAGCATCTCCGAAGAGCGCTTCCTTTTCTCGGGTAGTACGCTTGCGGAAGTTGTCATACTCTGCCGCGAGACGAAGGTATTTATCGCGCTCCGCCGCGAGCTCCTCTTCCTTTTTCTCAAGCTCCGTCTTCTCGGGAACTGTCTCTGCTTCCTTTTCCTCTGTCTCAGAGGTTTCAGGCGCAGTTTTTGCCTTTTTTTCCTTTTCTGCCATCTATTTTATACCTCCTCAGATGTCGTTAAAGAAAGAATCGCGAAGAAGCTTGTTAAAGCCTTCTATAAAATAGCTCAAGTTCGCCGCGACTTTTGCGTAATCCATTCGTCTCGGTCCGACGATTCCTATAACTCCCTGCTTCTTTCCGCCAAGGTCATACTTGCCGTAAACAATGCCGGCATCCTTTAAGACGTCGTCGTCATTTTCACTTCCTATTGAGAAGCGGATCTGTGCAGGGTTTTCCTCTTCCGCGAAATGCTCCTTCGTGTGGCGGATGATGCCTTCTTTATCTGTAAGATAAGAAAGAAGCTCCTGCGCCTTTTCAGGGTCGCGGTATTCGGGGTGATTTAGGATTCTCGGAATACCGTCGAGATAAACATCTCCGCCCTGGTTTTCATCGAGCACCTCGCCTGCAAAATCGGAAACCGCGCTCACAAGCTCGGCAAGCCTGCCTGCCTCACTCACCAACCTCTTTATAAGAGAAAGGGAAATCTCGTCAAGCGTTTTTCCCGTGAGCGTGTGGTTCAAAAGACGAACAACCGCGGAAAGCTCCGCTTCATCCGGCGAGAACGAAAGTCGAATCCTCTTATTTCTTACAAGACCCGAGCTCGTTACAATAACCGCGATTGCCACGGTGGGCTCAATTAGGAAAACGTCAAACTTCTTGACCGTCTCCGAGGAGATTGTCGGCATAAGCGTATAGGTGGTGTAGTTCGTAAGCTGTGAAACGAGGCGCCCGAACTCGCGAAGCATTCTCTCAAGCTCGCGCATCTGCGTATTGAGAGCGGAGTTTATCGCATCCGCCTCACGTTGGGAGAGCGCGTAGTTCTGCATAAGCTCGTTTACATATAAACGGTAACCTGCCGTGGACGGCACTCGACCTGCCGAAACGTGCGGCTGTTCGAGGAAGCCGAGCTCTTCAAGCTCCGACATCTCGTTTCTGATAGTCGCAGGGGAGATATCAAGACGGCTTCGCGCCGCAATGATTTTCGAGCCTACCGGCTCTGCGTTTTCGATGTATTCATCAACAATGGCCTTGAGTATTCTCTTTTTTCTGTCGCTCAGGCTCATCGCGGCACCTCCTTTAATTTCATTTAGCACTCATCACTCCCGAGTGCTAATTTATATTTTACTCAATTTTTCTTTCTTGTCAATACTTTTTTCTAAAAATGTAACATTTTATTAACAAGAAGCCGTTTTTCGGCGTTTTTTTACGCCAAAAAATAGTTTTTATAAAAATTCGGTTGTGCCAAATTTTGCCTCGGTTTTAGCACTCGCGATGCCAATTTGTCAATTCCAATATGGCGGTCGTGCTAAAAAACAGGTCGGTCAGGGCAGATTTTGTGCAAACTTTGCGATTTTTCAGATTTGACGCAAAAACCCACCCTGTTCATTGCTGAACAGGGTGGGTTTGCAGATTGTTATTGCTTTTTTCTCTTGATTCGCGACCAGAAAATTATTATTACCTGTCCGGGGATACCGAGAAGGGGAAGGAAACGAACAGGTGTGCCTGCATAAATCCAAAGCGAAACAAAGATCGTGGCAAGGGTTGACCACATAATAAGTGATATAATAAGGAAGTTTAGTCTCTTATTGAACCAAACCGTGTTGAACACAAGCCAGACGATGAATGTCACGGGAACGGCATACATAAACACAAGCCAGTGGTGAAGCGCCGTCTTCTCACGGAAAACATCTCCGACAACAAAAACAGCGAGCGCGACAAGCCACACAAGCGTAATTGACATTCCCATAATGAATCCGTGATTCTGCATCTTTATGCGGAGGTTTTCTCCAAACTTCTTCTTTTTCGGATGCTCTTCTTCAAGAAGAAAATCAACCGTTACGGAGAATGTGTCCGCAATCGCTTTAAGCACAACTACATCAGGCAGAGACTCTCCGCGCTCCCATTTCGACACAGCTTTATCCGAGTAGTTGAGCCGCTCTGCGAGCTCAAACTGCGTCATCTGTGCCTCACGACGAAGCTCTGCTATATTTTTTGCAACAATATGCTTTAAATCTCCCATAGCTGTCCTTTCCCGCGTGAATTTTGGTTTTTTGTCCTTATATGCGCTATTATACCACAAAACATTTGTCAAAACAATGTATTTTTTGTTAATTCTCCACCCGGTAGAGTCAGCTTTTTCCTCTCTACCGCGTATCCTCCACAGTGAAGAATTCTATTTACTGTCAGTAGGTTGAAATAATCTCCTTTTGTGGTAGAATAATATTATAAATTTCAGGAGGGTTTTACCAGTGAGCGAATATGTTATTTATACCGATACCGCTTGCGATATTGCAAGCGAGATTCTTGACAGCTGGGGCGTAAAATATGCCTCTCTTTCTTTCCAGTTCTCAAATGACGAAACAGTTTATAAAAACAATATGATTCCCACAGATGAAATCTACGCAAGAATGCGTGGCGGCGAAACAGGAAAGACTTCTGCAATAAATATGGAAGAGTTCAAGGACGTTTTCCGTCCCGAGCTCGAAGCAGGTCGTGATGTTCTGTATCTCGCATTCTCATCAGGTCTTTCAAACACATACAACGCGGCTCGCCTTGCAGCTGACGACCTTCTCGAGGAATTCCCGAACAACCGCGTCATCGCCGTCGATACGCTCTGCGCATCCGCCGGCGAAGGCCTTCTCGTTCACTTCGCAGCAGAAAAGAAGGCGGCAGGCGCTTCGATTGAAGAGGTTGCACGCTATGTTATGGATACGAGACTTCACCTCTGCCACTGGTTCACGGTTGACGACCTTAAGTACCTTAAGGCAGGCGGCAGAGTAAGCGCGGCGACTGCGCTTCTCGGCGGTATGCTCAATATCAAGCCCGTCCTCCACGTTGACGATGAGGGTCACCTCATCAGCATGTCAAAGGTCCGCGGAAGACGCGCATCTCTCGATGCTCTTGTCGCAAAGTATGACGAGCTTGCAATCGATAAAACCGGCGAGGTTTATATCTGCCAGGCGGACTGCCGTGAAGATGCGGAATACATCAAGGCATCTCTCACAGAAAAGTTCGGTGCAAAAGTCTCCATCGTCACCGACATCGGCCCTGTTATCGGTCTCCACTCGGGTCCGGGAACAATCGCCGTCTTCTTCCTCGGAAAGAACAGATAAGAAACTATACAAACAGCTCTGCAAGAGATTCTTGCAGAGCTTTTTTCTTTTTTTAAAACCTTGCACGAAGCTCGCAGACGCGACCGAGCACCTCTATCTTTGTTTGAGCGAGCTCCTCTTCAGAGAAAAACATCGGCGCATACTGCGGATTTATTGAAACAAGGCTGATTCCCTCTTTATAGCGATAGAACCGCTTGCAGGTTGCTTCCTCCTGACCGATTAGGACGATTGCAATGTCGCCGTTCTCGACACAGGGCTGACGGCGGACGATGACTGTATCGCCCTCCTTCATTCTCGGCTCCATACTCTCTCCGTTTATCCGAAGCGCAAAAAACTCGCCTGAGCGAGAAAGCTCGGGGGAAATTTCCTCGTAGCCAATTATATCCTCCGTCGCACTTATCGGCGGCCCCGCCGCAACACGACCGAGAACGGGGACTTTCGTGACTTCATTCTTCTCACCGCAGAGAACATCGACGCCCACTCCAAAGAAATCGGCAATCCTTATGAGAGTTTCATATCCGGGGTTATTCTTTCCGCTTTCCCACATCGCGACGGTCGATTGGCGCACTCCAAGGCTTCTCGCAAGTGAAGTCTGCGAGATTCCGCTCTCAAGTCTCAGCCGCTTTATTTCTCTGGCAATCACAACCGCCTCACTCCTTATGAAAATTTTTATCTGTATTTGAGTATATCATTTAATATGTTAATTTTCAAGCATTTTAAATTTTTTGTCGAAAAAAGAAACATTAATGTTGTTGACATAAAATCAAATCGGTGATAATATATCATTACAAATGATAACTTGACACGTTACGACAACAATATCCCAAAGATTTAAGGAGGCGACAAATTTATGAACTATCCGGGCTTTTTGCCGCGGGCGGTGTGCGGCAGGCCGGATTTTCAGACTCTGCCGGAGTACTTCTGCCCCGTCTGCGGTGCGCAGCTTGACGGAGGAGACAGACTCGCAGAGAACAAGGACGGGGATACGGTAGGGTGCGACTACTGTATTCGGTATTACGAGACATGGGAGAAAAACAGCAATGATAATTACAGACATTGAAAGAGAGATTAACGACATTCTCGGCATTATGCCGGAGAGAAAACCGCAGGTGACTCCACAGCGTCGTGGAAGACCGCCACTTGAAAAACAACCCATCTGGTCGCTCAACTTTTACGAGCCGACCAAAAATATAACTTATGCAGTTATTTCTATGTGCATCAAGGAAGACCTTGACCAGAGCCTCGATGAGCTCGCGGCAAGGGTTTCCCGTTGCAAGGAGCGTCCGAAGAGCGAATGTCTCAAGGTTCTCCGCGAGCTTCGCGAGTGCGGAAAGCTTGGCTATTATGACGATTACACTCTTCGTTTTCGCACCTGGAAAGGAGGTTTTTAGGCTTATGGATTGGCGAATATGCACCGAGGATGACCTTCGGCGTTACAAACAGATGAAAATCGGCCTTCTTAACTCCAAGGAGAGGCTGCAGCTTGTGTCGGAAACAATGCGTTCTCCGAAAACAAGCCTCGGCGAGAGAAGCAAACGCGCCGAAACCGAATTCATAAACGCGATGGTTGAAATGGAAAGACTTTCTGCGAATATAAATTCCGCACAAAAGCTTATCAACATCATCGAACGTGGGCTTGCCTCTTTAAGCCCCGAGGACAGAAAGCTGCTTGAGAAGTTTTATATGTCCTCCTCGCCATCAAAAATGAGGCATCTTTCCGACGAATTCGGATATGAGGCACGGACGCTTTACCGAAAGCGCGAACGCGCGCTTACAAACTTCACTATTGCTATGTACGGCCTTGAGCTGTCATAGATGTTTTCTTTCCTTTCATTATAATATTGCGCAAAAGAAAAAGCGAAGCAACTAATTGCTTCGCTTTTTTCTTTTATTTGCTGTAGATTACGCCGTTTTCGAAGATTGCATACGCCTTCGGGAGAAGCCCCGTGTCGTACGTCATTGTAAACGATTTTGCATCGGTCTTCATCGGGTATTTATACGTTGCGTCCTCAACACCCTTGCCGTCGAAGATGAAGCCTTGCTCGAGAGCTCCGTCGCATCCGATAAACTCTGCTACCGTTGCGTTGTCGCCGAGGGCAGAGACAAGAATCTTTCGTACACTCTCAACAACCGTCGGGAGGAATCCTGCATAGACCGCCGTAACGGTTGTGTCTGTCGCCGCATTGAAGGTGTATTCGCGAGAAAGGCTTACAATCTCGCCGTTCTTCTTCCAACCGACGAAGAGTCCGTATCCGCCGCCGTTCTGACGGTACGGTGCCGTGAGGGTGACCACGTCGCCGAAGACGTACTCTCCTGCACCCGTTATTCCCGTGCTTCCCTCTGCGGTAATCGTGATGTTCTTATTCGCGGCAACCTCTTCCTCGTCATAAGCCGCGGTAAAGGTCATAATCGGGTTTACTGCGATGATTTCATCGTCGGGTGTGAAAGTCTCAAGCTCTTCGATGCCGTTTATGTATCCGACCCAGCCGATTGAGTTTCCGACACCCGTGAGTGTCTGAAGCTCGGGGATATCTATCACGTCGCCCATCTTATAAAGCTTTCGCGATACGACCTCACCGTTTGCGTTGTAGAACTCAACGACGGAATCTTCCGCGTCATCGTATGAATAGAACGCAGAGAGGAACGTGTTTCCCTTCGGTGCCTTGAAGCTGTATTCCGTCTCCGTTGAGACGGGCATCATATTTCTGCCGAGACCAACTCCCCAGTAACGGAAGGTGTAGCCTTCGATTTCAGGAGCTTCGACCGTGCAGACGTCGCCCGCTTTTTCAACGGTTGTCTTCTCGATAATCTTTTCGAGAAGCTCTTTGTCTGCTGTGTCCTTGTCGCTTGTTTCACGAGCGAGAACCGTAACGGTTGCCGAGGTGTCCTCAACCATGGAGAGCATCGGATTTCCTGCGGTGAATGCTTTTTCTTCTTCTTTCTTAAGTGTCGCCGCGGTTTTTGTTGCCTGTACCTCACCTGTCGCAGTAAGCGTAAGTGACTTAAGGTCCATATCCCATCTTCCGACATCCGGAGTTGTCGTGTTGTCGGTACTGAACGTTTCTATAATGAAGTAGTAATCTCCTGCGAGGTTTGCCGTGAACTTTCCTGTCTTTTCAGTTGTCGTCCACTCGTCACGCACAACCTGATACGGGAGTCTTTCAGCGTACGTTGACGGGAACGAAACCGTTGTCGGAACGATATACGCCGCAAAGCCCGGTTTTCCGGTTCCCATATTTGTGGAAATCGAAACGTCATACTCTGCCGCCGTCGGAATGTTTATCTTAAGGATTGTACATTCGTTTGCACTTCCTATCGGTCTCATACCGTTTGCCTTTACCTGATTGTGGAGACCGTTATACCACGAGAAGAGCTGTGCGCGGTCAAGGTTGCCCGTATAGCCGACATACTGCCACTTGTCCGTTCTGTTGAGGTTTAGGTAATCGTAGTTTTTCTCGTGGAGGCCTCCATACGTATGGTGGAGATACAAGCTTATACCGCTTCGGAACCAGACGATACGTCCGCGGTCAGCATCTTCGAGGGTGGTTTTCCACGGAATATATTTATCCCTCGCCTTTGCCTCCGCACTCTGGTCGCTGAAGGTGTTGAGCGGTGAGCTGTAAGTGGGAGCCTCTTCGCCGAGAGCTGTGTAATAGTCTTTTACGTTCTGCGCCGTGTCACCGAAATACCATGTCGGGGTTTCCGAGCCGTACGGATAAATCTTATTCGCCGTATTGAACGAGCTTATTCCGAAGTTATACACAAGCTTTCCGTCATCGCCGAGCTTTTCCGGCTCATACGGGCCAATCTCTGTGTAGCTTACGGGGTCAAGGTGGAATGCCGTCGGCTGGAGATATACCTGTCCCAGATTCTGCGAGCCTGTCTTCTCTCCTCTTTCAACAGGCACGAATGCGAGATAATATACGCCTGCCGAAAGCTCGACATCGCCAAACTCCTGCAAGCCGCCGACAGAGGAGTCGTACGCTCCGATTCGGTCAGCAATGTCAAGGCTGTTTCTTATCTGCGCGGCGGTGAGGTTTTTGTTTGCAGCAGTTTCTTTTATAAGATACGTTTCGAAAACCTGACCTGAACTGCTTACCGCCTGCGCCGCGAGCGACGGTGCATACGTACCCGTCTTCGGAACATTTATGACAATCATGGCTATCGGTGAGTTTGCGCTCGAGCTGAGCTTTGAATCGTACGTATAGTATCCGTCCGTGCTGTTGTGCTTTGCAGCGTCAAACGCGAGGTTTATGAAGTCGCCCGATCTGTGAACAACGAGCGAAGAACTCATTCCCGAAGCGTAGGTAGAGCCGGTGTTACGGCTTTCGAGATTTCCCCACTCTCCGGTCGAAACCGCAGGGTCAGTATCATCAAAGCCAAGCTTTGTGACGTCGGAATACGCTGTTCCCTTATTGCCCTTTGTGGAGAAATGGGCATCGTGTGAGAAGACGTAGCTGAGCTTGCCTTCATACGGTGTAGCCTCATAGCTCATCGGTATGGAGAACTCTGCTCCGTCCTCGATGATGTATTTATATCCCTTTGACTCATCAAACGCATCAACGAAGCCGTCAATCGTACTCGTTGAGCCGAACGAGAGTCGGGCAGTGCTATCGCCTGTCTTTGTTACGCCCTCGATGAGGTATGCACCTGTTCCGGGCTCTGTGCGGTCGAAGATTACCAATCTGTCAACAAGGTCTGCAAGGGTGTCCTCGCTTACAGCTTCGTCAAACGTTACATCTGCCCAGTTATCGAGCGAGAGCTCTTTCTGGAAGTTTGTGACCTCGCCTGTAAGTGCGCCTGACATATTTTTTACCTTCGCCGTACCTGTGCCGATGGTGCTGCCATCGTTTAAGTATGCGTAGGTGTTGTCGCCGTTTTCGTCGAGCGTCCATACTCCGACAAAGCCCCGGAAGTCAAATGAATATCCCATTTCCGTATCCGTTACCTTATATGTAACATCCTTGTTCGTCGCATAGACAACATAGTCAATTCTGCCGTCCTCAAGCTCGACCTTAACCGCCTTTGCCTCATCGCCCGCGTTTTCTGTTCCGCTTGCCACGTCAATTTTAACGCTTGAAAGCGCATCAACATAGCGATTGCCGCCACGATACGGCTCGTAAACCGCAGTAAAAAGTGAGTCGAGGTTTTCGCCCTTGCGGCGAACGAAGACTTTTTCAAAGTGACCGATTTTTTCATTCGTCTTGATTCTCTGGGGAATCGTGCTGACAAGCGAAACTTCGTTTACATCAAAGTCGTTGAGCATCGTTATGCGGAGACGCGGATTGAGGTCGCCGTTTCGCGAATATCCGCGGAAGTCCTCAATCTTATAGTCAACGAAGAACTCTCCCGTTCCGGGGTTATCCGCACGCTCAACATCGTAGAACCACGTATATCCGCGAGGATACTTAAGGCTTGTATAGCTCGCATCGGGAGATGTGAGCGGATCGCGGCCGAACTGAACAGTCGGGCCTGCGTAGGAAGATGTCCAGTAGTAGTTCTTCTCTGTCTTCCAGTCTGCCTGCGGCTGGTCAACCTGCTTTACGAATGAGAGGTCTGACGTCGGACGCGTGTTGCTGTTCGGCATAAATGTGTAGAGGTGGTCATTGCCGCCCTCGATATGGAAGAAATCAATACCGTAGGAAATCTCGTCTGATGCGTCAACCATGACGACCGTTCTGCGGTATTCTGAAACACCCGAAGATGCGTACGCAACAGGGGTAGAAGCATCCATAACCTTAACGCGCGTATCCTTTGCGTCAAAGTGAAGCGGATACTGCGGAGTACCGTCAGACGGAGTTGAGGAGTTTTTCTCGTCAACAACAACGGTGTTGTGGCCGATAGTTGCCGAAGTAAGCTGGTTTGAGTGTGGGTCACCCGTTACCATGAACTCAGCATAGCCGAAGTCGGAAGTAAACGGAATGCCGTACGCTTCCATACCGAGGTCGAGCCAA
Organism: Oscillospiraceae bacterium; assembly: GCA_017532355.1. The sequence goes on along the minus strand of JAFXJK010000003.1, from coordinate 13,776 downwards.
TCTGCATGGTTGTGCTTCGGATGAGCCGAGAAGTTGAGCATAAAGTCGCGCTGTGTGTCGCGCGGGCCGTCGTAGGAAACAGATTTTACCGTACCGTCACGGAGGATTCCGTAGCCGTAGCCTGTAAGAATAGTGCTCTTGTCCCAGTCGTACTGACCGTACGCACTGACAACTGCATTAACATCGGATTGAAGCGAGCCTGCGTTAGGAGTAAAAATGTCATAGTAGCGACCGTTTACACCACGGAGGGCAAGCTGCTGTGCAATCTTTACGGCTTCTTCCTGCACGTCAGGATTATCCTTTATAGCACCAAAAGCCTTGATAAGTGTATCTATGTCGGGATAATATCCGTATTGGGCAGGTGCGCCTGTATCTCCCGTACCCTTAAGGCCGCGGCGAGTGAGCGTAAGCGGCATAAAGGCATTTATCATCTTAACATACTTCGGGTGTGAAAGGAGCGAGCGCTGACCGATGTCGTGACCTACATCTGCATAGCGGTCGAGCGCAACGGCGGCATCTATAAGCTCGGTTATCGCGTACTGGTTATAAACAGGGGATTCGGCATTGTTACCGTCGCGGTAAACGATGTCTATGATATTGCGGCTGATGTCACCGCCCGTGTTATATGTATGACCATCGGACTTTGAAGCGGCAAACGCCCAGTCAATCATAGCCTTTGTTTCGGTCGGCTCGTCAAGGGCGATAGCCGCCTTGATGATTGCCTGCTGGTGGATACCGAAGTTAGCATAGAGCCATGCGTTTTTACATACTGTGAAAATCTCGCGACAAGTACCGTCCGCTACGTTCTTGCGGATTTTTTCGGCGGTTGTCTTGTCATTTTCCATGCCGTAGTACTCGGCTTTCTCGGAGAGGAACGCGATAACCTCGGCATCTTCATACATTGGCCAGAAGATATCATAGCTTGAAGCGTAAATCTCTGCCGAGAAGCAGCCCCAGATGCGTCCGAGGTCCTTACCTGCGTCCGACGAGCCGCCCGTAGAGTTCGGGTACATTGTGTACGGCTTGAGGTTGAGTGACGGATAAATATCCGCGACGCGGTCGAGGATTATCGCGCCAAGACGACCGTATTTCTCATCACCGGTATAGAGGTATGCGCGACCGAGCTTATCGAGAGCGGAAGCCGCGATAGCCGAGCCGCTGAAGTACCATACGCCGAAGTGGTTATAGTACGGTATATAGGAATGGTTTTCCGGAAGTCCGTTATCATAAACTCTGCCCGTGTTGTAGCCGAGACCGTCATCAACGCCCCAACGTCCCGTCGTCTCACCTGTTTCGGGTGTGAACTTTACGTCACAGCCGCTCGTTCCGACTTCGGGGTAGAGGTCGTTATGGAGATAGCCTCCATCAACGCCGTAGCCGTAGTACTTATACCACGATGCGGAGAGATCATCCCCCGGACTTGTCATAGCGACAGCGTCTGCCGGAAGAAGGTTCTTTTCTATAAGCATTGCGCGGTGAGCTTCAAGCGCGGTTTTGCGGTTAAAGAGACCGCCGTTTTCCTTTGTCCTTCCGAGCTCGTAGAACTTTCCGAAGTCGTTTGACGGGAACTCTTTTTTACATTCGGGGCACGTAATCTTCCACGGATTGTTGACAGCGTCAACCGTCCACGGGTAGTTGCCGTGGTCCTCAAGAAGGTCTGCGTTGCAGTAGCGGCAGTGGAATTCGTACGGGTCACGGATGGGGTGACCTTTTTCGAACGCAACTGCATAAGCACGCGGAATATCCTGGCTTGTGATGTTGTTCCAGATATAGTCTGCGCCGAGCGCGACGTACTTGTCCGCCGCGGCAACCGCCGCGTCCCTCTCTTCAGCCGCCCAGGTGTAGTTCGCGATATTTGCGCGAGCCGCCGCGACCATTTCGTCGGTGTAGAGCGTTCTGCCCGTTTTTGCTGAACTGCTTTCTTCCACAGCACTCGCCACCGTTCCCATCGCCGGGATGAACGATATGCATAAGCACACGCACAAAATCAGCGATAAAACTCTCTTTCTCATATATTTCTCCTCCCTGTGTTTTCGAGGTGTGTTTTGGCAAAAAACATACCCGAAACTGCAAAATTTCTCCTGCATTTATTATATCAGTAATACGTAGCGTGTTCAATAAGAAATTTCAAATTTTCCCCTCTGTTACTTTTCACTTCGTAGTGGAGTGTCTCTGTGCCCTCCCGTAATGAGCCTCCCTTGCCTAAAGGTAGTGAGCCCATAGGGCGAATGTCGGCGAGGTAGTGAATGACAGTCCGGGAAAGCCTCCCTTGCCTAAAGGGAGGGGGACCACCGATAGGTGGTGGAGGGATTCATGTCAGAGCTGAGCCGTGACCGAGCCTCAGCGAGAAAGCTGTCGAGCCTCAGCGAGACTGAGGGGTAGTCTCTCCCTCAGTCACTTCGTGACAGCTCCCTCGAAAGTCGGGAGCCTGTACGAGGCGAGACACAAAGAGAAAAAAGAGCTATGGCTTGCGCCATAGCTCTTTTGGGTTTAAGGATTAGTCGGAGTATGCAACTCTTACTGCTGCGCCATCGCGGTAGATAACGTATGCAACTGCTTCTCCGTCACCTGTTGCTGTGAACTGCTTTACGTTCTTGTCTGCAGATACAGCCTTTGATGTGCAAGAATCAATGTCACCGTTAAATGCGATACCCTTTTCGATGATTGTCTTGCCCTCGAAGTTTACAAGCTCGAGCATGTAAGCGTTACCGTTCTGGAAGAGAACTACTGCCGGAGCAGATGACTTCTCGCCCTCTGTTACTTCAACTGCTTCGCCAACGTTGCCCCACTTTGCGTAGGTGTAAGTTGTGTTGTAGCTTACAGCCTTGCCGTCCTTTGTCCAGCAGACAAAGTCAGCAGATTCAGCTGTTGCTGTTGCTATCTCTGCAACTGCAGCTGCTGTATCCTTGAAGAGCTTGTATCCGCCGAGCTCTACGTCAGGCTCTGCTGCAAATGTACCCTCAGCTTCTTCGATAAGCGCGCCAGAAGCGTTAAAGTACTCTGTTGCTTCTTCGCCCTTTGCGATGTACTTAGCGTAAACTGATGTGTTTGTACCTGCTGTGAATGTGTACTCAGCATCATCAGAGAGAACTCTCTTGGAGTTGCCGTTGTACCAGTAGAGGAATGTGAGCTCTTCAGAATCCTCAGCTGTTACTGTTACTTCTGTTCCAACTGCTACGTTGTTTACCTCGCCTGCTGCAATGTTGCCGTCGAGGAGGCCCTTAGCTTCTGCATCGATTGCACCTGCAACGTCAGTAGCGGAGTACCAGATCGAAACGCTGTCACCTGTGATGTTGCCGTCCGGATGTGTTACGGAGATGTTCTTTGTGACCTTGAGGTCATCCTTCTCAACGCCGTCAACAACCGGAACGAATGAGAGAACTACGTCGCCTTCGGAAACAGCCTTTACTTCGTAGTAGTAGTTTGTCATGCCTTCATAGCTACCGGAGTATGCGAGAACATCAACAACGTTTGCCGGTGTAGCTGTAACCTTGATGTAATCAGTTGTGTTCAAACCTGAGTTGTGGAATGTTTCAGTATCCATGCCGAGCGGCGGGAACTTCATAGCCGAACCGTCAGACATTGCGCCTGTGATTTCGTATCTTGCTGACTGCTCGCCAACTGTGAGGTCTGCAGGATCCGCAACTGTGATGCTTGAAAGTGTTGCCTGCTCGCCTTCGTACTTTGTGAACGCGAGTTTCTTAATGAACATACCGGTTGTGCCGCGAACAACACCACCTGCGATGATGTTCTCGCCTGCTTCAAGGTAAACCGGAGCGAGGTAGTTGTCGCCGCCATTTACTGTATCGCCGAGGTATGTAGCCTCACCGTTGTAGATGTGGTAGATTGAACAGAGACCTTCCTCACCTGTGTTACCTGTGTAGTTAAGCTGCGGCGTGTACCAGCCTGCCTTACCTGCCGGAACGTCAATTGTCATAGCAAAGCGTGAACCTACAGCTCTGTCTTCAACAGGCTTGTCGCTTCCCCATGTATCGGAAACGCCGCAAACACGGAGAGATGTTGCGTCCCACTGGAGGACATCGGACATGCCGTCAGCAATACCGAAGCCTGCCGGAGCTGTCTCGTCTGTTACCAAAGTAAAGCGTTCAAAGCTATTTGCAGTATACCAAGCTGCGAAGTCATAGATGATGTTTTCATCAATAACGCTTACTGTCTGTGTCTTTGCGAGAGCTGTCTGCTCTACGCCTGCGATGACCGGAGTCATTGTAACAGTAGCTGTGCCTTCCTTAAGACCTGCGAAAGAGTAAGTGGTCTTGTCACGGTTGTCTACGCCACCGTTTGCAGATGTAACAGAGAGAACGTCTGCCGGGGAAATGTCAAACTTGATGTAAGAATCAGGTGTTCCTGATGCCTTTGTGAAGCCAGCTGTGTTGATAGCGTACTGCGGGAACTGATAGTTCTTGCCGTTGCTCATTGCAACTGTAGCCGTATAAGTAGCGGAGGTGTCGTTAAGAGCAACACTTGTCGGCATTTCAGCTGTGAAGCTTTCTGCTGTCGGAACGCTGCCAACTCTTGTGAGCTTCATTGACGGAATGAATGAAACTGTGACCGTACCAACTGCACAGAATGCGAAGTAGTTGTCACCCTCTGTGAGGACAACCGGTCTGAAGTTCGGTTCTGCACCCGTCTTCAAATCGCCGAGGTATGTTGCCTTGCCGTTTGAGATATGGTAAACAGAGAACGGACCTGTTTCGCCTGCGTTAGCATTATACTTGAAGTAGAGGTCGTATGCGTATCCTGCCTTTTCAGCCGGAACTGTAACCTTAAGTGTCGGATGGTTTCTTGCTGCGTTTTCGGAAGTCCATGTTCCTGCAATGTTGTAGAAGCGCATACCGCCTGCACCTTTATCCCACTTGATTACTTCTGACATACCATCAGCAATGCCGAAGTACGGGAGAGTTGTTTCTTCGGTGATTAATGTATGACGTTCATACTTTGCAGCCTGTGTAGCAAAGTCAAAGTTGAAGTTTACATCCATAACGCTGATTGTCTCTGTTGTAGCGAGAGCTGTCTGCTCTACGCCACCGACAACCGGAGTGAATGTAACATCTGTTGTGCCTTCTGCAACGCCCGTGATTGAGTACGGAACGCTGCCCTTTGCGCCAACAGCTGTGTTCGGAGTTACAGTAACTTCTGCAACGCCCGGGTTGCTGTAAGTAACCTTGATGTAGTTTGATGTGTCGCCTGCTGTCTCTACGCGATACTTAACGTTTGCAGCAGAGAGCTTAACACCGAAACCGGAGAACTGCTTTGCACCGTAGTTTGTGTTAACTACTGCTGTGCCTTCAACTTCAGAACCGATACCGATTGCAGCTGTCGGGAAGTCAGCAAGCTCTACAGAGCCTGTCGGAGCGTCAACCTTTGTAAAAGTGAAGTTCTGGATGAAGATCGCGTCTGTTGAACCGTTTCCTGAGTAAACACAGCAAAGAAGAATTGTGTGTGTACCTGCTTCGAGGTAAACAGCATCAGATGTTGTGTTGTACTTTACTTCGCCCATGAAGGACGGGACATTGTTGAAAATGTCGTAAACTGCAACAGTTGTAGTAGCTGTTGAGTTTGAAGAGAACGGCATTGAGAAGCGATACCAACCTGCTGTCGGAACGTTGTAGTCGAAAGCAATCTTGTTGTTAGCGTTTGCGTTACCAGCAGAATAGCTTGCAGTCTGCCAGTCCGTCTGCGTGTTGTTCCAACGAAGAGTGTTACCACTTGTTTCCCAGATTACACCTGCGTTTGCAGCTGTACCGGAAACGTTCTGAGTAAGACCTTCAAACGGAGAAGCCGTGAAGTCTGTGTGGCGAACGATGCCCGGGTTCGCTGTGAAATGATCAGCGAAGTTGAAGACAATGTCGCCTTCTGCAGCAGAAACGAATGTCGCAGGCAAAAGCGACGCAATCATAACTACTGCGAGGATGATGCTAAGAAATTTTTTCATAAGAAATTTCTCCTCCCTATATAATTATGTAGGAATATTTATATAACACCCGCGTTGCGGTATTATACCGAATTTTGTTTGCGTTTAAGTCTTATTTGTTATGGAATAACAATTCCATAACAAAGGGGATATCCCCTTTGCAGACTATACGCGAACATAATATCTTAACATAATTGTAACAGTATTATACCGAATTTTGTTTGCGTTTAAGTCTTATTTGTTATGGAATAACAATTCCATAACAAAGGGGATATCCCCTTTGCAGACTATACGCGAACATAATATCTTAACATAATTGTAACAGTATTATACTCTCTTTTTTTGGTAATGTCAATGTTAAAAAACAACTTTTTTTAAAAATTCGGTATAATTTCTTTAAAAAACCGCTCGTTTCTTTGCGCCGTTTTTTAAATATACTCATTTTTTACAATTTTTCAAATTGTAAAAAATTTACATTTTTAAAACTGTATTATTTCGCACAAACGCTTTGTTTTCCTGCATTTAAAGCCATATTCACTCGTTTAAATTTGCTACAAAAAGATAGAATATTACAAGAAAATAAAAAGACCTCACCGCAAGTCTCTGCAAATCTCCGTCCCGTAGGGGAAGGGTCTCTGTGCCCCCCGAAAAACTGTGGATTTTAGGGAAATAAAAAAACCGGCAGGGGATAAACCCCTGCCGGAAAAGCTTGCTGTTTTATTAGTTTGTGATTGTGAGCTCTGTTTCCTTGTCGAAGAGGTGAATCTTCGGAGTCTCAACAGCGATCTTGATTGTGTCGCCAACCTTAGCTGTGGAGCGCGGTGAAACGCGAGCAACAAAGTCGCGGCCCTGGCACTTGAGGTAGAGATATGTCTCGTGGCCCATGAGCTCAACAACTTCAACCTTAGCATCAATGAGAGCATCCTGATACTGGTTGATGAAGACTTCTTCGTCGTGGAGGCCTTCAGGACGAACGCCGACGATAACTTCCTTGCCGATGTAGGACATAACCTCAGGCTTTCTGCCCTTTGAATCGGGAAGTGCAATCTTTGCATCGCCGAATGCGATGTAAGTTGTGCCGTTCTCTTCAACGAGAGTGCCTTCGAATGTGTTCATAACCGGTGTGCCCATGAATGTAGCAACGAAGAGGTTAGCCGGTGTATCGTAAAGAACGCTCGGAGCTGCAATCTGCTGAACGAAGCCGTCCTTCATAACAACGATACGTGTACCCATTGTCATAGCCTCGACCTGGTCGTGTGTAACGTAGATGAAGGTTGTCTGGAGACGGTCATGGAGCTTGGAAATCTCAGTTCTCATGGAAGCACGGAGCTTAGCATCGAGGTTTGAGAGCGGCTCGTCGAGAAGGAAGACCTTCGGGCTACGAACGATAGCACGACCGAGAGCAACACGCTGACGCTGACCACCTGAAAGAGCCTTCGGCTTTCTGTCGAGAAGATAGTCGATTTCAAGAATCTTAGCAGCTTCTTCAACACGGCGGCGGATTTCATCCTTCGGAGTCTTGCGGAGCTTGAGACCGAAAGCCATGTTATCGAAAACTGTCATGTGCGGGTAAAGAGCGTAGTTCTGGAAAACCATCGCGATATCGCGGTCCTTCGGAGCGATGTCGTTGCAGAGAACGTCGTCGATGTAGAGCTCACCTTCGGAGATCTCTTCGAGACCTGCGATCATACGGAGAGTTGTGGACTTACCGCAACCTGACGGACCAACAAGGATAATAAATTCTTTGTCTTCGATGTCGAGGCAGAAATCTGAAACAGCGGTAACACCGCCGTCAAATCTCTTATAGACATGCTCGAGTTTTACACTTGACATTATATATACCTCCAAAATTTTATACAATTTAATCGTACGTCCCTCGCGTACTATAATAATATACCATTTTTGATGAGGAAAGTAAATTCTTAAATTAGACAAAGGTTTTGCCAATGTTTTGTACAACTTCACTATACTAAATAGCCAAAGAGCAGGTGGTTTTCCTTGCCATTTTAGACAATTTGACCTAAACCGGCGTTTTTTGCAAAGTTGAAACACAGTTGTGTCAGATGGTGTGGCTTTGTTCTTGTACAAACTGCACGAAAATAAATGCCGAAAAGCAAATCACCGTCCGTAGGGTGGGAGGATTCGGGCGATAAGGCTCCCATTGTCATGGGAGCTGTCGAAGCCGTGCGAGACTGAGGGGTAGGGAACGGATTCATCCGTTCCGTTTCGGAATGCATAAATGCATTCCCTACGATTCCACCTCATCCGAGTTTTGCTTCGCAAAACCCACCTTCCCCTCAAGGGGAAGGCTTTAGGGTGCAAAGGCTTCCTTGCCTCGCGGGGGCTTTTAACGGCAGGAGCGAGCCCTGCCCTACATTTTCCCTCTTCTAACCCTGACCTACAACGTGTCACGTGGTTTTTAGGGAAATAAAAAAACCGGCAGGGGATGAACCCCTGCCGGAAAATAGGTTATCTATTTATTTTTAGTAATCTGATCTAAGATTAGCGGCCTTCTACGAAGGAGAATACCTTCTCAATTTCGCCTTCGTCGTTGACGTAGATAACTGCGTTACCTTCGCCAGCAGCAAGAGTCTTTTCACGAGCCGGAACCTTGATGATCATTTCGCCAGCGTACTCGCCGCCGTCGATTGTGATTACATCGTAGCCGTCCTCAGCAAACTTCATTGCATCCGGAGACTCTGTCTCGAGGTTAACGCTTGCGTCTGTATCGAAGAAGTAGAGGCTTCCGTTACGCTCAGAAACTGCGTTTACAAGGTAGAGACCTTCAGCAGAAGAAACTGTGTTGCTGAGTGCATCATACCACTTGTGTGCGAGGTTTGTGATTACGCCTTCAGCATCAAGAGCATATTCGATGAATGTGTCTGCTGCGAATTCGTCTGAAGGATCAACTGTGCCGATCTTCTCCGGAAGTGTGTACGGATCGTTAGAGAAGTCAACCGGTGTGTTGATTGTTCTTGTTGTGAAGAGACCGTCCTCTGTGATGAGTGTCATCTGGAGGTAGTACTCAGCAGCAGCAGCGTCGAACTTCTGTGTTGCAGAAACAACGTATGCGATTGCTTCAGACTCGGAAGCGTCGCCTGTATCCTTCTGGCCAACAGATGTGCCGTCACCGATTGTCATAGCCATAGCAACGATACCCTTGTTGTAGCCCTTTGTTGTGTTAAGAGCATAAGAGAATGCGTATGCCGGCTGTCCAGCATTGTCTGCCTGGAGCATGTTCGGGATAGCAGCGAGGTCCTGAGCAGCCTTGTTTGCGAGCTTGTAAGCAGCTGCCTTAATCGGAGCGTAGTTTGCGTCTGTGCGGTCAATAGAACCGTCAGCCTGGTAAGCCGGGTTACCATAGAGAACGAAGACTACGGAAGAATTGTTAAGAGCTGTGTATGTGCCAGCAGCTGTACCTGTGATTGTAACCTTACCTTCGTCAACTGTTGCAGTAGAAACAGTGTTGTGGTAACGTGTAGAAGCGTAGAATGTTGTGTCGTATCTGCTGTAGTCCTTTGTACCAAGTGTTGCCTGGCTACCGGAGATGTATCCGAGGTCGTTAGCAGAGAGGTCAACCATACCGTTGTCCATGAGCTTGTACTTAACTACCATACCGAAGTATGCGTTGTCAGCAAAGTCCATAGCGCGGTCGTTCTTATCGCTGTAAACTTCCTTGCGGTCTTCGATGTTGAGCTTACCAACTTCGTATGTGCTCTGTGTGTTGTCAGCAAATGCGAGTGTTACGTAAGCTGCGTCGAGGTCTTCGTCATAAGAAGACTTAAGGATTACTGCGTACTCTTCAGTAGTTGCTTCAACTTCAGCAGCCTCAAAGTCTACGATAACGTTGCCGAATGCATAGTACTTTGTGCCGTCTTCCATTGCTGCAACGTTCTTCTGGAAGTAGTCACCGAGTGTATCGCCCGGATCAACAACGTCGTTGTCAGCGTTGATCCAGAGAGCATAAGTCTCGCCGCCGATAACAACTGAACCGTCATCGTTGATAGCTTCAACAGCGCCTGTAACTTCGTCGAGCTTCTCAACAACAACCTTGCCAGCTTCACGGTAGTAAGCTACGAGGTCGTCAACAGCAACTTCGCCGATGATTTCAACTTCTTCGAGGTCGAAACGCTTGCCAGCAACTGTGATAACGCCCTTAGCTTCGCTGTAGTTTGTAACAGCACCGATGTTAGCGTTAGTTACGCCGTCATCTGCTACCATCTTGAAGATGTAAGAGTATGTCTTGCCACCGTCAACAGAAACGAAGCGGTAGTCTGTGAGAGCCGGTGTGCCCATTGCTGTGAAGAATTCGTCAGTGATAGCAGCACCGTTTGTGAGTGTTGCAGCTGCGCCTGCGATTGTTTCGTCAGAAACCCATGCAAGTGAAGCGAAAGCGTCTGCAGCGTCAACTGCTGCATCGTCCTGGAAGTCAATGTTCTTCGCGAACTTGCCGATAGTAGAATCAGCCATGATCTTCTTCTCAACGCCATCAACTGTGAAGCTGATGTACGGAGTGATAGCTGTCTTGCTTGTTTCCGGCTTGCCGTTCGGGAAGATGTCAACATCAAGAGCTGCTACGTCGTAAGCAACTGTGTTGCTTGTGACCATAACATCACCGATGAGCTCAACGTTCTTGTAGCGGTAGCCATCCTGGTCAGCCTTGAAGAAAACTGTAACTTCGAAACCGAGCATGTCGTCCGGAAGAGCAACCGGGATTTCGAGGAGAGCGCCGTGCTCGTCGCCATCTTCTTCCTTGTATGTGTAGTAGATCTGTGTCTCTTCGCTGTCGATGCCTGTTGCAGAAACAACGTTAACATCCATGAGTGCGTCACCCTCAGCGTCGAGAGTGATGTAGTAGCGCTCGTTAGCAACTACGAGACCTGTCTCTGTCTTGAGGCCCATTGTCTTCTCGCCAAGTGTCTCGTTGTAAGCTGTACCGAGAGCGTTGACCTGAGAACCTGTGCCTGTGATTGCGCTGTATGTGTAAACCGGTGAGAATACAGCGTTCTTCATGAGCTTTGCAACGAGCTCACGTGTTGCGAGAGCTGTCGGGTCGCCTGACCAACCGTCGAAGATGCCGAGGTCGATAGCCTTAGCAACTACGTTGGAAGCCCAGTTAGCACCTGTGAAGCCTTCCTTAGCAGGATCGCAACCGAGGATAACAAGGATCATCTTTGTTGCTTCAGCAACTGTGATGTTGCCCTGCGGGTTGAACTTGTTGTTGCCAACACCAGAAACGATCTTCTGGTTTGCACAGTAGTTGATGTAGCCCTTAGCCCATGCAACGTTTGCATTGCCTTCAACGTCTGTGAAGGTGCTCTTCTGTGCTGCGAAGAGGTCGCCGTTTGTGTCAGAGCCATACTTGAGAGTATAAGCCATCTTTGCGAACTCAGCGCGTGTGATGTTCTTCTGGGGACCAAAAGAACCGTCCGGGTAACCGCCGATAACACCGAGCTCTACGAGCATGTTAACATCGTCAACATAGCTTGCGCCGATAGAAGCTGCGTCTGTGAAATCAGCTGCACTTGCAACGAATGTAAATGCCATAGCAAATACGAGTGCGAGTGCGAGAATCTTCTTAAGATTTCTCATTTTGTGTTCCTCCTAAAAAATATTTTTGGCTTTCGCCTTTTTACATTACACATAATAAACCTTTTGGAAAGAATCGTCAAGAGCATTTTTCCATCTGTAACAGAGCTGTAACAAAGCGAAATAATACAGAAACAAACCGCCGAAACGGGCGGTTTGTTATTGCAAGCTAAAACTTGAAAGTGCAGGAGAATACGGGCTCCCTCTGACGAGGGAGCTGTCAGCGACGCTGACTGAGGGAGAGACCTTTTACAACAGAATCTATATATTCGCATACGCTTTGAAAATTACGGTCAATCTCCCGGTTGCAAATTCTTATTACTGTTAAGTCCATAGCTTCTAATTCATCTGTGCGGAGCTTATCTCTTTTTTCTTGACTGTCGGTATAGTGCTCTCCGCCGTCAAGCTCTATGATAAGCTTTGCTTTTGCACAATAAAAATCTGCTATATAATTCCCAATGGCTTTTTGACGTTGAAAGCGAATTGGATACGTTCTCAAAAACTCATACCAAAGCTTTCTCTCCCACGGCGTCATGTTTTTTCGAAGCTCTTTTGCGAGAAGGATGTTGGCTCTATTGTATTCTTTCATTGTTTCTCTCCCTCCGTCTTTTGCTTCGCAAAATCCACCTCCCTCATCAGAAGGAGGCGTTGAGGTGGTGCTGTGGCTCTCCTCACTCCTCGGAAGTCGGGAGGCTTTATATCATATATTATATTATATAGTAGTCTTCCATTCCTTATCCCAGGGGTAGTACATATTGATGACCTCGCCGCCGCGACGAGCGGATTCCTCGGCATAGATGCCCGGAAGCGTCATCTCAAGACCTGCCTTAAGCGAGATTGCAGGCTTACCTTCCCTAAATGCCTTGAAGAAATCGTCGAGCATTGCATAGTCCATTCCGCCGTGGCCTGCCTTCTTTGCAGTTTCGTCGCCAGCGTATGCAGGCGGCATAAACTCTCCGCCGATTTCCTTAAGACCCGTTTCAAGCTCGCGCGTTGAGTTGTAGCGGATGACGGGCTTTTCAAGGCGGTCGATTCTCTCCATATAGCCTTCCGTTCCGAAGACGCGGTAGTTGTGGTGGCCGATTTCAGCACGGCAACGCTTGTTGCGCTGGAGACGGATGACAACGCCCGAATCCGTGATGAACTGCGCGCACTGCATATCGTCATCCTCGACGTCATCGGTATAGTCGTCACCATGGCGACCCGTACCGAAGCAGCTAACCTTGCGGAGCGGCTCATCGAGAATTGCGAGGAGCGGACCGAGGGAGTGTGTGCAATAGCGAATCGGGATGAGAAGTTTTCTCCAGTCGCCGTTTTCGTTGACGCCGATATCCTCTGCACTGCCGGGGCGGAACCAATGGATGTATTCTGCCTCCATACAATACGGCTTGCCGAGAAGACCCTTCTCGTAAAAGTCGCGGAGGAGAAATGCGAATTTCTGATAGTTCGGGTTTGCGCCCGTCGAAATAATCGCGGAGGATTTCTCCGCAGCACGCCAGAGACGCTCTGCCTCTTCGAGAGACGCGACATTCGGAATGTCGGAAAGGACGTTTATATTCTTCTCAAGAGCCTTGATGCAGAAATCCGCATGGATATCAGCACCCGTCTCGACGATTACTATATCGAGATTTGCCTCATTGAGCATCTTTTCGTAATCCGTATAATAAACCGTGTCGGGGAAAAGCTCTGACATCGGAGCTGTGCAGAGCCACTGCTGCTCATAGAAATTGCGCGGAAGAATGTCACAAAGTGCCGCGACCTCGACAAAGGGGAAGAGCGCCGCCATTTTTGTCATTTCACGACCGCGGTGACCGAGACCGACGGTACCTACTCTTATTTTTTCCATACTGTAATTCTCCTCTCGGAATTTATCTTTCTTTACTATATCACTTTTGTTTCATTTGTCAACCTATATTTTTTTACATCTTAAAATAATTATTGCGCAGGATTTGCACCTCTACGCTACGCACCGACACAACCTGCAGCAGGAACGCCATCCCCTATGGGCTTCTCCTTTAGGTAGTGAGGCGAAGCCGAATGTCGGCGAAGTAGTGAATGACAGTCCGGGAAAGCCTCCCTTGCCTAAAGGGAGGGGGACCACCGATAGGTGGTGGAGGGATTCATGCCAGAGCCGAGCCGTGACCGAACCGCAGTGAGAAGGGGGCCGTCGCGAGACTGAGGGGTAGTCTCTCCCGTCGGCTTGTTGCCGAGGTGACTTTTCCAAAACATTTACTTTGTATGTCCTGCCGGACGGG
>JAFXJK010000048.1 GCA_017532355.1 Oscillospiraceae bacterium | reverse complement strand
GGGTGGAACCGCGGAAACCCATTCCGCCGGAAGATGCCCAGCTAAGTGCATTTCCGTTTAAGTCGGTAATAGTTACCATAGTGTTATTGAAGGAGGAACGGATATGTGCCGCGCCATTTACAATATTTTTACGCTCGCGACGCTTACGTGAAGCGCCCTTCTTTGCTGTTTTGGGACTAGCCATTTAACAATACCCTCCTTACTTCTTCTTGTTTGCAATTGTCCGCTTCGGACCCTTGCGTGTTCTTGCATTTGTCTTAGAGCGCTGTCCGCGAACCGGAAGGCCCTTTCTGTGTCTCAGTCCACGATAGGAACCGATTTCAATAAGACGCTTAATGTCAAGTGCCAATTCGCGGCGAAGGTCACCCTCAACAGTGAAGGTCTTGCCGATGTAGTCACGAAGCTTTACTTCGTCTTCCTCAGTAAGATCCTTGACGCGTGTGTCAGGATTTACACCTGTCGCAGCCAGTATCTGATTTGAACGCTTTCTTCCGATACCGAAAATGTAGGTGAGACCGATCTCAACTCTCTTTTCTCTCGGAAGGTCAACTCCGGCTATACGTGCCATTTAACATACCTCCAATTTTGTATGTGGGTTTGTTTTTTAACCCTGCTTCTGTTTATGCTTCGGATTATCGCAAATTACCATTACGCGGCCTTTGCGGCGAATGATTTTGCACTTTTCACAAATAGGCTTTACCGACGGTCTAACTTTCATAATCGTAAAAAGCTCCATTTCTCCGGCAATTTTCTTATCTGCACACCGCCCTGTCTTTGCCGGTAATACAGTGCGGCTTTGTTATGCATTTACTTAGAACGCCAAATGATGCGTCCGCGTGTCAAATCGTACGGCGACATCTGTACCGTAACCTTGTCTCCCGGGAGAATGCGGATGAAGTTCATACGCAGCTTACCCGAGATGTGAGCTAAAATCTTGTGCCCGTTTCCGATGTCCACCTGGAACATTGCGTTAGGCAGCGCCTCTATGACGGTACCTTCGAGCTCGATTACGTCTTCTTTAGCCAAGCAAATTACCTCCCTCTGCTTGCAGGTGCGTTTTCAGAAATTCCAAAAGCGCTTTGCGCATCTCGCTGTTTAATACCTCTTTACCCGAACGGAGCCTTTCGCCGACATAGGACTGTGAGCTCCCCACAACCCTCACATGTCTGCGACGCTTTTTCTTGCAGTTTTCAATCCTGCGCAACTTTCCGTCGGCAAGGTACACGAAGTTTTCTTCGGTTTTTAATACGTAGAACAGCCGCTCTTTATCGCGGCCGGCGAGAGAAATAACGATATGTCCGACTTGCGCTTCCATAATAAATTTCCCTCTACCTGTTTTCATCGGCCAAAGTTAAAATCTCCGGCCCGTCCTCTGTTATCAATACCGAGTTTTCATAATGGGCGGACAGCTTTCCGTCCCGTGTCTTCACGGTCCAGCCGTCACTCATCTCTTTGACGGTATACACGCCCTGATTTACCATCGGTTCTATTGCAATCGTCATTCCGCTGACGATGCGTGCCCCGCATCCGGGTTTACCGAAGTTGGGAACCTCAGGCTCCTCATGCAGCTTTGCCCCTACGCCGTGACCGATATATTTCCGTACAACGGAAAAGCCGTTATCCTCAACATAGGTCTGAATTGCATGGGAAATATCAGAGATTCTGTTTCCCGTAAGAGCGTACTTTATACCCTCATAGAAGCTCTGCCGGGTTACATCAATAAGTCTTTGTGCTTCATCGCTTATCTTTCCGACAGCAAATGTGTTTGCACAGTCGCCGATGTATCCCCGATATGTCGCTCCTACGTCTATCTTTACCAGGTCACCCTCGCACAGCTTGCGCGCACCCGGTATACCGTGAATTACCTCGTCGTTTATCGATATGCATGCTGCCCCGGGAAAGCCGGCGTATCCAAGAAAGCTCGGATATGCGCCGTCTTTCTCAATTGACTGCATAATTAAATCGTTAAGCTCACCGGTTGTAATTCCCGGTGCCACCGCACGTCCTGCGGCGGCAAGAGCATTTGCGGCAATGCGCCCTGCGCACCGCATAAGCTCAATCTCACGTTGTGATTTAATCTGTATCAAAAGCCAAATCCTCCAATCACTGATAAAACAGTGCTTATGAAGCCTTACACGCTTTAAGCAGTGTATACGCCGAGAGCTTCAAAGACAAGGCGGGTGGTTTCTTCAATTCCGTCCTGACCCTTTATCGCCTTTAAAATACCCTTGGATTCGTAATACGCAACAAGCGGTTCTGTCTGCTCGTGATACACGCGAAGTCTGTCGCGGACAGTCTCGGGAGCATCGTCCGCACGGAGAACAAGCTTGCCTCCGCAGGAATCGCACACTCCGTCTGTTATCGGCTTCTTGTGTTCGATATGATAGGATGCCCCGCAGCTTTCGCATACACGGCGTCCCGACATACGACGCTCAATAGCCTCATCGTCAACTTCTATTGAGAGAACGATATCTATTTCGACGCCCATATCGTCAAGAGCCTGTGCCTGAGCAACCGTTCTCGGCATACCGTCAAGAATAAATCCGTTCTTGCAGTCATCCGCAGACAGGCGCTCCGACACGATACCGACGATTACATCGTCCGGAACAAGCTTTCCCGCATCCATGAAAGACTTAGCCATCATACCGCGCTCTGTCTTGTTCTTTATCGCCTCACGAAGAATGTTTCCCGTAGAAATAGTCGGGATGTTAAGCTTTTTGCAAATAAGCTCAGCCTGAGTTCCCTTTCCGGCGCCCGGAGCGCCGAGGAGAATAAGCTTCATTTACTTTTCCTCCTTATTCAAGGAAACCCTTGTAGTTTCTCATCATAAGCTGAGATTCAATCTGCTTTACGGTTTCAAGTGCAACACCTACAACGATGATAACCGAGGTTCCACCGATGGAGAGGTTGATTCCCGGAGTAGCATGGCTTACGATCATCGGAAGCACTGCAACAACACCAAGGAAGAACGCACCGAAGAGAGTGATCTTGTTCATAACCTTTGCAATGAACTCAGCAGTCGGTCTGCCCGGACGGAAGCCCGGAATGAAGCCGCCGTTGTTCTTGAGGTTATTTGCAATCTCAACGGGGTTGTACTGGATAGCCGTGTAGAAGTAGCTGAATCCAATAATGAGAAGAAGATAAGCAATTGCATAAACTGCGCTGTCCGGGGAGAAAACATTTTCCTGAACCCAGAGCCAGAAGCCGCTTTCGGGCTTCGGGAAGAACGCAGCAATTGTTGCCGGGAATGTCGCAATAGATGAAGCAAAGATGATCGGCATAACACCGGACATATTTACTTTAACCGGAAGATGCGTGCTTCTGCCGCCGTACATTTTACGTCCGACAACGCGCTTTGCGTACTGGATGGAAAGTCTGCGCTCTGCACCGTCAAAGAAGATGATGAAAGCGATTACTGCGAGGAATACAACAAGTATTGCCGCAATTCCGTACCAGTGAAGGTTTGCATAGTTACCGATAAGCGACTCTATTGCAGGATAAACACGTGAAACAATACCTACAAAAAGGATAAGTGAGATACCGTTTCCGATGCCGTTCTCCGTAATCTGCTCGCCGAGCCACATTACGAAAACAGAACCTGCAACAAATGTTAAAATGATCGAGAATGCAGCAAATGTGCTATTAAGGCTGCCTGAATCAATTGCGCCGCCGTTTTTGAGCAATGTGTAATAAGCAAAGCCCTGGAGAAGAGCGATAACGATTGTCGCATAGCGGGTAAGAGAAGCAAGCTTCTTCTTACCTTCTTCTCCGCCTTCCTTTACCATACGCTCAAGAGACGGAATTGCAACTGCCAGAAGCTGCATAATGATAGATGCGTTGATATACGGCTGGATGGACAGAGCAAAGATATTTGCCTGTTCAAACGAGCCACCGGACATAGCGTTCATAAAACCGAGAACTGTGTTCTGATACTGTCCGAAGATAGCCTCTAAAAGCTCACGGTTGATAAACGGAACCGGGATAGCAGCGCCGAGTCTGAAGATGAGGAGACACACGAGTGTGAATATCATCTTTTTGCGAAGCTCAGGTATTCTCCACGCGTTCTTGATTGTCTCAATCACTTAGACCACCTCGACCTTCCCTCCGGCGGCTTCAATCTTTGCCTTTGCCGACTCGGAGAAAGCGTTAGCTTTTACTGTAAGCTTCTTTGTAAGCTCACCGTTGCCGAGAACGCGAAGTCCGTCCTCTGCCTTGCGGATGATCTTCTTAGCAAGTAACTCTTCAGTTCCTACTACAGCACCGTTGTCAAAAGCGTTGAGTGCTTCGACATTAACGATTGCATATGTCTTTGCAAAGATATTGTTAAAACCACGTTTCGGGAGACGTCTGGTAATCGGCATCTGACCGCCTTCGAATCCGATACGGACACCGCCGCCGGATCTTGCGTTCTGACCCTTATGACCTTTTCCCGCTGTTTTACCATTGCCCGAGCCGGGGCCTCTGCCCTTACGCTTTACATCAGTGACAGAGCCTGCTGCGGGAGATAATTCGTGCAGTTTCATTCCTACACCTCCCTATTAAACTTCTTCGACCTTGACAAGATACGAAATCTGCTTGATCTTGCCGCGAGTCTGCGCATTGTCAGGCTGCACTGTTACGTTATTGACCTTTTTAAGGCCAAGCGATTTGGCGGTGGCAATGTGCTTTTCTATTCTGCCAACCAAGCTTTTGGTAAGCGTTATTTTAAGTTGAGACACGACTTTGCCCTCCTACTAATCTTGAATTTC
>JAFXJK010000047.1 GCA_017532355.1 Oscillospiraceae bacterium | reverse complement strand
GACAAGAAGACACTACCTCAACTAAAGAGAAGCCTTTGCCGTCAATCTGGTTCTTGAAAGCCTTTTTGATAGCTTTTTTAGCGTTTTTGATATTCTTAACGTTGTTTACAGTAACACGCTCGAGATACTCAGGACCTTCAAGCTGACTAAGCATCTCACAAACACGGATAGGATAACCGCAGTGGTTAACATCTCTGCCGTATGGAGAAGTCTGTGTTACCTGACCAGGAAGTGATGTAGGAGCCATCTGACCGCCTGTCATACCGTAAATAGCGTTGTTGATAAAGATAACTGTGATGTTCTCGTTTCTTGCAGCAGAGTGAACTGTCTCTGCCATACCGATTGATGCGAGGTCACCGTCGCCCTGATATGTAAAGATAACATTCTCAGGGAACGCACGCTTAAGTCCCGTTGCAACAGCCGGAGCACGTCCGTGAGCCGCCTCAACCATATCACATGAAAAATAATCATATGCCATAACGGAGCATCCGACCGGTGCAACACCGATTGCCTTGCCCTCTACGCCAAGTGCGTCAATTGCCTCCGCAACAAGGCGGTGAATTATACCGTGGGTGCAACCCGGGCAGTAATGAAGCGGTGCATCCGTTAAGGCCTTCGGTTTCTGAAATACTACTGCCATTATTTGCAACCTCCCTTGACTTCTTCAATCTTTGCTAAAACTTCTTCCGGAGACGGAATCATACCGCCTACGCGGTTGCAGAGGTAAACCGGCTTTGCACATTCCGTTGCAAGGCGGATATCCTCAATCATCTGTCCCATTGAAAGCTCAACGCTGATAAATGCCTTTACCGTCTTTGCAGCTTCCGCAAGCGGAGCCTTCGGGAACGGCCAGAGCGTAATCGGACGGATCATACCGACCTTAACGCCGTTTTTACGTGCGGCAACAACTGCGTTCTTTGCAACACGCGCAGCAATACCGAATGCTACAACGCAATATTCCGCATCGTCCATCATAAAGCTTTCGTATCTTGTTTCGGTCTCTTCGATTACCTTATATCTCTCATAACGCTCGATGTTCTTCTGCTCAAGCTCTTCCGGCTTCAAGTAAAGAGAATTGATGATGTTGTGCTTTCTCTTGCCTTCTGTACCTGTAACAGCCCATGGCTTTTCGATTGTGTTTACCTTTTCCTCTGGAAGCTCAACCGGTTCCATCATCTGTCCCATCGTTCCGTCTGCAAGGAGCATGGACGGCATACGGTACTTCTCTGCAAGCTCAAATGCGAGAGCCGTCATATCTGCCATTTCCTGAACGGATTCCGGAGCAAGAACGATAAGGCGATAGTCTCCGTGACCGCCGCCCTTAACGGACTGGAAGTAATCCGACTGTGACGGCTGGATGCCGCCGAGACCCGGACCTCCGCGCTGAACGTTTACGATAAGTGCCGGAAGGTCTGCACCTGCAATATAGGAGATACCCTCCTGTTTAAGCGAAATACCGGGGCTTGAAGACGAGGTCATAACTCTCTTTCCTGTTCCGGCAACGCCGTATACCATATTGATTGCGGAAATTTCGCTCTCCGCCTGGAGGAAAGTTCCCCCGATTTTCGGCATTTTCTTTGCCATATACGCCGCAACCTCTGTCTGCGGTGTTATCGGATGTCCGAAGTAATGACGGCAACCGGCGCGGATAGCCGCCTCCGCAATTGCTTCGTTACCCTTCATCAATACTTTTTCTGCCATTTTTCCTCACACCTCACTTTTCTACCGTGATTACGCAATCCGGACACATAGTTGCACAGAATGCGCAAGCAATACACTTCTCCTGATCTGTTATCTCAGCGGGAGAGTGACCTTTTTTGTTAATCTTGTCTTTTGCAAGAGCGATAATGCCCTTCGGGCATGCCGTGACACAAAGCCCGCAACCCTTACACAGGTCTGTGTCGAATGTTACTTTAGCCATGATAACACCCCTTCTATTTTAAAATAATTTTTTCTGTAACTTAAGCGGGAAAATATCAGGATTTTCTCCGCATATACGCTCATCTGCCGTTGTCATTACAACCGGTACGCCACAAAGCTGCGCGAGCTCTTCTGCAAGGTCTGCTGTTTTTAAAACATCCTCAATCGTTGTTTCTGCACCGATGTTTGAGTTGTTCACAATTCCGGTGAACGGAATTCCCGACGCTGCCTCAATCTCGCGGAAAACCTCATAGGCTTCCTCTGCAGTTCTTGTAAGCGGGCGGTAAAAGTTTGCGACAAAAAGATTTTCAAAGTTTCCTTCTTCAAGGATATACGGACGGTATCTGCCGAGGGCATATGCACCTCTGTCGTCTCCGCCGATATCCATAATTACCTTTTTATCATATCGCTGAACAAGCCCGTAGACCTCTGCCGGAAGTGACGGCAAATCAACGCTTGTGTTTGCAAACGGAAGTGCGATCACTTCGACTCCTGCGGCTGTAAGCTCGTTCATACTGTCCTTTGTACGGAAATACGGATTTACGATGTCTATATCCGCAATAGCAACCTTCTCACCCTTACCTGCAAGGTGTATTGCCCAGTTTACGGCAATGTTAGTCTTCCCGCTGCCGTAATGCCCGCCAAACAGCGTGACGCGTTTATTTAAAGCGTGATTGTCCAATTGAACTTATCCTCACATTCGCCCCACTGAATACCTGTGATGGTGTCGTAGAGCTTCTGGCTTACTTCGCCGATTGTGTTGTTGTTGATGAGCATAACATCATCCTTATAGCGAAGCTTTCCGACCGGAGAGATAACAGCTGCGGTACCTGTGCCGAAGCACTCTTCAAGCTTGCCGCTCTTCTGAGCATCCAAAAGCTCTTCAACGCTGATGCGGCGCTCCTCAACCTCATAGCCCCAGGACTTGCAGACCTCGATAACAGAGTTTCTTGTTATACCCGGGAGAATGCTTCCATTCAGCATCGGAGTTACAATCTTGCCGTCAATCTTGAAGAAGATGTTCATTGCGCCGACTTCTTCGATGTACTTTCTCTCAACGCCGTCAAGCCAGAGAACCTGAGAATAGCCTTCATCGTGTGCCTTGACCTGAGCTGCGAGAGAAGCTGCATAGTTGCCGCCCGTCTTTGCAAAGCCCATACCGCCCTTTACTGCGCGGACATAGTCATCCTCAATCCAGATTCCGACCGGTGCAAGACCGCTTGCATAATATGCTCCGGACGGAGAAAGGATGATGATAAAAAGATATGTGGAAGACGGTGCAACACCGAGGAATTCATCCGTTGCGATGATGAACGGACGGATGTAGAGCGATGTGCCCGGTGCAGTGGGTATCCAGTCCTCATCGACCTTTACAACTGCTTTACAAGCTTCAACAAAAAGCTCAACCGGAAGCTCCGGAATGCAAAGACGCTTATTTGTGTCGTTTGTTCTCTTAGCGTTCATTTCCGGGCGGAAAAGACGGGTTTTGCCATCCTTGCCCTTGTATGCCTTAAGACCTTCGAACATTTCCTGACCGTAGTGGAAAACCATTGCGGACGGGTCAAGCTCAAGCTTGCGGTACGGCTCGATTCTGCCGTCATGCCAGCCCTTGCCCTCAGTATAGTTCATAATGAACATATGGTCTGTAAATACCTTGCCGAATGCAAGCTTTGACTCGTCCTGCGGACGTGCCTTGGGGTTAGTTGTTTTTGTTACCGGAAAATTGTACATAAAAAACCTCTCCTTATATATTGTTTATATAAATCAGGTCTTCTGTCTTAAAGAACGGATGATCTGATATTTTTTATAATTTACAGCTTGTTGCGCTGGATTTTTCCGCTTACCGTTTTCGGAAGCTCGTCACGGAATACAACAAGGCGCGGATATTTATACGGCGCGGTGTGCTCCTTAACATAAGTCTGGATTTCCTTCTTAAGCTCTTCCGTCGGTTCCGTTCCCTTGGTGAGAACGATGCTTGCCTTAACTATCTGTCCTCTTACCTCATCGGGTGCCGCAGATACGCCGCACTCAAGAACATACGGAAGCTCCATAATAACGCTTTCAATCTCAAACGGCCCGATGCGGTAACCGGAGGATTTGATAACGTCGTCAACACGACCGACATACCAGTAGAAGCCGTCCTCGTCCTTCCATGCGGTATCACCGGTATGGTAATATCCGTCGTGGAGAACCTCGTCCGTTTTTTCCTTGTCGCGGTAATATCCCGTAAAGAGTCCGCAGGGCATGCCGTCTTTTACGTTAATGACAATTTCGCCTGTTTCACCTGCCGCAACCGGCTCACAGTTTTCATTTACAAGCTCAACATTATAAATCGGTGCGGGCTTGCCCATAGAGCCAATCTTATGCGGAGCGCCGACCATATTGCCGATAATCATTGTGCTTTCCGTCTGACCGAAGCCCTCGATAATCTGAAGTCCCGTTGCCTTTTCAAATTGCTTGTAAACCTCGGGGTTGAGCGCTTCACCCGCTGTTGACATATGCTTTACCGAGGAGAAATCATACTGTGAAATATCCTCTTTTATGAGCATACGAAGCATTGTAGGCGGTGCACAGAAGGTTGTTATATGATGCTTTGCAAACATCGGAAGAATCTGCTTTGCGTCAAAGCGATCAAAGTCATAAACGAATATCGCTGCCTCGCACAGCCACTGACCGTAAAGCTTACCCCACATAGACTTTGCCCAACCGGTGTCGGAAATAGTGAAGTGAAGTCCGTCCGGGTCAACATTGTGCCAGTATTTCGCGGTGTGGAAATGACCCAGGGGATATTTGTAATTATGGGTAGCGATCTTGGGATAACCGGAGGTGCCCGAAGTAAAGTACATCAGCATCATATCGTCGCCGCCGGGGGCATCCTCGGTACGGTTGAAATGGGAGCTGAACAAGGTGTACTCTTC
>JAFXJK010000046.1 GCA_017532355.1 Oscillospiraceae bacterium | reverse complement strand
TATGATTAAATATCTTAAAGGCTTCAACGACACCACACTTCGCGCCGACCTCGGCAACGACACTGACGTTATGATTATGGAGCCCGACCCCGTAACAGGCGCTCAGCCGAAGCTCCGTGAGGTATTCAGACTCGATTAATCCGCACAATTACCTTAATTTGCAAGTTTTTTTAAAAAACAGTTGAAAAAACTTGCAACTCGTGTTAAAATATAGTTTGCTTATTATACTGATAAACTGCGCCGCATGCGTCGGCGTGTTATTTTGGAGGTGTTTACATTGATTCTTGCACTTGGTATTGTTCAGCTCGTTCTTTCAGTTGCTCTTGTTCTTGTCGTTCTTCTCCAGCAGAGCCGCCGTCAGGGTCTTTCAGGCGCTATCTCCGGTGCTGCTGATACTTTCTTTTCCAAGAACAAGTCAAAAGGACTTGATGCGCTTCTCGTGAAGCTCACAATAGTTGTTGCCGTATTGTTCGTTATCGTCACACTCGTGCTCAACTTAAACTTATTCGCATAAGGATATGAAATTCGGTGCGCAGGGCATGGGCTTTGCGCACTGTATTTTTTATTGAACACTATTCTATTTTCTAAAAGGGGCCTTTATTTTGACTAATCCTAACATAAGAAACATAGCGATCATTGCTCACGTTGACCACGGTAAAACTACCCTTGTTGACGAGATGCTCAAGCAGAGCGGAACATTCCGCGAAAATCAGGTTGTCGCAGAACGCGTTATGGACTCAAACGACATT
Organism: Oscillospiraceae bacterium; assembly: GCA_017532355.1. The sequence goes on along the minus strand of JAFXJK010000046.1, from coordinate 17,406 downwards.
GAACGCGAGCGCGGTATCACAATTCTTGCAAAAAACACAGCTATACGCTATCGCGACATCAAAATAAACGTCATCGACACCCCCGGACACGCAGACTTCGGCGGCGAGGTTGAGCGAGTTCTCAAGATGGTTGACGGTGTTATTCTTCTCGTTGACGCCGCAGAGGGGCCGATGCCACAGACTCGCTTTGTCCTTCAGAAAGCTCTTTCGCTCGGACACCGCGTAATTGTTGCTGTCAACAAAATTGACCGTCCTGATGCCAGACTTTCCGAGATTGAGGACGAGGTTTTAGAGCTCTTTATGGACCTTGAAGCAACCGATGACCAGCTCGACTCTCCTTTCCTTTTCTGTTCTGCACGCGCAGGTACGGCAAGCGAAGACCCACTTAATGAGGGTACTGACCTTCGTCCCCTCCTTGACAAGATAATCGACTATATCCCGGCTCCGAAGGCAGAAACCGACGAGCCTATGCGTATGCTTGTTTCGTCAATTGACTATAATGAATACGTAGGACGTATCGCTATCGGCAGAATTGAATCGGGCGTTATCCGCCAGAATCAGGACGTTATCGTCTGCGATTACCACGGTCTCCGCGAGCCGAAAAAGGCACGTATTACTGCAATGTATCAGTTTGAGGGGCTTGAACGCATCCCTGTCACCGAGGCAAGCGCAGGCAACATCATCTGTCTTTCGGGCATCGGCGAAATCACTATCGGCGACACTATCTGCACACCCGAGTTTGCAGAGCCTCTTCCGTTTGTTAAAATTTCCGAGCCGACGGTCGAAATGACCTTCTCGGTAAACGACTCTCCCTTTGCCGGCCGCGAGGGCACGTTCGTAACCACAAGAAATATCAAAGACCGCCTTGAGCGCGAGCTTTTGAAGGATGTTTCACTCAAGGTCACACAGGCAAGCGACTCTTCCGATTCATTTATCGTTTCCGGCAGAGGAGAGATGCATCTTTCCATCCTCATTGAGACTATGCGTCGCGAGGGCTATGAGTTTCAGGTAAGCACTCCGCGAGTTCTCCTCCGCGAGATTGACGGCGTTGTCTGTGAGCCTATGGAAGAGCTTGTTATTGACGTACCCGATGAATCTGTCGGCGCGGTCATCGAAAAGCTCGGTTCGCGCAAGGGCGAAATGACAAAGATGTCGCAGGTGGGAAGCCGTATGCGAATTGAGTTCATCATTCCTGCACGCGGTCTCTTCGGATACAGAAACGAATTTCTTACCGATACCAAGGGCGAGGGACTCTTAAATTCCATCTTCCACGGCTACGCCCCGTCAAAGGGAGATATTCCGCGCCGTGCAACAGGCTCTCTTATCGCGTACGAAACAGGAGAGGCTGTCGGCTACGGTATCTTCAACGTTCAGGACCGCGGCGCAATGTTCGTATCCCCCGGTGATGCGGTCTATGCAGGCATGATTGTCGGCGTATCCTCAAAGGCTGACGATATCGTCGTCAATGTCTGCAAGAAAAAACAGCTCACAAATATGCGTGCTTCCGGAAGCGATGACGCTCTTCGTCTTGTTCCCCCGAGAAACTTAAGTCTCGAGCAGATGCTCGAATTTCTCGCCGACGATGAGCTTCTTGAGGTTACTCCGAAGTCACTTCGTATGAGAAAGAGACTTCTTGACCACAGCGCGCGAATGAAGCTCTTGAAAGGCAAACAGCAATAAGTAAAAAACCCCGTCGCACGGCGTTTTATCCCTATGAAGCGCCGCCGCATAGGGGTTTTTATTGAATGAAGGTGAATCTTTTGCAACACGGCTTTTCTTTTAACGAAAAAGACGGTCTTCTCACGCTCTCTGTCCCCTCTTTTGACAAAACAGGGCTTTGCCTTACTGCCTTCACAACGCGACTCGGCGGTGTATCAAAGTCTCCGCTTGACACTATGAATCTCGGCTTCGGTCGCGGAGATGACCGTGCGGCAGTTGTTGAAAACTACCGCATCCTCGGAGACAAGCTCGGCTTTGACTATACCCGAGTTGTCGCTTTTTGTCAGGTGCACAAAGCAGACGTCTGCGTTGCAGACGATACCTTTGCAGGAGAGGCATATCTCCCTGACAAACGCGAGTTTGACGCGATTATCACAAACATCCCGAATCTCCCGATAGCCACTTACCACGCAGACTGCGTTCCAGTTTTTCTGCTCGACCCCGTCGAGCGCGCGGTCGGCGTCGCGCACGCAGGCTGGAGAGGTACGGTGTTCAAAACCCCTGCGGCGGCAGTGCGGAAGATGCAGGAGGTTTTCGGCACAAGGCCTGAAAATATCCTTGCCGGAATAGGCCCCTCAATCAGCAAAAGCGCATTTGAATGCCACTCCGACGTTCCGGACGCTATGCTTGCCTCTTACGGCGATGCGGCAAAAAAATATATAACGGATGACGGTGACGGAAAGTTCCACGTTGACCTTCAGGGGCTCGTTTCCGAGTCGCTTCTTGAATGTGGCATTGAGGACAAAAACATAACCGTTTCCGACGAATGCACAGTGGAGAAATCCGACATTTACTGGTCGCACCGCGCGACAGGCGGAATCCGCGGCGCAATGGCGGCAATCATAATGCTGAAGGAGGAAAAGTAAATGAAAAGAATCTTATCACTTCTTCTCATATTCATTCTTCTTTTTTGTTCGTGCAGCATTTCTGATATTGAAGAGCTTGAAGGTTCGGGATTCGTGACGGTGAAGCCGGATACCTCTGTTTTCGGCGTCGCTTTTGCCCGGAACGAAAGCGCAGACCCCTACACTACACAAAACAAGCTCAACGCAGAGCTTATGGGGCTTATCACAGAACCGCTTTTTTCCGTCTCCTCAAATTTTGATGCAATCCCCGTCCTCTGCACAGATTATACCTACGAAAACAGAACGTATGTACTCAACATAAAAAACGGCGTTTTCTTCTCTGACGGAACACCGCTTTCCCCTGACGATGTTGCATATTCTCTTCGCGCCGCAATGGAAGTCGGCTCTTTTTACTCCACGAACCTCTCAATAATCGAGAGCATTTCTTCCTCCGAACGCGACAGCACGGTTACAATCCGTCTTAAATATGACAATGCAAGGTTTCCTAGGCTTCTTGATGTGCCGATAATCAAGCAGGGTACACGCGGAGATATGTTGCCCATAGGCACTGGACTTTATGCGCCAAACGGCGATTTTACGTCCCTCACTTCGCGTGCAGGACACCACAGCGGAAAAATGGCACGGTACCAGGCACTCTCTCTTGTTGATGTCGCAAGTACCGACGAGCTTCTGTTTGAGTTTGACAACCATACGGTTTCAATCCTTACGAGCGACCCGACCTCCCCTGCTCCGCTTACACCTCTTTCCGCATCACAGATCACGAGCATCCCGACAACGAGAATGCACTATATCGGATTCAATATGAGGCGTGGCGTATTCTCCGATGCGGCAACACGTGTTGCCATTGCAAGGGTAATAGACCGCGAGAGTGCGGCAAACGGTGATTTTGCGCTTATGGGGTGTGCCGCGTCTCTCCCCGTTCACCCGTCGTCAAACGCCTATTCAACAGAAATTGCAGAGAATTTTGCGTATGACGTAAATCTCCAGGTTCCAATCACAAAACCAATCGAAATACTCGTAAATTCAGAAAGCTCGGCAAAGCTTGCCGTATGCAAACGCATCTCCGACACGCTCTCAAGGCGCGGAGTTGCGTGCACGGTCCGTTCTCTCCCGTTTAGCGAGTACGTCGCAGCCCTTTCAAGCGGAAATTTTGACCTCTACTATGGCGAGGTGGCGCTCGGTGCAGACTTTGACCTTACACGTCTGCTATCCGGTCCGCTTAATTACGGCGCATGGTATGACGCGTCCCTCTTATCTCTCCATTCCGCATACCTTGCAGGAGACGAGGCGCGGGAAGACTTCTTCTATGCTTTCTGCCAGAATCCGCCTTTTGTTCCGATACTGTTCAAGAACACGGCGATGTATTCACAAAACGGATTCTTTGAAAGCGCCTCTCCTACCATGCAGAACACTTATAACGATTTCTCAAACTGGACAGTAGGAGAAATGCAGTAAAGAAAACTTTTTTATCGTGATTTTCACATAACAGAATATACCGACACACCTCCGTCATAAGCTTATGACGGAGGTGTGTTTTCTTGTTTCTTAAACATATCAGCCGTGAGTCAGTTTTCCGCAATCTTGTCTCCCTCACGGTTTCAAATATTCTTCTGCAGTTTTTAGGCTTTGCATACCGCATATTCTTAAGCCGTATGACAGGCCCCGAGGGTATGGGGATTTATCAGCTCATAATGCCTTTTTACTCCTTTATTTCTTCTCTTACTCTTACGGGGCTCACCGTCGCCGTCTCGAGGCTGTCTGCCGCGCGGCACGGTGTCGGGGATTTTCCCGGTGCACGGAAGTGTGCAACGCGCGCTTTCAGACTTTTTACCCTTTCCCTTCTCATCATTTCTGTTCTCACTTTCATCGGGAGACGCTTTGTCTGCCGCACGCTTCTCGGCGATGTCAGAACGTCTCTTGCTCTCCCGTTTCTCTTCATTTGCCTCTTCCTTACAGGTTCTGAGAATATCTTAAAAAACTACTTCTACGGGGTCGGTCGCGTCGCTCCGCAGATAACGAGCGAGCTCTCCGAGCAGGGTATTCGCTTTTTTGCCGTAGCCGCTCTTCTCTTTACATTCGGCTCTTCTGACCCTGCACTTTCTGCCCTTCTCATAGTTCTTGGAATGGTCATAAGCGAGCTTTCGAGTTCTTTTCTTCTCCATCTCTTCTTCCGTTTTGAAAAAAGACGTCCTGCCCGACGAGAAACCTTACCGCCGAAGGCACGTGAGCTTCTCTCCGTCGCTGTTCCGATCTCCGCCTCACAGAGCATAAACAACCTTCTCTCACTCCTCAATTCTTCCCTTATCCCCAAAAGGCTCTGTGCCTCAGGACTCACACGTGCCGCCGCAACAGAAAGCTTCGGAATCGTGTTCGGTATGACGATGCCGCTTCTTTCTTTCCCGATTGCGTTTATCGCCTCTCTTACATCGGTTATGGTTCCGCGTATGAGCTCATCTAAGGCAAGGGCAGATTTTTCCGATATGCGTCGCAAGGCGGCAAAGACCGTCCACGCAACGGGAATTTTCTCGATGCCTCTTATGGCAATTATGCTTCCGCTTGCGTCACCGCTCGGAGAGCTTCTTTTTTCTCACAGCAGCGCAAGCTCGCTTATTTTTCCGCTGTGTATTGCGACGCTTATCTCCTACTACGAAATCTCGTTCGGCGCACTTCTCAACGCCATCGGCAAACAGAAGCAGTCTGCAATATACATAATCCTTGGCGGCATCATCCAGCTTTTCTTCACCTGGGCAGTCGGCATCGAAGGAATCGGGCTTCGCGCTTTCGCAATCGGTGCAGTTGTTTCAAACGCCATCACGGCTGTCTTGCAGTTTCTCTGTCTTTGCCGCACACTTTCGCTCTCTCCACGCTTTTCAAACTGGTTTCTCTCACCGCTTCTTGCATCCGTTCTTTCGGCACTTCTTACAAAAATCATTTACACGTATTCTGCATCCATCCTCGTCTCTGCAACAATCGGACTCATCGCATACGTCATCGCCCTCACGGCGCTCGGCACAAATCCGATACGGTACATAAAAACGCTCATTCCGAAGAATGAGCGTTAGAGATTTTACTTTCCGCAGCAGCCGCGCGGTGGCTTTTCGCACGACGCCGAAGTATCAACTTCGCAGGCTGACGGGGGAAAGAATTCGTTTACGGGGAACTTGATTTTGCGGAAGAGGTCGCAGGGTCTGTCCTCGCTTGAGCCTACGCACTCTTTTTCAGGCATACAGAAGTCGTATGCCGGGATGAGGAGCTGCGAATCGCGCTCAAGACGGACAATTGAGAACTGACCGAGGGTAACGAGGAGATTCTTGCAACCGCCGTTTGCAACAAGCTCATCCTCGAAGATATCGCGGACGCACTGCGGAATATCACAGAGCTCGTCACAGTCGCAGTCGCACTCAGGGTCGCGGCAGACGCGTTTTGCCTCGCAAATTTCAGCACCGAGGAAAATCGGGTCAACCGCCTCGACAAACGCCTGCGGCATATTGCTTGCACACTTTGAGCAGGGAGAAAGGCGAGAATTGAAGATCTTTACGTCACCCTCAGAGCCGAAGAGGATAACTCGCTTGTCATAAACTGCAAGACCTGATATCTTCTGGCTCTTTCCCGAGCAGGAGCATACCTCAGCGATTATCTTATAGAAGAACTTGATATCAACGGAGTAAAAACCTCTGTTGAATGTGACCTCCTGCACGTCTATGTTCGTCCAGAGGAGCTCCGCACTCCGTGTTTTTACGCTCGTTGCACAGTCTAAAATCTCCTGAGAACAGCGAGTCGGATATACTCTTATATTCTCAATACATTCCTTGTCTCTGCACGAATCATAAATTCTTTTTGTATGGATACACACAGCCTCTTTTACGCACGGAGAGTTTCCGTGAATCGGGCCGGGCAATACCTTATCAGGCATTTACTATACCTCCCGTAATGATGTTTTGAAGTTTCCTTCACTACATATTATGCGGAAGGTTTATTTCGGTGCAAAATCAGTTTGTTTTTTTACTTTTCGCAAAAAGCAATACAGGAATTGCTATGTTAATGAGAAGCATCACGATCGCGCCGCTTTTCCACTCAAGAAGTCCTCGGAGCGAGGAAATACTTGTGTAGATAAGCTGTGTTGACGATGCCACGATGAGCGCGAGAGGAAGCGCAGTACCCGACTTTCGCTCGAGAGCGAACATTCCGTTCATCATATCCTCCGAGAACATAAGGCTCACAGCGCATTTAAAAAACAGCGACACCGTCATCGCGATGCAGGCAAAAATCTCGGTGTGCTGAATAAAACCGCCGATGGAGTGAATGGACATTGCCGAATATACGGGGTAAAAGTCCGTTCCCGAGACTTTTTCTCCGAGCGTTGCAACAGTTATTGCAGAGAGAATCGCTATTGCAACTCCCGAGCCTGCAATTGATGAGAGAAAATATTTTTTGCGTGTTCCTTTTCCCGACATCCTCGTATAAACCGCCACAAGCGCAGGAAGAACACCAAAGCGGTTTAAGAAAACCTCACCTGCACCCTTGAAGACTTCCGAAAAACTCTCCCTCTGCAAAAAAAGCAGGCGTGGCTCGACCTTTCCGATGCCGGTCAACACGAAAAGGATAAATACAAACGCAGAAAACCAGAAGAGAAGCGTTGCAGCGCCGCCCGAGGAAGTCAGCTCCCCCGACAGAGAAAGTGCGGCAATTATAATTATAATAAGAGGTATGATTATCTGCGGTGTACGCGGAAGTGCCGTTATCTGAACGAACCTCGAAAAAACGGTGAGTGATACAGCCGTCGTGAGAAGAGTGATAATGAGAAGCACTCCGCCAAGAACAGCCGCACCCCACTTTCCGACAGAGTGACGCATCACGCCGTAAAACGGCTCGTCAGAAAGTTTATCACACGAGGACGCGAATAGATACGCAAGGATAAGCGCAAGAATAAGCGCTAAGATGTCGGCAAGCCATATTCCGCGCCCTGCATAACTTGCAGGAAGCACGGCGTATGAGTTCGTCATAATGATAAGCGCGACAAGAAAAGCCCCTGCTCCGTTTGAAATTGTTTTATCCTTCATACCCTACCTCATAAATATGGAAACCATTCCCGAAAGAGAAGCCCCGACGTGATCCGTTCGAAGAATGCTTCCTGCAACTATGGCGGAAATCAGCGCGAGTGATGACAGAACTATATAAACCACACGTTCTCTCCTCTCACGCCGGAAAGTCCCCGGGATGAGGAGTGCTGCATATATCAGGACAAGCCCGACTGCCATACTACGCACCTCCCATTACGCTTGTTATTTTTACATCGACCGAAACTTCAATTTCGGAATTCTCATCTGCTCCGTGAATATTCAGAATGTTCCCAAAACCTTTCTCTTTTGAAGTCGCGATAAAGTCACGATAAGCTCGCGCGAGATACTCGCTCGCAACCTCTCGCATCTCTTTCTCATCAAAATCGCCGCGCACCTCGGCAGGCGAGAGCGTAATGCTTTCATTTATTATGATTCGCTCTCCTTCTCGTTTGATTTTGACGTCATTTGCAAGAATCTCAAAGGAGACAGCACGGTCTTTCTCCAATTCTATAACGGGAAGATATCCTCCTGCCGACTTATCTGTAAGAAGAGAGCGAAAAAGGCACTGCTCCTCCGAGAGGTAGCCAAGAACGCCCTTCTCCGAAAGCACAGCACCGCCCGACATAATGTAACCATCCTCACTCTTCTCTGCAGTCGGGATAACGCACACGTGGGAAAGCTCGCGCTCCCGCATAAGCTCCCAGAGGGGAACACCCTCAAAACGCCTTGAGTTTTCAGAGTTTGCGAAAATCTCAAAAATGTTTCCCGAGCTGCTGTCAGCCGTGGCAGTAAGAGCACTTTCCGCATTTTCCTTTACCGCAACGGGGATAACGTCGTGATACACGTCACGCGCCCGAAGAATTGCGTCAAGCGTGTCGTCAAACACAAACCGAAGCGCCTCTTCACCAAACACGATTGTCTGTATATGTCCCCAGTAGAGCTTTTTATCAGAGCTTCCCGAAAAATTGCGCACCGCCTCAAAAAAGCTCTTGCCGGAGCTTTTTAAAACCTTCGGTTTCTCTTCCTTTCCGCCTTCGCAAACGACACATACAGAAACCTCGCCGTCTGAATAATCCACACCTGCGTGGCTTACGATATCCTGCATATTGAGCTCGTTATAATCTCGGCATCCCGTAAGAAGAATCGTGCACAAAAGCGCCAGAAGAAAAAGCTTTTTCATACGCTTCTAAAACCTCCGCTTTAAACGAACTTTGTCTTTCTTACCTATTGCGTACGGTCGCGTTATCATACGCCGCCACGGCGAACGGACATAGCTGTCCTTCGCACCCTGTGACGTGTGCGGAATGATATATGACGTAAACTGAACACCAAACGAGGAGAGAGACGAAATATACGCACAAAGCGCGACCACGCCTATTGAGTAGCCGTATATCCCAAGTGTTGAGGCAAGAATGAGAAATGAAAGCCGCAAAAGCTCAGTAACGCTCTCAAGCTTTGGCGTGAGAAATGACGCAATCTCGCATATCGCGACGATGATTATCATCTCGGTTGAGACGATGTTTGCCGAAACTATGCTCTGCCCGAGCACTATCGCGCCGACCGTGCTGACCGTTACACCGATGGCTTTCGGAAGCCTTACCCCGGCCTCGCGCAAAAGGTCAAAGAGGATCAGAAGAATGAACATCTCCACCGCCGCAGGAAACGGCACTCCTGACCGCGAGGCGGCGATGCTCACAAGGAGCTTTCTCGGCAACATCTCCTTATGGTATGAAATCAGCGCGACGTAAATTGCAGGCAGGCTGACCGCAACAAAAAAGGCAAAGAAACGCAAAATTCGCACAAAGCTCGCAAAGTAGAAATTCTCGTAATAATCCTCATTAGCCTGAAAATTTTCGAGAAAAAGAAACGGCGCAGTAAGCGCAAACGGCGTTCCGTCAACGAGAAGTGCGAATCTTCCCTCAAAGAGCTTTGCCGCAACGACATCGGGTCGTTCGGTCTTTCCCATTGTTTCGAAGAGGGATGAGGGAGAGTCGGACACAAGCTCCTCTACATAGCTCACGTCAAGAATCGAATCTATCCGATACCGCGAAAGCCGCTCTATCATCTCATCAAGCAGCCTCTCCTCACAGAGTCCCTCGATATAGCATAGGCAGACGCGCGTTCGGCTGACCTTTCCAATCTCAAAAAAGCGGAATTTGAGCTTCGGATTCTTGACCTTTCTTCGGAGAAGTGAGGCGTTTGTCACGATGAGCTCCGTAAAACCCTCTTTCGGACCGTTGACCGCGTCCTCGGTTTCGGGAACGCCGATACCCCTTATAGCATACTTTTTCGAGTTTGCTACAACGCATTCACAGCAAGTATCAATCAGCACAACCGTATCGCCGATAAGTATTGCACTCACGGCGTCATACGGCGTGTCCTTCGTCTTTACCTCGTCCGTACTGACAACGCGCTTTGCAAGTTTGCCTGCGAGGTTTGCTCCGAGTGAAAAGCCGCGAGGCTCAAAGGTGAGAAGCGGTTTTACCACGTTCTGGTCAATTACTATGTTGTTTACGAGTACTTCGGTGAAAATTACGCAACCGCGTATTCTGCTGTCGTTTATATTCTCAAAGCGGCGAAAAATCACCGTATTGTCGTCGCCGAGAATGTCTTTCATAATCGCGATGTCGTCCTCGAGCTTCCCCGTGAACAGCATCGTCCGAAACTCGGCATCGCTTATCTTCTTTTTCATATAAATCACCGCGGTTAGTTTTTCCACGCGAGAGGAAATCTATACAAAAAAGAAGGTACGGTGTCTCGCCGAGTGAATTCATACGATAAAACTGCATCTTGAAAAAAACTTCGATTTATGGTAAAATTTTTCTTTAGGAGATGTTTTAAATGCGATTTGCGATTGACCACGATTATCACATACATTCGACCGTCTCCGGGTGTTGCTACGACCCCGGACAGACGCCGAAGAATATTTTAAAATATGCCGAAGAGCGCGGACTTTCAAAGATTGTTCTCACTGACCATTTCTGGGACAGATTGAGCCGCGGTGATGAGCGTTTCTGCTGGAAGCAGTATGACTCCTCTTCCCTTGAAGCACTCGAGTCTGCTCTTCCGCTTCCCGAAAGCGATAAGGTTGAGTTCCTTTTCGGTTGCGAAGCGGATGTGGACGAAAAGCTCAACATCGGAATTCACGAAAGCAATTGCGACAAATTTGGCTTTATTATTGTTTCGACTACCCATTTCCACTTCTGGTACGGAAATGAGGTCACTGTCCCCGAACGCACAAAGCTCTACATAAAGCGTTTTGAGAAGCTCCTTGAGAGCAATCTTCCCTTCGGGCGCGTCGGAGTTGCTCACCTTACCACCCACCTCATCGCAAATCAGTCCCCCTCTCCTTATCTTGAGGTTCTCGCAGGCGTTACGGACAGCGATTTCTACGAGCTTTTCCGCGGTGCAAAAGAGAAAAATCTCGGAATCGAGCTCAACTTCAAGAAATGCTCCGATGAGGCATTTGAAAAGGTTATGCGACCGTTCTTTATCGCAAAGGACTGCGGCTGCAAATTCTACGTCGGAAGCGACTCACACGCGCAGAACGCTTTTGAGCCTGCGTACGCGACGATTGAACGGGCTATTGACACACTCGGACTTACCGAGGACGATAAGTTTCATTTTTAATTATTAAATTAAGCGGTGTGGCTATACCGGCCACACCGCTTATTCTATGCTTTTCTGTATTTTTGGCAGAATTTACAATCAGGGCTCGCGCAGAGTGTTGCAAGCGGATCTTCCCTGAACATTTCCATTCCGATGTCATGGAGCTGTCTTAAATCCATAAGCTGCAATCTGCCCATTCCGAGCGCCTCAACCTTTACCTCCAAACCTTTTGCAAAGGCTTCTTTATAGAACTTTCCTTCTCGCGGAGTATAGCCGTAGAAGGAGCGGTGTCCCGGGAGATGATTTGTGATAGTTGCGGTGCGATAGTTTCCGTCTGCATCCTTTATTTTTATTGTAGCGCTTCCGAGATACGGAGCGTTTGCCTTGTCCTCAAGGTAATGCAGGAAGGTGTTGCTGTGTATATCACATCCGATAAAGAGAACCTTTCCGCCAAGCTCCCATGCCTTTTCAAGCGGACTTCCTTTTGCGGTCGGGCCGTCAAGACAGCCTTGTTCAGACAAGCAATAATCCGCCATTTTTCCAACGCCGCACCAGGAATGTGTCGCATGGGCGCTGCGCTTTGTTCCCTCACGGTGCAAAAGCGCTTTCGGGACTGCACCCGTATTTATATTGTCGGAAAACTCAGGTGCAAACGGGCGGTACTCTCTCGCACGGTTTACATAGCCCTCAAAGCCGATGTACGGTCTTGTGAATGCAGGAAGGAGAATCGTTCCCTCATCTCCCACGGCTTCGATGAGCGCATCAAGGACGGTTTCTGCGCCGCCCGTTATGTGACCCATATACGAAAGACCGCTGTGTACGAGAAGGACATCGCCTTTTTTTATTCCAATCTTCTTTAAGCTTTCGACAAACATATCTTTTGTTATCGTCAAGGGGTTTTCAAGCTTTAAGTATCCCCAATCGGCAAGATATGTTACTGCATTTACATACTTTTTAACAGCCGCATCCGTCATATTCACGCGGCGCTCCCAGGCTGCCTCGCAGATAGCCTGCGCGAGCGTTTTCTTACCGTCCATTGCGGAGAGAATGAACGACATGGGGCCGTAAATCACGCCATCGGGAAGAGGACGTCTGTACTTTCGTGGAATGCGGCATTTGTCAAACGGAAGCCCCGCTCCGACGCGTGTCGGCACGAGCTTTTCTGCATAATCAAGCCACATAAGATGCTCTCCGCTTTCCTTCTTAATGCTCGGAACAGACAAAGCATCTGCAAGCTCGGAAACCCTTGCGACCTCAGTTGCAAGATTAAAGTTCAAAACCGCCGCGCGCATTCTTCCCGCAATGTAGCGCATCTTGTCCTCAGCCGTGCCTATAACGGTATCACGCTCTGCCTCTTCGTCTATGTATTTCTGTGCAAGGATAGCCGAAGCAGTTGCAAAATCAGGGATGAGCTCCTCGCTCATCGCCGCAACGCATCCTATCCACGCTGTGTAGAAGCCAAGAGCGCGTGCACAGTTTTCTTCGTCGAGATAATCATTATTCCAGCTGGAGTTGTGGTGGAAATCAACTCTTCCCTTTTCGTCAACGTGTTCTCCGAGAGCCCATATTGTTGGGACGCCTACCGAGGAATCGCCGAGAAGCATATCGTCGTGATGCGACAAATACATATCAATGGCTTCGGGGTAAGAGAATTCTTTATTGAACACCTCTGCCGTCATCTTCATCAGGAAGTTGCCGTAAAACGGTACGGCGAGCGGCGCATAGAAAATCTGAATCTGATTGAACTTTCCGCCGAAGAACATATCGGCATTGAGTCCGCCGAGAACCTTATCGCGGAGGCATCCGCCAAAATGGTGTGCAACTGCGGAGAAGCCATGCACCTCCATTGCATAAACGAGACGGATTGAAAATTCAAGCGGCGGAAGCTTTCCTGCTTCTATAAGCTCCTGAATTTTCTTTATCGCGGCAATGCTTCCGACAACGCCGATGCTGTCATCTACCGTAAACGGCTCGTAGGTATGCGCAAGAATCCAGAGCTCTCTCTTCTGCTTACCCGGAATGAGCGCGGTTACCGCAGGAAGAGTTCCGACATAACGGCGGGCGTCACTCTCAACGCGAACTCTTGCACCGCCGAAGGTTACCGCATGGCGAAGCTTTCTTCCGTTTCGCGGAGAAATTGAAAAACCGATGAAGTCGCGGTCGTCCGCTGTTACGTTCCATCCGCCTGCATCTGTTGCGGCGTTTGCCCAATATACATCATCGGGCTTATCCATCGGATTGAGAAGGTATTCCGAAATAAAGCCTATTGCACCAAGGTCAAGAACCATGCGGATGCATCCCGCCGTTGCTCTTGTTTCAGGCTCGAGGAGAACCATTGCACCCGTACAGTCTTCACCTGCAAGCATCTGCGCTTCGGTTACGACCTTTGCGACAATGCCGCCCTCGGGAGTTGCAACAGAGCCTTTTACGAGGTGAATCGGGAGTTTTTCAAAGTCTGCGATTACGGGATCGTCAAACTCGACAGAGGAGCTTATCACGGTAAGGCGGCCGACACTCGCATCCCACGCAAGCGGCATACACTTGTCCTGATATGCGGTAACTCCGTCTGCGGGGAAATTGAGAATTTCCGAATCAAGCCCGTTTGAGAGCATAAGATTGTTTATGTATTCCGCCGCCTTTTCATATGCGGGGAAGGTCTGCTTTGCTTCATAATCGGCAAGCTCGCATGTATGTTTTACTATCCACTCACGATCGGCAGTATCGTAGGCGGCGTGCATAATTTCACCAAGTTTTTCATATGCCTTTTTTGCGCTCTGCATATCACGCTCCGAAAATGTTTTCACGAGAATTTTCCTTTCTGCATCTCGCCTTTTTTCTTATAATATATACTACCATTTTGCATATGTCTTTACAATAGCAAAAGTGATACTATATATTGCATTTCTGATAGCAAAAACGATAAATATATCGGCATTTTTTATTTCATTTTCTCATCGGGTGTCTTTAAGAAGTGAATCATAAACGGAATTGATGCAAGCCCTGTAAGAATATCCGCGGTCGGCTGGGAAATCTGGATTCCGAAAAGCCCCCACAGCTTTGTTGTCACGATAAGCACGGGAATGAACGTAAGCCCTGAACGGAGAAGCGATAGAAATGACGCAACGCCTGTTCTTCTCGCGCTCTGATAGAGCATATTTACAGGCACGGAAAGCGCAAGGAAGCTTGTTCCGATGCATGCCGCGCGAAGCGCCAATGTCCCGACTTGTATAACGTCCTCACTCTTCTGGAAAAGATACATTATCTTATCCGCAAAGATGAAGCCGGGCGTTGCAAGACAGAGGATGAATGTCGCACCGATGCCCATTGTTATGAGAAGGCCGCGCTTTACGCGTGAAAATTTCTTTGCCTGATAGTTGAACGCGGCAACCGGCTGGAAGCCCTGTCCTATGCCAAGACCTACGCACATAACAAACATTGAGAAGCGGTTTACGACGCTCATCGCCGCAATCGCCGCATCTCCGAACGGACGTGTTAAGTTGTTTAAAAGTCCGTTTGAGATTGAAGAAAGACCCTGACGTATAAGCGACGGGAAACCGACCTTGCAGACCGTAAGGTACGTCTTTGCCTTTCGGCTGATGCACGTAATGCGAATCTTGCTCTGAGCTTTCTTCTTGTGGAAATAGAGAAGAAGCGCAAAGCTTATCGTCTGCGAAACAGCAGTTGCGATACCTGCGCCGAGGATTCCGAAGTCAAACACCATAACGAGGAGCCAGTCGCCGAGGATATTGAGAAGTCCACCCGAAACAAGCCCGAACATTGAAAAAAATGCCTTTCCCTCAAAGCGGAGAATGTTATTGAGAACAAACGACATCATAACAAACGGGCAGCTTACGAGAACACACGCACCATACTGAATCGCATACGGAAGAATGGTGTCCGTACTTCCGAGCGCATAGAGAAGCGGCTCTATGAAAGTGCCGCAGACTACAGCAAGAACCGTACCTGCGACAAGAGCCGCAAAAAACGCACTTGAAGCATACGCTGAAGCCTCCTGCTCGTTGCGGTCAGCAAGAGCCTTTGCGACCATAGTTCCCGAGCCTTGACCGAGCATAAAGGAAATTGCCTGAATAATCGCCTGGAGCGTGAAGAGGATGCCCGTCGCACCCTGTGCCGACTCTCCAAGCCCTCCGACAAAGTACGTGTCCGCCATATTGTAGATACTCGTAACGAGCATCGAAATCGTCGTCGGGATTCCGAGCGAAATTATGAGACGCGCAAGTGGCGTCTCTGTCATTTTTTTATAGTGTCTTTCTGCTTCTGTCATTTTAACATCTCTTTTCTTTTTTAGACAAGAACATTATACCCCCATAAAAGAAATTTTTCAAGGTTTTCCACCTCATCCATCACAATCATTTCTACTGCATTATGAAAAGGAACACCGCCGTTTGGCGGTGTTCCTTCTAATTTTCTTCTTTTGCTTCTATGTAGTTTTCTTCTGCTTTCTGCTGAAGCTTTTTAAGTTCTTCTATGATATCCGTCACACCATTAAAAAGCTCGAAATACATTTTCTCATAATCAGGCATTTTCATTTTCCTCCTTTCGATAAAATGTATTTCCCCACAACTACGGTGCACTTTTAAAAATAAAAAAAGCGCACAGCCGAAGCCATGCGCTGAAAAACACACAGCTCCATTTTGTTGCAACACAATCTACACCTAAAAATGATAAGGTTATAGCAGAGCTGGCGTTTTTACCGATTGGTAAAACACCTTATCATTTTCAAAATGCATTTTATGAGATTGTGTTGCATTTACAGTATATCACATTAAATCGAAAAATGGAAGAGGTTTTTGGAAATTTTTTCCACAAATTGGAAAACACTCCCGAAAAGATTTTCGGGAGTGCTGAATTCTACTTTAAATTATCTACATAATCACACGCGGCAAGTGCTGCGATTGCGCCGTCAGCGGCGGCAGTCGCGACCTGACGGATGCGTTTGCTTCGGCAGTCACCTGCAACAAAAACGCCTGCTTTATTGCTCGTGCAATCCTCTCCTGCTTCGGCATAACCGAAGTTATTGAGCGGAAGGATGTTTGCAAAAGCTTCGTTCTGCGGAATGAGGCCGATTGCTATAAACATACCGTCAACGGTAAGAAGGGTTTCCTTGCCTGTTTTCTCTTCAAGAACGGTGATACCTGTTAGCTCGCCTTCGCCGTGGAGCTCTTTAACAACCGTACCGAGGATAACCTCAATATTATCACGGCTCTTAACCTGCTCGGAAAGCTTCTCTTCACCTGTTAAGAAATCCAAGTTCTGAACAATTATTACCTTCTTTGCAAGATCGGAAAGAAGAAGGGCTTCCTGAAGAGCAGAGTTTCCGCCGCCGATAACTGCAACGGTCTTATCCTCATAGAAAGCACCGTCACAGACAGCGCAGAAGGAGATACCCTCACCGATGTAGCTCTCCTCATTCGGAAGACCGAGAAGGCGGTGTCTTGCGCCTGTTGCGATGATAATTGCCTTTCCTTCAAACTCGCCGCTGTCGGTAACAACAGTCTTAACATCCCCATTCTTCACGGAGAGGACCTCGCAGGCTTCAACATCTGCACCCTGCTCCAGTACCTGCTCAACAAGCTTTTCGGCAAACTCATTGCCGGTAAGGCTTATAAAGCCGGGAATGTTTTCAACCTTCGGGGAATATGTTATCTGTCCGCCGAAGGTATTCTTCTCAATAACGAGAACGCTTTTATTTGCCCTCCTTGCGTAGAGGGCGGCGGTAAGCCCTGCCGGGCCACCGCCGATAACTATAATATCATACATTATAATACACCCTGCACTTAAAAATTAAACATTAAGCATCTTCTTGATGTCGGAAACACCGCTATATTTTGCAACACTTCCGTCCTTGACTATTGCAAGGGTGGGAGCATTCTTGATTCCTAAGGCTTCAGCAAATTCCTTATGCTCATGTGCAAGGAGCTTTTCATACTTAAAGCCTGCTTTATCAAGAGTTGCACAAGCTATTTTGCAGTTGGGGCAGGTTGCTGTTGTGAAGAGGTAAGCACCGTCTTTGATAACATCTTCCTTTGCAGCAGGTGCATCGCAGCATACATCGACCTTCTCCTCACGACCGTTTCTGGTGAGCTTTGAATTTCCGATGTCATATACCTTTCTGTCCTTATACTCCTGGC
>JAFXJK010000045.1 GCA_017532355.1 Oscillospiraceae bacterium | reverse complement strand
TGCGCACTTTCAAAGTTTGTCATCGCAACTGCTCAGAACCCGGCGCTCACTGCGGCAACACAGTGGTTTGAAAGAACTCTTGACGACTCTGCAAACAAGCGCCTTGCAGTTTCCGAGGCATTCCTTGCAACGGACGCAATTCTTTCAATTTACTTAAACATCGCCTCAGGCTTTGTTGTTTACCCGAAGGTAATCCGTCGCCGTGTTATGGAAGAGCTTCCGTTTATGGCATCGGAGAACATAATGATGGATGCAGTAAAGCGCGGCGGAGACCGTCAGGAGCTTCACGAGCTTATCAGAACCCACTCCCTTGCAGCGGGTAAGCGCGTGAAGGAGGACGGCGAGGCAAACGACCTTATCGACCGCATTGCCGCGGACCCGGCATTCGGTATGATAAAGGAAGAGATTGTGAAGAATCTCGACCCGAAAAACTATACGGGCAGAAGTGCTTCGCAGGTTACGGAGTTTTTGCGTGACTTCGTATATCCGGCAATAGAAAAGTACAGCTCGGAAATTGAAACCGAAGCAGAGCTCAAAGTTTAAGGAAACAGAATTTCGCTATTGACTAAATCGGTTAAAAATTATATAATATTTATTGTGCGCAAAATGTAAAATTATGGATTAACAGTGTTTTGCGCAAAAGAGGAGGTTATACAAATGAAAAAAGGCATACTTTGGTTTGTCGCTGTTGTTGCTGTTATCGCTCTGTTTATTGCAACCACGATCAGCGGTCTTAACCTTGGCGTTGTCGAAATCCCGAGTGCAACAGACGGTATCCGTCTCGGCCTTGACCTTCAGGGCGGTGCGATGATTACGTTTGAGGCACGCACAGAGGACGGCTCTGTTCCGTCAAAGGCAGATATGGAAATTGCAAAGACTGTTCTTCGCAAGCGTCTTGATGCTGCAAATTACACAGAAGGAACTGTTACCGCTGCAGGCGATACACGTCTCACGGTTGAGATTCCGTCCGTAACCGATCCGGAAGAGGCAGTCGCTCTTCTCGGAAAAACCGCTGTTCTTGAGTTCCGCGATGCAGACGGAAACGTCATCATTTCCGGTAACGAGGTAAAGAGCGCGGAATCCGTTTACGGTCAGGTTTCTGAAAACGGTGCAAACCAGCACCACGTTGTTCTTTCGCTCACAAGCGAGGGAAGAGAAAAGTTCACTCAGGCAACAAAGAAGGCTGCTTCCCAGGCTTCTGCAGAAAAGAACTATATCGACATTTATCTTGATGAAACTCTCCAGAGCCGTCCGTTTGTAGATGCTTCTTACGCATCAACGGGCATCAACTCCGAAGAGGTTGTTATCACAATCGGCAGCGAGGACAGCTTAAATCCTGCCGGCGGCGAAGAGTCTAAGACTCTTGCAAACATCATCAACTCCGGACGTCTCCCGTTTGCTCTTGAGGAAATTGAGCTTCGCTCGGTTGGACCTACTCTCGGTGAAAAAGCACTTGAGACAAGCCTTTTCGCAGGCTTTATCGGTCTTCTTCTCGTTATGCTCTTTATGATTCTTATCTACCGTCTCTCGGGTGTTGTTGCGAGCATCTCTCTTGCTTTCTACACAGCACTTTTAGTTGTGATTATGTCGCTTCTTAAAGTCAACCTTTCTCTCCCGGGTATTGCAGGTATCATCCTTTCAATCGGTATGGCGGTTGACGCAAACGTTATCATCTATGAGAGAATCAAGGAAGAGCTCCGCGTTGGCAAGACTCTTAAGGCGTCCATTGACGCAGGCTTTAAGCGCGCGTTCACCGCAATTTTAGACTCCAACGTAACAACTCTCATCGCTGCAGTTGTTCTTTACTGCTTCGGTATGGGAACCATCCGCGGCTTTGCAATTACGCTTGGTCTCGGTGTTGTAATCTCGATGTTTACAGTGCTTGTTGTTTCACGCTTCCTGCTTTATCGCCTTGTCGATATGAACATCAAGTCACTTAAGGCATACGGCGCATAAGGAGGAAAAAAGATAATGTTTAGTAAAATGGAAAATAAGTTAAATATTGTAAACAAGTCTAATGTATTCTTTCTTATAGGCGTCATCTTTGCTCTCATTGGTCTTGTTTCACTCATCATCCTTCCGTTCGGTGTAAATCTTTTCAACCTTGACATCGACTTTGCCGGCGGAACCACAATGACCTATAATATGCACAAGCAGCTTGATAAAGCTGAGCTTGACAATATCACGGCTATCGTTGAAAAGGCAACGGGTGCAGAGATATCATCGGCTCAGAAGTCCGGCGACGGCGACGAGCAGGTTGTTCTCAAGAGCGCAACGCTCTCTTCCGAACAGCGCGATGCAGCGTTCAATGCACTCAAGGAGGCTTATGGTCTCCACGACGGAACCGAGACGGTTGCTGAGGGCGAAACAGCTCACACAGACGTTATTGCTGTTGACAACGTTGACCCGGTAATGGGTAACGACCTTCGCAATTCCGCAATCAAGGCGGCGTTCCTCGCAATCCTCTTCATGCTTATCTACATTGCAATCCGATTTGACGTTCGCTCCGGTCTTGCTGCAATTATTGCGCTTGCTCACGACGTTCTCGTTGTTATCAGCGCCTACGTTATCTTCAGAATTCCGCTTAATCTCACATTCATCGCTGTCGTTCTTACGATTCTTGGTTACTCCATTAACGCAACAATCGTTATCTTCGACCGCATCCGTGAGAACAGAAAGCTTATTAAGAAGACAAGCTTTGCAGATATCGTAAACAAGAGCATCTGGCAGAGTGCGACAAGAAGCGTGAATACAACGGTAACAACTCTTCTCTCAATCGTTATGATTGCAATTTTCGGCGTAACATCAATCCGCAACTTTGCAATTCCGCTTGTTGTAGGTGTTGTTGCAGGTCTTTACTCTTCAATGTTCATCTCCGGCGCAGTGTGGGTAAAGCTTACCAAAAACTCAAACAAAGCATAAAATTCTCAAAAATATTTCTACACTCCTGCAGTGAATAATGCTGTAGGAGTGTTTTTCTTTAAATATTTTGGATGTGTACGATTTTACTAAAAACGGAATTCTGAAATGTTATAATTTATAAAAATCAAAACAGAAAGCCGGTTTGCATTATGAAGCTTTACGCAAATTTGCATACTCACTCAACTCATTCCGACGGCGGCTTCACACCAAAGCAGCTTGCCGCTGCAGCGAAAAGAGAAGGCTACGGCGCACTTGCGCTTACCGACCACGATACCGTTACGGGATACACAGAACTGCGTGAGGAGTGTGAAAAGCTTGGGCTTGAAACAATTTTCGGTGCCGAGTTTTCATCTCCGTCAAAGCTGCTTGAAAAGAATAAAGATAAAGGTGCGGCG
>JAFXJK010000044.1 GCA_017532355.1 Oscillospiraceae bacterium | reverse complement strand
ATTGATGTATCAAAAGAAGAAATTTCGGAGTACATAAAACGCAAAAAGCCGAAGCCATCAGCGGTTGAAGCGCTCAATCTTCTTTCTGATTTGGGAGCTGTTACATCGCACGAGCTTTGTTATTTTACGGGAATTTCACCATCGCAGCTCAATACATTGAAGAAAAACGGTATTGTTCATTTTGAAGACATAGAAGTTTATCGCCGCCCGAAACCTTCCGAGCTTTCGGTTAAACAGGAAGTGACGCTCAACGATGAGCAGAACAAAGTCTTCTCGGAAATATCCGCGAAGCTTGGAAAAGGACCGGCTTGTGCGTTGCTGTACGGTGTAACGGGAAGCGGAAAGACTCTTGTTTACTTTAAGCTTATCGAAGAGGTTATCGCGAAAGGTAAAAAGGCGATTCTTCTCGTTCCTGAAATTGCGCTGACGCCCCAGCTTCTTTCGCGCGTATATGCATATTTTGGAAACCGTACTGCCATAATGCACAGTGCGCTTTCTGTCGGCGAGAGATATGACGAGTGGAAGAGAATCAAAAACGGGGAGGTTGACGTTGTCGTCGGCACGCGTTCTGCGATTTTTTCTCCGCTTTCGGATATAGGAATAATCATTCTTGATGAAGAGCAGGAAGATACATATAAGTCCTCTACAAATCCGCGCTACCATGCGCGCGATGCGGCAAAATTCCGTTGTGTTAGTGAGTCTGCGCTTCTTGTGCTCGGCTCCGCAACTCCGTCGGTTGAGAGTATGTATCACGCTAAAGTTGGGAAGTATAGCTTACATACGCTCGCGAACAGATTCAATGAAAAGCCGCTTCCAAGGGTAATTGTTTCCGACCTTCGAAAGTCTCTTAGAGCCGGCAGTGACTCTGCTATTGGTAAAGAGCTTTATGCCGAGCTTGCGAAAAACATCGAAAGCGGTGAGCAAAGTATATTGTTTTTAAATCGCCGTGGTGCAAGCAAATATATGGTTTGTGATGAATGTTGCGAAGTTCCCGGATGTCCGAACTGTAGCGTACCGCTTGTGTATCATTCAAAGAATATGCGCCTGATGTGCCATCATTGCGGATACTCCGAGCGCGCAGAGAATGAGTGCTCCGTTTGTGGCGGAAAAATGCGCGCAGTAGGTTTTGGCACGCAGCGCATTGAAGAAGAGCTTTTGAGGCTTTTCCCGGGAGTTGGAATTGTGCGAATGGATACGGATACCACGTCAGGTAAAGCCTCTCATGAGAAACTGCTTAATAAGTTCAGGGATGAAAAGATACCTATTCTTCTTGGTACGCAAATGATAACAAAAGGTCTTGATTTTGAAAATGTAACGCTCGTGGGTGTTATTTCTGCCGATCAGGCGATATTCAACGAGAGCTATCGTGCAAGTGAGAATGCGTTTTCGTTGATTACGCAGGTTGTAGGTCGAGCAGGTCGCGGAGAAAAAGAGGGGCGCGCCGTTATACAGACATATTCGCCGAAAAACTTTATTATACAGACGGCGTCCTCGCAAAATTACGATGAGTTTTTCTCAAATGAGCTCTGCCTCCGTGAAATTCGTGATTTACCCCCGTTTTCCGATATTTTTTCGCTTACTTTCATATCGGAAAGTGAAAACAAAGCTTTTGCCTCGTGCTCGAAGATTTGCCGAAAGCTTGCCTCGGCACTTTCCGGAGAGTATGGCGACGTCACCGCTAAGGTACTTGGGCCGACTCCGCTTGGTGTTGTCAAGGTTGGAGGAAAGTTTCGATACAAGCTTCTCGTGTGCGCAGAGAACAACAAACGCTCGCGCGACTTGATTTCCAGAGTGATGCGCGACTTTCTGAAGGATAAAGAAAATAAGGAAATAAGCATTATACCGGACATAAATTCAACTGATTTTTAGGAGAAGAGATTATGGCATTAAGAAACATAGTAAAAGAAGGCGACCAGGTTCTTCGCAAAAACTGCAGGGAAGTTACCGATTTTAACGAGCGCCTTCATATATTGCTTGATGATATGAAAGAAACGCTCATCGTGGCGGACGGTGCAGGGCTTGCGGCTCCGCAGGTAGGAATTTTAAAGAGGGTTGCAATCGTAAGTGTTGACGAGGAGTATTATGAAATCGTAAACCCTGTAATAATCGCAGCGGAGGGAGAGCAAACAGGTCCTGAAGGCTGCCTCAGTGTCCCCGGCATTTACGGCTCTGTCTCACGCCCGATGAAGGTTACTGTCAGAGCTCAGGACAGGTATGGAAAAGAGTTTACCGTGACAGGCGAGGGGTTACTTGCCCGTGCCTTCTGTCATGAAATAGATCATCTTGACGGAATACTTTTCAAAGACAAAGTTATAGAATACTACGAAGAGGCATAATATGAAGATTTTATATATGGGAACTCCTGATTTTGCCGTTTTGCCGCTTGAAAAGCTTATTGAGGGCGGACATGAAATCTGCGGAGTCGTAACACGTGAAGACAAACCGAAAGGCAGAGGTATGAAGGTGATGATGACACCTGTAAAGGAATGTGCCATTACACATAACATACCTGTATTTCAGCCGTCATCTGTCAAAAACGGAGAGCTTGACGGGGTGCTTTCGGAGCTTTCTCCCGAAATGATAGTTGTAGTTGCTTACGGCAAGATTCTCCCGAAGAGTATCCTTGATTTCCCGAAGTACGGTTGTATAAATCTCCACGGCTCTCTTCTTCCGAAGTACAGAGGAAGCGCGCCGATTCAGCATGCCGTTCTCAATGGCGACGAAGTTTCCGGCGTCAGCACAATGCTTATGGACGAGGGAATGGATACGGGTGCAATGCTTTTGAAGAAAGAAGTGAGGATAGAAGACGGAGACACTTCTGAAAGTATGTTTGACAAACTTTCTGAAGTCGGAGCTGATCTTCTTCTTGAGACGGTAAATAATATAGAGTGCATAACTCCTGTGCCGCAGGATGAAAGCCTTGCGACGTACGCACCTCCGATAAGAAAAGAGGATGCGAAAATTGACTGGAGCAAAACTACTTTAGAGGTGCTCAATCTCATCCGCGGAAGCTTTTCCTGGCCGATTGCATTCACAGACAGCAAAATCGGAAGAATTAAGATATATTCCGCAAGGCGCGGCAGTTCAAAAGGCGCGGCGGGCGCTGTTCTTGAACTTTTAAAAGACGGGCTTGAGGTTGCAACGGGTGACGGGAGCATTGTCATCTCTCTTTTTCAGGTAGAGAGCGGAAAGCGTATGTCACCTGCAGATTACTTCAGAGGTCACGAGAGCATAGTCGGAACATTTTTTAAATAAAAGAGGTTAGATAATGGGTTTTGGATATTTTTACGGAATTGATATAACTTATATTATTCTTGTTCTTCCTGCGATGATATTTGCATTCATAGCGCAGTCGCGTGTAACAAGTACATTTGAGAAATATTCGAGAAATGCAAATGTTCGCGGCATTACGGGCGCTGAGGTTGCACACCGTATGCTTATGGCATTTGGCGTCACAGATATAAAGATAGAGAAAACAAGCGGTAACCTTACCGACCATTTTGACCCGAAAGCAAAGGTGATCCGTCTTTCTGAGTCGGTGTACGATTCCACTTCCATTGCCGCGGCAGGGGTTGCGGCACATGAATGCGGTCACGCTATGCAGTATTCGGTAGGTTACGGGCCGATAAAGCTTCGAAATGCGATAATCCCTGTTTGCAGAATAGGCTCATCTCTTTCAATGCCGCTTATTCTTGCCGGATTTATATTCACTTGGCAGCCGCTTGTAGATATCGGAATTTTGTTCTTCGCTCTTGCAACTCTTTTCCAGCTTATAACGCTCCCTGTAGAATTCAACGCGTCGCGTCGCGCACTTGAAACTTTGACATCGTCGGGAACGCTTACGGATGAAGAAAATGCGCAGGCGAAAAAGGTTCTTTCTGCGGCAGCCATGACATACGTTGCGGCACTTGCAGTTTCGCTTGCCCAGCTTTTGAGACTGATATTGATTTTTGGCGGAGGCAGGAGAAGAGATTGAGAAAGAAAGATGCACGGGATGTGGCTGTTTCGGCAATCACGGCATTTCGTAAGAGAAATGCGTGGTCTGACGGCTTTTTGAGAAATGAAATCAGGGCAAATGAGCTCACTCCGCGTGATGCGGCATTTGCAAGCGAAATTGTAAACGGAGTTCTTGAAAACTCCTTGCTTCTGAATTTCTATATTTCAAAATTCTCTTCCATCAAGCTTAATAAGATTTCACCGGGTATTCTTGATATTTTGCAGATGGCGGTATATCAGATATTGTTTCTTGACAGAATTCCCGATTCTGCGGCGGTGAACGACGCGGTAAGCCGTGCAAAGCGCAACAATCCGAAAGCGGCAGGCTTTGTAAATGCTGTTGCGAGAAAGGTTTCCGCATCTAAAGAGAATCTTCCGAAACCGCAGGGAACGTTTTCTGAAAAGCTTTCTGTGCAGTACAGCCATCCGATAGAGCTTGTAAACTTGTTTATTTCTGAATTTGGCGAAGAGGAAACAGAGAGAATACTTGCTGAAAACAATAAAAAGAGCAAGGTTTTTGCAAGGGTAAATACCTTGAAGACAACGCGAGAAGACTTAACGGCGGAGGACGAAGAAGTCCTCTCGTTTAAGGCCGGAAGGCTTGATAACTCAGTAGAGGTAAGCTTTTCTGGAAATATCGAAAAGAGCAATGCCTTTGCAAACGGTCATTTTCATATTCAGGATGAAGCAAGTCAGATTGCGGCGAGCCTTCTTGCTCCGAAGCGAGGAAGCCGTGTGCTCGATGCTTGCGCGGCTCCGGGTGGAAAATCATTTCTGCTCGCAGAATTGATGGAAAATGAAGGAGAACTTGTTTCCTGCGATATTCATGAGCACAAGCTTGAATTGATAAAAAAAGGGGCAAAGAGGCTCGGTATAGACATAATTTCAACAGCTCTCCGTGACGCTTCGGAATTTGCCCACGAATTTGAAAAGTCGTTTGATTATATACTCGCAGATGTTCCGTGCTCGGGCTTCGGTATTATACGTAAAAAACCTGACATACGCTATAAGTCAGTTGATGAAGCAGGGGAGCTTCCCACGCTTCAGCTTCGGATTTTGAAAAATCTTTCGAGATATCTTAAACCTGAAGGAACGCTTGTTTATTCTACCTGCACGATACTGTCGCGCGAGAACAGTGATGTTATCGAAGCGTTCTTAAAAGAAAATGGGGATTTTTGCGAGGAGAAGGTAAAAGTGATGGTTCCTTGCAAAGAAGAAAAGTACGGCATAACACTTCTTCCGCATATAAGCGGAACAGACGGATTTTATATGTGTAAACTTCGGAGGAAAAAATGATTGATATTCGTTCCATGACACAATCAGAGCTTGAAGAATACATACTTTCAATCGGTCAGCCAAAGTTCAGAGCCGCGCAGGTTTATTTGTGGCTTCACAAGGGAATAGCTTCGTTTGATGAAATGAAGAACATTCCGAAAGCGTTGAGGGAGCTACTTGCTGCGAATTGCACTCTGAATAACGCAGAGATTGTACGGTGCCAGAAGTCAAAGACCGATGGTACGAGAAAGTATCTTTTCAAATTTTCTGACGGGAACTGCGTGGAATCTGTCTTTATGAAATACAATCACGGCAATACAGTCTGCCTGTCAACGCAGGTTGGATGCCGTATGGGATGTGTGTTTTGTGCCTCTACAAAACGGGGCCTTGTCAGAAACCTTGTCCCGTCAGAGATGCTCGCGGAGCTTTATGCGATTATTCGTGACACGGGCGAGAAGATATCTAACATAGTACTTATGGGTACGGGTGAACCGCTTGATAATTATGACAATGTAATTAAGTTTCTTCATCTCGTAAATGACGAGCGAGGTCTTAATATAGGAATGCGCCACATCTCGCTTTCTACGTGCGGAATATGTGAGAAGATATCGCGCCTTGCAGATGAAAATCTTCCGCTTACGCTGTCAGTTTCGCTTCACGCCCCGAATGACGTGGCGAGAAGCGCAATAATGCCGATAAACAAGGCATACGGAGTGAAGCGTCTTGTGGATGAGTGCAGAAAGTATTTCGAGAAGACGTCAAGGCGGATTTCTTTTGAATACACGACGATAGCCGGAAAAACAGACGGGGCTGAGACTGCAAAGGAGCTTGCAGAACTTCTTTCGGGATTTCCATGCCACGTGAACCTTATACCGCTTAACAAAATTAGTGAAGGTGACTTGAGTCCGAGCTCGCCCGAGGCGATAAAAAGCTTTATGTCTTATCTTGAACAGCGAGGAATAACAGTTACTGTACGCCGCAGCCTTGGTGCCGATATTGATGCGGCTTGCGGACAGCTTCGACAGAATTATATTTCAGAATAAATTTGGTCAATCGTCGGCCGTAAAGGACGGTACCGCCCAAAGAGGCGGTTTATGGAGAAAAAATGTTTGCTTGGGGAAAATCTGATATAGGAAAGGCAAGGAAGGATAACCAGGATTCCTATATTTACAGCGTGTCTGACGCGAAAAAGCTTGCGTTTGCTGTTGTGTGTGACGGAATGGGTGGCGCTGCGGCAGGAAATATTGCAAGTCAGCTTGCTCTTGAGAGATTTACGGAGCACATAAGGGAGACAAATTGCAAGAATCTTTCGCATGAGCAGATTTTTGAGTTGCTTGAAACAGCGCTTGAGGATGCGAACACCGCAGTTCACGATAAGGCGAAAAGCGATGAGTCCCTCTTCGGGATGGGAACAACTCTTGTCGCAGCTGTTGCGACGCAGACAAAGGTTGCTGTTATAAACGTAGGCGACAGCCGTGCGTATAAGATAAATGCAGAAGGTATAACTAAAATCACCAATGACCATTCTCTTGTTGCGGATATGGTTCGGTTGGGTGAACTTACGGAAGAACAGGCCGAAGCACATCCGGGGAAAAACCTTATAACGCGAGCTGTAGGAACGGATGTTACCGTTACGGGAGATGTGTTCTTCCCGGAGGTAAAGCAGGGAGAGTTCATTCTTCTCTGTTCTGACGGGCTTTCAAACCTCGTATCGGAGCAGGAGATGCTTTATGAGGTAATTTACGGCGGCAGTCACGAGGATTGCTGCGCAAGACTTATAGATATTGCAAACAATCGTGGCGGCTTTGACAATATAACAGTTGTCTTGCTTGCGTTTTAAAGGGGGAGAATAAAAATGGCTGATAAGTACATAGGAAAGCTTTTGGATAACAGATACGAGATTCTCGAAGTAATCGGAACAGGTGGTATGGCTGTCGTTTACAAGGCTCTCTGCCATCGTCTCAACAGATATGTAGCTGTAAAGATACTTAAAGACGAGTATGCAAAGGATGAAGAATTCAGAAACCGTTTTCATGCGGAAAGTCACGCGATTGCAATGGTTTCGCATCCGAATATTGTCGCGGTTTATGACGTTTCACGCTCGAATTCGGTAGAGTATATTGTTATGGAGCTTATTGACGGAATGTCGCTCAAACAGTATATGAACCGCCGGGGAAAGCTCACTCAGAAGGAAGCGATACACTTCACAACGCAGATACTCAGAGCGCTTTCTCATGCTCATTCAAAGGGAATTATACATAGAGATATAAAGCCTCATAATATCATGATCCTTCGTGACAGCACCGTAAGAGTTACGGACTTTGGTATAGCCCGACTTGAATCCTCTCAGAAGACGGTTACGAGAGAGGCTTTCGGCTCTGTTCACTATATTGCTCCGGAGCAGGCAAAAGGAAGCAATATCGATTGTCGTGCGGATATATATTCGACAGGTGTTGTTTTGTACGAAATGCTCACGGGAAGACTTCCGTACGAAGGTGACACACCGGTTTCTATTGCAATTCAGCATATCAATTCGCTTCCGCTTAGTCCGAGAGAGATTAATCCTGAAATTCCGGAAGCCCTTGAGAAGATCACAATGAAGGCTATGGCTCCGTCTCTCCCGAAAAGATATGCATCTACAGATGAGATGATAGAGGACCTTGAGAATTTCCGTAAGAATCCTGAACTCGAGATTGCATACGAGCCACCGACAAGCCGGGTGGAAGAAGATTTGTCACAGACGAGAACGATATTGATAAACAAAGATGATTTTGCTGAGGACGAGCCGATAGACGAGACGGAAAGCAAAGGAAATAAGATGCCCCTTATTGCGCTTATTGCTGCGTTCGGTATATTCATTTTAGGAGGTTTGTTCCTTGTTGGTTCGGTTTCCGGATGGTGGCAGGGACAGCCAAATAAATATGACAGAGTTCCTTATCTCGTTGGAATGTCATTTGAAGAAGCGTCTGTAAAGTACAGTGATGAATTCAACATTGTTGAAGACTTCGGAAAGCGTGAATACAGCGATGAATACGACGAGGGCGTAATCATAAAGCAGATTCCGGATGCAGATGAGAAGGTAAAATCGGGCGAAATTCACGTTACAGTCAGCCGCGGCAAGAAAAGCGGCAAGATGAAGATTCCCGAAGTTTACGGTATGAGCGAGGAACAGGCGAAGATGGTTCTCGAACGTGACGGTCTCAGCTACAAGGTCGAGAGCGAGAATTCCGAAGAAGTAGCAACCGGAAATGTTATCAAGACCGAGCCTGCGATCGGCTCTGAAGTTTCAAAAGAGGATGTTATAACCATATACGTAAGCCTTGGTAAGGAAAATCGTGTTCCCAATATTCTCGGAATGACGGAAGAGGAGGCGGTAGCAGCTCTCGCAGAAGTAAAGCTCACAAAAGGCAGCGTCGGCGAAGAGTACAGCAACACAGTCGAAAAAGGCCGCGTTATCCGTCAGGATGTTCCTGCCGGAGAGGAGAGAGAAGAGGGAACGTCTGTTGGTTTTACAATCAGCCGAGGCAAGCAAAGCTCAGAGCAGAAGAATCCAACTGCTCCGGTAACGCCTCCGCCCGCTGATACAAATAAAAAGATAACTAAAGAAATAAGACTTCCTGATTCTCCTGAGACGTTTACGGTCAAGATTACCGTAAACGGAGAAAAACAGTATGAAAAAACACATAAAGGTACAGACGGGTCTGTAAAGGTAACACTGTCCGGTAAGGGTACTTCCACAGTCGGTGTGTACATTGACGAGAAGCCTTTCCAGGAAATCTCGATGGATTTTGAATAATGATGGAAAAAAAGAGTTTTGGAAGAATTCTTAAGGGTATCGGTGGTTTTTATTATGTCGATACCGAAAATGGTATTATTACCTGCAGGGCGCGCGGAAAGCTCAGAAAGCTCGGCATAACTCCGTATATAGGAGATTTTGTTGATATATCGGTAAACGATGACTCGACAGGATATATAATGGAGATACGTGAGCGAAAGAATCTGCTGATACGTCCGCCTGTTGCAAATATTGATATGATAGCAATAATTGCATCAAAGGCTCCTCCTTGTACGGATACGTATTTTATAGACAGGATTATGGCAATGGCAACGCACAAGGATATTGAGGTTTGCATAGTCATAAACAAGTGTGATGAGGATCTCGGAGAAGAGCTCTATGAGATTTATAAGAACACTCCTGCCAGGGTTTTCCGCCTGAGCGCGCTTGGCGGTGAAGGGGTTTGCGAATTCCGCGAGCATCTCCGAGGAAAGCTTACTGCGCTCACTGGAAATTCGGGCGTCGGAAAATCAACACTTATAAATGCGCTTATTCCGTCAGCACGGCTTGAGACGGGGGAAATTAACCAAAAGATTGGAAGAGGAAGGCATACGACACGTCTTGTTGAGATACTGAAGGCAGATGAAAATACGTGGATTTCAGATACTCCCGGTTTTTCAGCGTTTGATGTCACCGCGGAGTCTTCAATCAACGCCGAAAACCTTTCAGAGTATTTTTCTGAGTTCAGAGATTTTGCCGAAGACTGCCGTTTTGTTGGATGTGCCCATATAAAAGAAGAGGGTTGTGCGGTTATCCGTGCGCTTGAAGAAGGTAAGATACAGGCTTCAAGATACGAAAGCTACAAAAAAATGTATTCGGAGCTCTCTGTACTTCCAAAGTATAAATAGGAGATTGTTATGAAGAATAATGCGTGGACATTTGTAAAATATGCACTTGGCATCGTGGTAAATCAGCTTATCGCAATCGTAATGTCGGTGTTTGTTACCACTGTTATAGGCTTTTTCTCTTCAGACGGTCTTCCGTTTTTCAGGTTTATTCTTACTTCCGTGATATACGTTGCGCTCCTGTATTCAACTTCGTGGCGAAAAGGTTCGTCGGATGAGAACAGAGTGAAGCTCGGATATCTTTCTGATAACAAGCTTCGCGGATTTATCGCAGGTCTCCTTGCAGCAATTCCGGGAATTGTTCTTGCGGTTTTTGCGTTTCTTTCAGAGAGCGGATATGTTTCGTTTTTTGAGTTTATGGGGCATGACGGAGTTGTCGTAATAAACAGATTCCTGAATCTGCCGATAGGTGAGTTGTATCAATTCATCGAGGGAAGGCCGGCGCTTAATATCCTTTTCCCGATGGTAATTCCCGTTGTTTCGGGTATTTCATACATTCTGGGAAGATACGGTATCTCTGTCAGACAGATACTTATCTACAAAGCTGATAAAGAATAGAATACTCTTAAATATCACGCCATAAGATTATTGGGGTGATATTTTTGAAGTCAGGATATATCATTAATACAACAATTATTATTCTATTCACCGTTATGCTATCAATGATTTTCCTCCTTGAAGGAGGAGATGAGGTTTGCCAAAGCTTCGGGGCACTTCGGAGAGAAACTGTGATGATTGACGCAGGTCACGGTGGTGAGGACGGAGGAGCAGAAGGCTCCGAAGGAGTTCTCGAAAAGCATATCAACCTTGCGGTTTCTGAAAAACTTGAGCATATCCTGAATCTCTGCGGAGTAAACACGGAGATGATAAGGAGAAATGATGAGGCATTGCTTTCAGGAAAAGGCGATTCCGTTCGTGAGCGAAAGGTTGCGGATATCAAAAAACGCGTGGAAATAATCCGGAATACGCCACGTGTAACATTGATCAGTGTGCATCAGAACTCTTTTCCTGAAGAGAATTGTAAAGGGGCGCAGGTCTTTTTCTCGAAGTCGAATGAAAACAGCAAGATACTTGCAAAAAGCATTCAGACTACACTAAAAGCGGGAATTGATGAGACCAACCGCCGTGTCGAGAAGCAGAACGATAAGTCAATATATATTCTTGAAAATGTAACTTGTCCTGCGGTGCTTGTTGAGTGCGGATTTCTTACGAATCACGAAGAGGCAAAGCTCCTGAAAAAAGATACATATCAGACGAAGCTTGCTATGTGTATGGCTGCAGGATTTTTGAGATATCAAAATGAAAAGTGAAGTGAAAAGCTATGAAGACAAAAACAGTGTTTATCTGCAGAGAGTGCGGAAATGAAACACCGAAGTGGAACGGCAAATGTCCTGCCTGCGGTGCTTGGAATTCGCTTGAAGAAATGAGCGTGCAGGCAAAAAAATCGAGCCGTCAGGATTTTTCGGAAGCTGCGCGTGAAGGAGTGCTTTCTCCGATAACGGAAATTGCGCTTACAGATGAGATAAGGTTCGATACAGGAATGGAAGAACTCAACCGTGTTCTCGGTGGGGGCGCTGTATCGGGGTCGCTTGTTCTTGTTGGCGGTGAACCGGGAATAGGTAAATCAACTATTCTCCTTCAAATTTGTGGGAATATGTGCTGTAAATCCAAAGTGCTTTACATATCAGGCGAAGAGTCACAGCGTCAGCTCAAACTGCGCGCAGAACGCCTTGGTGTAAATCCGGAATCGCTTTATGTGTATGCCGGAACAGATATGGATGATATTATCTCTGTTGCAGAGCGCATAAAGCCGGAAATAATGATAATAGACTCAATTCAGACAGTTTACAAGAGCGATCTGTCCTCGACTCCGGGAAGTGTTGCGCAGGTGCGCGAATGTACGCTTTCCTGTATGGAGCTTGCAAAGGGGAAGAACATAACTGTTTTTGTTGTCGGACACGTTAATAAGGACGGATACATTGCAGGACCTAAAGTGCTTGAACACATGGTTGACTGCGTTCTCTATTTTGAAGGAGATAAAAACATGTCGTATCGTATTCTCCGTGCGGCAAAGAATAGATACGGCTCAACTAACGAAATCGGCGTTTTCGAAATGCGCGATAAAGGTCTCATTGAGGTCAAAAACCCATCTGCTGCACTTCTTGACGGTCGCCCGTGCGATGTTCCGGGTACCTGCGTTGCCTGTGTTATGGAGGGAAGTCGCCCTATTCTCACAGAGATTCAGGCTCTTGTTGCGCAGACGGCATACGGAACGCCGCGCAGAATGAGCTCGGGTATTGATTATAACCGCGCAACGCTCCTGCTCGCGGTTCTTGAAAAACGCGCAGGCTTTAAGCTTGGAAACTACGACGCTTATATTAACGTAATCGGCGGTCTTAAAATTGACGAGACCTCAGCAGACTTGCCGACACTTCTTTCTGTTGCGTCAGCGGCAAAGGACAAGCCTTTGCCGAGCGATTTTGCTGCCTTTGGCGAAATCGGATTAACAGGTGAGATAAGGGCAGTTTCTTCTGCACAGCAGAGATTGAACGAAATTAAGCGTCTTGGGTTTACGCATTGCATCATGCCGCATCAGAATTCACGTGATATTGTTGTTCCGGATGGATTGGATGTAATTTTTGCAAAGAATATAAGGGAAGCAATCGCTCTTTTATTCTGATATTAGTCTTGTTCAGATTGACAACAGGTGTTAATTAATATATTATAATATAT